>JAYWGO010000033.1:0-26714 GCA_043778205.1 Polaromonas sp. | reverse complement strand
CAGTTACCATTTACCCAGCGCTCCCGACGCAACCAACCTACGTCAGAGTTTCAACTATCTTTCGGGATAAAACTGTTCAAAGCCGTCGAACCACCTCTAGGAGTCAACTAATATGGCAACCCCTATGACAGCCGCTCAGCCGATTGAGCCCGAGGCAGGTTCAGTCGGCCTTATTAAAAACAGTTTGCGTGAATACGGCCTGCTTATTTCGTTGGTAACCATCATGGTTTTCTTTCAGGTGATGACCAATGGCACCCTGTTTCAGCCCTTGAACCTGACCAACTTGATTTTGCAAAACAGCTACATCATTGTGATGGCGCTGGGCATGCTGCTGGTGATTGTGGCAGGCCATATTGACCTGTCGGTAGGCTCAGTGTGCGGTTTTGTGGGCGCGGTAGCGGCCGTGCTGATGGTGGAATATAAAGTGCATTTTGTGGTGGCCACCATCATTTGCTTGGTGCTGGGCGGTGTCATCGGAGCGGCGCAGGGCTACTGGGTGGCCTTCTACAAAATTCCCTCATTCATTGTCACGCTGGCCGGCATGTTGATTTTTAAAGGCTTGGCACTGGCTGTGCTGGGGGGCTCTTCGGTAGGGCCCTTCCCAGAGGAGTTTCAGCTGCTGAGTACCGGCTTTATTCCGGACCCGTTCAAAGGCGAGGGTTTGCGCATTCTGTCGCTGGTGGCAGGCTTGGCGGTTGCCTTGGCGCTGCTGCTGGCTGCTGTGCGGGGCCGCGCTGAGCGCGCCCGCTATGGCATGGGTGGCGAGCCCGTGGTGTTTTTTGCTCTGAAAAACTTGGTGTTTGCGGCCATGATCGTGGCCTTCAGCTACCTGCTGTCATCTTACAAGGGCTTGCCCAATGTACTGATTGTGATGCTGTTGCTGATGTTGGTTTACGACTTTGTGACCTCAAAAACTATTTTAGGACGGCGTATTTACGCCCTAGGGGGTAACGAAAAGGCGGCTAAGTTATCAGGCATTAAAACTGAGCGGTTGACGTTCTATACTTTCATCAACATGGGTGTGCTGGCTGCGTTGGCGGGGCTGATATTTGCTGCCCGTTTGAACACCGCTACGCCCAAAGCAGGTTTGGGTTTTGAGCTGGATGTGATCGCCGCTTGCTTTATTGGCGGTGCTTCTGCTTCTGGTGGCGTAGGCAAAGTACTGGGCGCAGTCATTGGTGCATTCATCATGGGCGTAATGAACAACGGCATGTCCATCATGGGCATTGGCATCGACTGGCAGCAGGTCATTAAAGGCACCGTACTGTTGGCTGCGGTGTGTATTGATGTGTACAACAAGAAAAAATAACTTGCGTTAAAAATTAAAAAAGGGCGACCCAAGCCGCCCTTTTTTATAGTGTTCTTCAGACGCCTAATGCGCCAAAATCTTCGACAAAAAGTCTTTGGTGCGCGGCTGGCGGTTCTCAGGGTGGTTAAAGAACTCGTCTTTGTTGCAGTCTTCCAGGATGTGGCCGCCCACGTCGATAAAAATCACCCGGCTGGCAACTTTGCGGGCAAAGGCCATTTCGTGGGTGACCACCATCATGGTCATGCCTTCGTTGGCCAGTTTCACCATCACGTCCAGCACTTCGCCCACCATCTCGGGGTCTAGCGCCGAGGTGGGTTCGTCAAACAGCATCACGATAGGGTCCATGCTCAAGGCGCGGGCTATGGCGACGCGCTGTTGCTGGCCGCCTGAGAGTTGGCCGGGAAACTTGTCTTTGTGCGCCATCAGGCCTACGCGGTCTAGCATTTTCAGGCCGCGCACGTTGGCCTCTTCTGTTGTGCGGCCTAGTACTTTCATCTGGGCAATAGTGAGGTTCTCAGTCACTGACAGGTGCGGGAACAGCTCAAAATGCTGAAACACCATGCCCACTTTAGAACGCAGTTTGGGCAGGTCGGTTTTAGGGTCATGGATGCCGATGCCGTCCACCCAGATCTCTCCTTGCTGCACGGGTTCTAGGGCATTGATGGTTTTAATCAAGGTGGACTTGCCTGAGCCCGAGGGGCCGCAGACGACAACCACTTCGCCTTTTTTAATATTGGTGCTGCAGTTGTTCAGCACTTGGACTTTGCCGTACCACTTGGATACGTTTTTCATTTCAATCATTTTTAATCTCCAATTTTTTAAGCGTTTAGCGGATGATGGCAATCTTAGCCTGCAGTTTTTTCACCGCATACGACAGCGCAATGCACAAGATGAAATACATGACTGCTGCAATGATGTACATCTCTTCTTTGCGGCCGTAAATAGCGCCTGCTGTGGTAAAGCCCTTTAGCAAGTCATACGCACCAATGGCGTACACCAAGGACGTATCTTGGAACAAGATAATGGTTTGCGTCAGCAGCACGGGCAGCATGTTGCGAAAAGCTTGCGGCAGCACCACCAGCTTCATGTTTTGCCCGTAGGTCATGCCCAGTGCTTGGCCTGCGTGCACCTGGCCGCGCGGGATAGACTGGATACCGGCACGCATGATCTCGCTAAAGTAAGCGGCTTCAAACGCAATGAAGGTGACCACCGCAGACAACTCAGCACCAATCGGCCTGCCAATGAGCAGCGGCACCAGCAAGAAGAACCATAAGATCACCATCACCAGGGGAATGCTGCGCAAGCCGTTGACGTAAATGACAGCGGGTACTTCTAGCCATTTTCTGCCCGACAAGCGCATCAGCGCCAACACGGTGCCCAGAGCGATACCGCCCAGCGTAGCAATGGCGGTGAGTTCTAAACTAAAGATAAAACCCTTGGCGATAAATTTGCTAAAGATGTCCCAAGTTAAGAAAGAGAAGTCTAAGTTAAACATCTTAGTGCCCCCCGCCTGTGCCACCGGCCACAATAAAGCCAGGGACTTGGGAGCGCTTTTCTACATAGGCCATGACACGGTTGACCGCAAAGGCCGACAGCGCGTACAGCACCGTCACTGCCAAATAGGCCTCGGTAGGCTTAGAGGTTTCTTCGCCTACTTGCAAGGCAAACATGGTGAGCTCGGCAATCGACACGGCAAATGCAACTGACGAGTTTTTCAGCAAGTTCATCGACTCGCTGGTCAGCGGCGGCAAAATAATCCGAAAGGCCATCGGCAGCAGCACATAGCGGTAGGTTTGCCAGGTGTTAAAACCTACCGCCATGGCGGCGTAGCGTTGGCCGCGCGGCAGCGCCTGAATGCCTGCACGCACCTGCTCGGCAATGCGCGCAGACGTGAAGAAGCCCAAGGCAAAAACCACCAGCAAGAAACTGGGCACGGTTTTCATAAAAGGGAACATTTTGGGCACCACAAAGTACCACAAGAAAATTTGCACCAGCAAAGGAACGTTGCGAAACAATTCCACCCACGCATTGGCAAAGCGGGTCAGCCACGGGCTGCTGGGCAGCGTGCGCAGCGTGCCGATCACAGCGCCTAGCACCATCGCCACCACCCAGGAACAGCCAGCGACAGCCAGCGTCCAGCCCCATGCGTCAAACAGCCATTGAAGGTAGGTGCGCCCACCCCCGTCGTCATTTAGTAAAACACTGAAATCTAATGCCATGGGTGTCTCAACCTCGCTTGTTATTAATGTGTGATCGAACTCCACGCCTGTTGCACAGAGTTGCACTTACCATAAAGCAAAAACCCCGCCAGAGCAAGCGCGCGGCGGGGTTTGCGGCTTTAAAAAAGCTATTGCATGCAGGGACTAACCCTTAAGTGCCTGCCTACTTCTTGGCCATGTAGTCTTCTACAGGCTTGTCGTTGGGGGTGGCCCAAGCGGCTTTGGTCGCCTCGCTGGCTGGCAAGCCCACTTTCACGTTCTTTGGGGCGATAGGTTGCATAAACCACTTGTCGTAGGTTTTGGCCATATCGCCTGATTTGATCATGGCTTTGACAGTGTCGTCGGCCAGCTTCTTCATGGCCGGGTCATCTTTGCGGATCATGATGGCGATGGGTTCTACGCTTAACACTTCACCTACTATTTTGAAATCAGCAGGGGTTTTGGCGTTGGCAATGTTGCCGGCCAAAATCTGGCCGTCCATCACAAACGCATCAGCGCGGCCCGACTCTAGCAGCAAGAAGCTGTCAGCATGGTCTTTGCCGAACACTTCTTTAAAGTCTACGCCCGTGGCTTTTTCGTTCTTGCGCAGCAGCTGCACAGAAGTGGTGCCTGTGGTGGTGGCTACGTTCTTGCCGTTAAGTTGGGCAATGTTGGTGATACCGCCATTGGCTTTGACAGCAATACGCACTTCTTCCACGTAGGTAGTGACGACAAAGGCTACATCTTTTTGTCGGGTAGCGTTGTTGGTGGTCGAACCACACTCAATGTCTACGGTGCCGTTTTGCACCAATGGAATACGGTTTTGCGAAGTCACGGGGGTGTAAGTGATGGCAACTTTTTTACCCACGGCTTTTTCAATGTCGGCAATGATGCGCTGGCACACTTCAACGTGAAAACCAGCGTATTTACCATCACCCAGCGTGTAGGACAGCGCGCCTGAAGAGTCACGCACGCCCATGGTGATGGCACCAGAGGCTTTGACTTTGTCTAAGGTCATGTCAGAGGCAAACACACCGGCAGAAGTTACAGCCAAAACGGCCAGAGCGATCAATTGCTTTTTCATAGGATCTCCAAAATTAAAGCAGGGAATAAAAAATACACTTCAAATAAAACTAACTCATCAACAACGGGATTTTAGGTGTTGCAGCTTGCGGGTATACCCGCAAATTCACGGCATACAGGGGTTCAATAGTGGCCGTACAACACATTATTTTCAAAATGGAACCACATCGGTAGGGTATTTCCAAAAGTCACGTAACAGGTAATTGGGCGGGAGGTTTAAAACTGCGTTGTTCGGTGGAATTGGCTTGGTAAACCACTTGTCGTAAATGGCGTAAATTTCACGGCTATTGATCAGGCGTTTCATCTCGTTGTCGACCAGTTTTTTAAATTCAGGGTCGTTTTTGGGCAGCATGATGGCCAAGGGCTCAGTCGTCAGGAATTTGCCAACCACCTTGAGCGCTTTGGGGTTGGGCCTGCCTGCAGCCAAGCCGTAGAGCAGCACGTCGTCCATCACAAAGGCATCGGCCTCGCCTTTTTCCAGCATATCGATGGCTTTGGCATGGTCGGGAGCCTCAATGATGGTCAGGCCCAGCAGGCGTTCGCGGTTGGCAGACTCTATTGCTTTAAGGGGTGTGGTACCTTTGGTAGACACCAGCTTTTTGCCAACCAGGTCTTCTATCCGCTCGGCGGGGCTGTCGGCGCGCACCAGCATGCGGGCACCGGTGATAAAGTGCGACACCGTAAAGGCTACCTTTTGGCGGCGCTCAGCGTTGTTGGTAGTAGAGCCGCACTCCATGTCGGCTTTGCCGGTTTCGATGGTGCTGATACGGTTGGCCGGGCTGACCATAAAAAAGTTCACGCCAGTTTCTTTGGCCTTGACTTTTTTGGCCACCGCTTCGGCGATTTTCACGCACAAATCTACCGCGTAACCCACTGGGTTTTTGTCTGCGTCAAGGTAAGAAAATGGCACCGACGATTCGCGGTGGGCGATGGTAATTTTGCCGCCGCTTTGCAGCCGATCGACTACGCTGGAGCCAGGTGTGGCCCACGCGCTGGTGGCGCTTAGCAGCAAAGCAATACAAAGATACCGGGCTTGTAAGCCCAAAACAGGTGCGTTCATGGTGTGTCTCAAATTTAGGTCAAGGTCACTGTCAGGGTATAAGCAGGGTCTGTGCCCGTTTGCTCGGCTATCTTTATTTTTTTATTTTCATTTACTTTGCATACTTGCTGCCTACGCGAAAAAATCACTGTGGTAGCTGAGCTCCTAAACGCAGGGGTTGCGTCAGTTTGTCAGGTACCAGTAAAGCTTCCATTTGCGCACGCGTCATGATGCCAAGGGCTTCTGCAGTTTCGGCGATCGGCATGCCAGTGGCAATAGCTGTTTTCGCTATGAGGGCAGATTTTTCGTAGCCAATCAGTGGGTTCAGCGCGGTGACCAAGGTGACTGATTCACGTACCCGCTTGGCCAGCAGTTCGCGGTTGGGCTCTATACCGGCTACGCAATTGGCTTGCAAAGTTAAGCAAGCTTGGCTTAAGTGGGAGATGCTTTTGAACAGGCTCCAGCCCATGATGGGCTCAAACGCATTGAGCTGCAGTTGCCCTGCCTCGCTGGCCATGGTGACGGTAATGTCGTTGCCAATCACCTCAAACGCCACTTGGTTCATCACCTCGGGAATCACCGGGTTAACCTTGCCCGGCATGATCGACGAGCCCGCTTGGCGTGCTGGCAGCTTGATGTCACCAAAGCCCGCCTGCGGGCCGCTGGACAGCAGGCGCAGGTCGTTGCAAATTTTGCTGAGCTTGCAGGCAATGCGCTTGAGCACGCCTGATAGCTGCACAAACGCGCCCGTGTCTTGCGTAGCCTCAATCAAGTTAACCGCTTTGACCACCGGTATCTTGCACTCTTCGGCCAGAAACTGGCATGCCATGTCGGCATAACCTGCAGGCGCGTTGATGCCAGTGCCAATGGCGGTCGCGCCCAGGTTAATTTCTTCAATCAGCGCACGCGCCTCACGCAGCCGGGCTTCGTCTTCGCCAATCATGATGGCGTAAGTTAAAAACTCTTGGCCCAGCGTCATGGGCACGGCATCTTGCAACTGGGTGCGGCCAATTTTGAGAATGTCTTTGAACTCGTCGGCCTTGGCTTCAAACCCTAGGCGTAAGGTGGCCATCGAGCCCAGCAGGCGGTCTATGCCGGTCCATAGCGCAATCCGCACGGCAGTAGGGTACACGTCGTTGGTGCTTTGCGATGCGTTCACGTGGTCGTTAGGGTGCAGCACGTCGTAGCGGCCTTTTTCAAAGCCCAGCTTCTCCAGCGCGAGGTTGGCCAGCACTTCGTTGGCATTCATATTGGTAGATGTGCCTGCGCCGCCTTGGATCACGTCCACCACAAATTCGCTGTGGTGCAATCCGCTGATTAAATCATTGCAGGCCAAAATAATCGCCCCTGCGCGCTTGCGGTCTAGCGCGCCCAGCTCGGCATTGGTGCGGGCAGCGGCTTTTTTAACAAAGCCGAAAGCGCGAATCAAATCGGGCATGGCAGAAATAGCGGTACCAGAGATGGGAAAGTTGTCTACCGCCCGCGCAGTGTGCACGCCCCAATAGGCATCGGCAGGAATTTGCATCTCGCCCAAAAAGTCGTGTTCAGTGCGGTGGGTGGCGGTGGTCATGGTGGTGTTTTGCCTTGTTGGGTAACAGCCTGAACTGTAGGTTTTGCAGGCCAAATATGCCAATGCTGTTTGGGCGCTGAGTTATGCAAAATATTTATGACCAGTATTTAATGAATATTTTGCATATCTTTTTGTCCTAGGACTTTCCCTAGTTTTAGGGGGTTTTGGTTGGTATGGAGGCTGGCGCTGCCCACTGTGCAATACTTGGTACTTTTAAGCGTTTTGGGCCTATCGCCCAAGGAAATCCTGCACGAGTAGCTATGAAATATGTAGTAAGCTTACCAAGCTCGTCCAAGTCGCACACAAACCAGAACTGAACCAAAAACCTCAGCACGCCAACGAGCGCACTGCTGCAGCGCTGTGCCGGTTGCCGCCCATTAAGAGCCCCAGGCTCGAAGCGCCGCAGATGGGGCACAGCAGAGGGAACACCTCGTAGATACGGGCGCTCAGCACCGCCCACAGGGTGTGCGCTGCTGAGCGCTTGGGCGGCGCAGGTTCGGGCGGGGTTGGCACTGAATTGCCCAGTGAAAACCCAGGCACGCCATCGCTCGCACTGGCTGGCTCGGCCGACACCTTGGTCGAAAAATCCAACCCCCCGTATCCGCGCCCTCAAGTCGCAGCACACGCTGGCTATTTACGAAGAAGGCGTGATGTTGCTGCAGGGTTTCAAGGGATTTTTATAACCGGATGAATAACCGGCTAAATCGCTTGAAACCCGAGCTGCAAGCAACTTCAGAAGTAGTGGATGCCCAGATTAGAATACAACTCTAAATGCAGACCGCAGGTTTGCGGTCTGCATTTGTTAGGGCGGCGCGACAACGTTTTTTTTGTCACAATGAAGAAAGGTATTACATGTACAAGTTATTGGCAATTTTTGCTTTGCTGTTGGTTGGTCTATCAGGTTGTGGCGGTGGAGGTGGAGGGGGGGAGAGCACGAACCAAGCATCAGCACAAGGGACTGCCGGAATTACTCAATTAGCCGCAGGGGCACTGGATGGGAAATGGGCCTGCGTAGGTGGCCCCCTCACCTTCGGACAAATTATCAATGGAAATTACACCAGCAATCAGATACTACAAAGAACATACACAACAAATATTACATTCTCAGGACTTCAGTATTCTGCTTATACTGGCGCAACTTTTTCAACACTGAAATACAACACAGGAATTATTAAAGGGCCATTAACTGCACCGTATTACTATGGAAAAACATCACTTGCTGATAAATTGATTTATGAGAGATATTTGCCTGTTTTGAGCCAGTCACCAAAAATTGGAGCCGCCACTTTAGTTGGGGGCGTATCTACCACAGAGGGACAAGAATTTAGTCTCGATGGAAATGGGAAACTCTTGATATCATATTATTCACCAACGCCACTTCCCGATGGCTTGACATATTCGTCAGCGAGTGGTGGGCCCGGTGAAATTGGAATCACAAGTACAACCTGTAATAAAGTATAAAAATAGCTAAATGTGATTTTTAGTGGATGCCGATCTGGATCTTGCGGGCTTGGCTTTTGTACTGGCTCAGGCCGACGGCGCTAATTCAGCTACGCTACGCAGATGTCCCCCGGGACTGCAGGGTCAAGGACTACAGCAAGAACCAACCCCACTCAGTCAGGTTACCCATTTCCCAAATCTGATGGCGTCATTAGGTGGGAAATAAAAATAGGGCGACTTAAATGAAAAACGAGAGCGATGCCCCCGTTTTATTTAAGCCAGTTCTAGCCGTTTCTCTATTCGGTCGACTCGTTCAGTCAGTCCGTCAAAACTTAATTGTTGTCGCGCCTGATCGCCCGATACATGGGCAACATCGCCACGCACGCCAGCAATTGATATTTCAACCTGAGATATACGACCTTTTATCTCTTTAAGTTCCCGTTCAATCCGTTCCTGTCCAGATTGAAAGCGTTTGAGGTGCTCAAGGATGAGGTTTTCGATTTGTGATTCCATTTTCGAAGTTTACCCCAGTTTGCTGAAAAAAGCGCAGCCCGGCATCTACCCCCACGCTGCAGTCCTTAATGCTTGCCCATGTGCATTGCAAGATGTTGATGGGGTCAAGATAAGCATTAATTTTGGACTGCAGTGGCACAGTCCACAGACTTACCCGATAACCAGCAACGCGGTGCGGCTAGCCTAGAGCTGCGCTACCTGGTCGCAGAAAACATCGTTCATAGGTGTTTGCCAGTCGGTACCGTTGGCTTTGAAATAAGCTAACACCTCGGGGTTGTAGCGCACCGTGATGGGCAGTTTGGTGGGGCTGTGCTGGCCTTGGCGTTTTTTGGCCAAGGCCTCATTTACAGCGCCATAGCCGCCGTCCGCCACCACTATGGCATCTGCGCGCGCGGCCTGCTGTTTGACAGTGTCCGCACAGCAGTCATGATGGGAATGCCTTAGGCCACTTGAAGGCAGGGGAGGCCACTGTTGCCGCCGATGCAAACGGATAACGCATAGCAAACTCAATCTAATGTTACCAAGTATGACGCGGATTTGGGGCACTCAAAAGCCACTGATCCCAGCAGTTTGAACCCGTTTGAACCGTGGCAGCCGACGCAATGGAAAAAATGGTGAAGCCCCTGTTCGCCAATTGGTTTTGAACCTGCGACGCGCGTACGCCTACCCAGCAGCGGGCCTGCACCGCTGTTTGAACCGCTCACCAATTGACTTGGCTGTCGACCTCGTAGTCCGGTGCCGGTTGCGCCGCCAGACCTGCACCCTGATGTTATCGAGCATCTGCAGTATGTCGGCGCTCTGCGTGATGAAGGCAATTGAATTCGCACTGCAGATGCTTGCCGAAGGACTGGGGTTCAGGGTGGCAACCGGCACAGCGCCGCAGCAGTGCGCGCTCCTAGACAACGCAGAAAAAACGCAAAGCGACCCAGTGAACTTACCAGTGCGCTAAGCACACAATAAAGCCCCAGCAAATTTGCCTCCTACAATCCCCGCATGACCGCTAAAAACCTCAAACCCGCTGACTACCTGACCAAAATTTTGAACGCCAAGGTGTACGACGTGGCCATTGAGTCGGATTTGACGCATGCCCAACAGCTTAGCCGCCGCTTAAGCAACACCGTGCTGCTCAAGCGCGAAGACCAGCAAGCGGTGTTTAGCTTCAAGCTGCGCGGGGCGTACAACAAGATGGCCCACCTAAGCCCCGCGCAGCTAAAAAAAGGCGTGATTTGTGCGTCCGCTGGCAACCATGCCCAAGGCGTAGCGCTGGGGGCTAGCAAGCTGGGCACCAAAGCTATTATTGTGATGCCGGTCACCACCCCACAGCTTAAGGTGGATGCAGTTAAAAACCTGGGTGGCCACGTGGTACTGCATGGCGACAGCTACACCGATGCGTACGAGCACGCACTGGGCCTGCAAAAAAAGCAAGGCCTGACCTTTGTGCACCCGTTTGACGACCCCGATGTGATTGCCGGGCAAGGCACCATTGCCATGGAAATGCTGCGCCAGCACCAAGGCCAGCTGGACGCGGTATTTTTGGCCATTGGCGGCGGCGGGCTGATCAGCGGCGTGGCCAATTACATCAAGGCCGTGCGGCCCGAGATCAAAATCATTGGCGTGCAGATGAACGACTCTAACGCCATGCTGCAGTCGGTCACAGCAAAAAAGCGCGTGGCTTTGAAAGACGTGGGGCTGTTTGCCGATGGCACGGCTGTCAAGCTGGTGGGCGAAGAAACCTTTCGCATCGCACGCAATTTGGTGGACGAGTTTATCGAGGTGGACACCGATGCTGTGTGCGCGGCCATCAAAGACGTATTTTTAGACACGCGCAGCATTGTGGAACCCTCCGGCGCGATGGCGGTGGCGGCGATTAAAAAATACGTCGCTACCCGCAAAACCAAAGGTGAAACCTACGCCGCCGTGCTGTGCGGCGCCAATATGAACTTTGACCGCTTGCGCTTTGTCGCCGAGCGGGCCGAGGTGGGCGAAGAACGCGAGGCGCTGTTTGCCGTCACCGTGCCGGAAGAACGCGGCAGTTTCAAGCGCTTTTGCGAGACGATTGGCACGCTGCCGCAATTTGGCCCAGCGGGTACCCATGGCAAAGCCAGCGCTACCGCAGCACGCAACGTGACCGAATTTAACTACCGTATCAGCGGCGCTGACCAAGCCCATGTGTTCGTCGGCCTGACCACCAGTGCCAAAGGCGAAAGTACCCAAATTGCCAGCCATTTGACCAAAAAAGGCTTCAAAACACTTGACCTCACGCACGACGAGTTGGCCAAAGAGCATCTGCGCCACATGGTGGGCGGCGCCAGTCCGCTGGCCAAAGAGGAGCGCCTGCTGCGCTTTGAGTTTCCTGAGCGGCCCGGTGCGCTGATGAAGTTTTTAGCGGCCATGCAGCCCAGCTGGAACATCAGTTTGTTTCATTACCGCAACCAAGGTGCGGACTATGGCCGTATTTTGGTGGGTTTGCAGGTGCCTAAGGCTGACGCAAGGGCATTTGCGCAGTTTTTAACCGGCTTGGGCTACCCGTTTGTCGAAGAGACGGATAACCCTGTTTACCAATTGTTTCTAAAAGCTTAGGATATTGTGGAGTTCACTCCACATGAAAAGATCCTATGCTTAAACTTGGAATACTGATCGACGCTGCCGCCGAGGTGCCCGCGCATATACTGGCCAACCCGCATGTGCGCATGCTGCCTATTGCCATCCAAATTGATGCCCAAGCGTTTCATGACATACGGCAAGAGCGCGCTACCCGCGACTTTAACTCCCAGTACCTGAACCTGCGCGCCGCCGAGGTGTCGCAGTCTATTCCGCCCAGCAGCGAGGTGATTGCCCAGTTTTTTGCTGAGCGTATTGCGCTGGACTTCGATCATGTGTTTGGCCTGTTTGTCACCTCCACCCGGTCGCCGATATTTAAGAACGCGTTTGCTGCTGCCTCCCGTGCCATTAAAGACACCATGCCGCTGCGCGCCAATGCAGGTGTCAAGGGCCCGCTCTTGGTAGAGTGCTATGACAGCTTGAACATGTTTACTGGCTATGGCGTGCAGGTTATGGAGGCTCTGCGCCAGTTTGACGCAGAGCCGTCGGTGGCCAATATTCGCGCCAACATGCAGCGCTTAAGCAAAAGCGCTTACTGTTATGTAGCCCCTAGCCAGCTTGATTTTATTGTCACCCGTGCCCGCGCCAAAGGGGAAAATAGCGTGGGTACGCTGGGCAAAGCGGCGGCAAAAATGCTGGGAATATTGCCGGTTTTACGCGCCTACCAAGGCCAAACCGAGGCCGTTGCCAAAGTGCGCGGAGACACCGCAGCGCGCACCTATGTGTTTGACATAGCCCGCCGAGAGCTTGCACGCGGGCTGCTCGCGCCCTTTATCAACGTGTCTTACACCGGCCCAGTCGATGCAGTGCTGGCCATGCCGCATTACAATCTGCTGTGCGCTGAGGCACGGGCTAAAGGTGTGACGGTGAGCTCGCAGGAAATGTCCCCTACAGGCGCAATCAACTTAGGGCCAGATGCCTTAACGGTAGGCTTTATGGGCCAAGCGCACGAGCCTGCTTTGTAACGGGTTGGGCCCCGGCGCAGCTTGCGCACTGCTACTGTCTTTGTGGGCTGGCTGCACGGGCCGTTTAAGGCGGTGCGTCTTATTATTCAACAGGTTTTATTTCCATGAGTTTCACGCTTCCTGCTGTAGCGCCTTTGCGTTCTTGCGCCCTGAACACCGCCTTTGCTGCAAAAATCCAGCACAAAATTGACTTTAAAACCAAGCCCCAAGGGGCGTTAGGCCAGCTTGAAGACTTGGCGCTGCAGCTGGCCTGTATTGGGCAAAGCGAGGCGATCACGCTGCACAGCCCACAAATGCTGGTGTTTGCAGCCGACCACGGCATCACAGCCGAGGGCGTATCCGCGTTTCCAGCAGCCGTTACCCAGCAAATGGTGGCCAACATGCTGTCGGGCGGCGCAGCGGTGAACGTGTTTGCCCGTCAGCATGGCTTTGCCGTGACCGTGGTGGACGCAGGCGTAGCGGCAGAACTGCCTGCCCACCCCCAGCTACTGCAGCGCAAAATAGCCTTGGGTACGGCCAATGCATGCACTGGCCCGGCCATGACGGCTGCGCAGGCGCAGTCTGCTGTGCAAGCCGGCACGGACGTGGTACGCGGCCTGGGGGGCAACGTGCTGGCGCTGGGCGAGATGGGCATAGGCAATACGTCCAGCGCAGCGCTGATTTTTGCGCTGCTGGTCCAGCTGCCCGTGGCCGATGTGGCGGGGCGCGGTACGGGCCTGGACGATGCGCAGATGCAAACCAAGCTGGCCGCGCTGCGCAAAGCCGCTGCGCTGCATGCCGGTGTGGCCAAGGCTACCACTACAGCCAGTGGCACTGCTGCAGGCGATGAAATGGGCCACAGTGTGCCCATGGCCGTGCTGGCCGCCGTGGGTGGTTTTGAAATTGCCATGATGGTGGGCGCCATGCTGCAAGCCGCCAGTGAGCGCCGTGTGGTGCTGGTAGACGGTTTTATTGCCAGTGCGGCTGCGTTGGTGGCCTGCCAGCTGGTACCGCCAGCCCAGGACTACATGGTGTTTTGCCACTTAGGCGCAGAGCACGGTCACAGTGCGCTGCTGGCGCACTTGCAGGCCAAGCAGCTGTTGGGGCTGGGGCTGCGTTTGGGTGAGGGCACGGGCGCGTTGCTGGCTTGGCCGCTGCTGCAGTCAGCCGCTTTGTTTTTGGCGGAGATGGCCAGTTTTGAATCTGCTGGGGTGGACCAACGGGCTTAGATTGCGCTAGTTGTTGCGGTCTGGGTGAACAGCTTAGTACTATTAAAATAATAGCTGCTTGTGCAGCATTTCCTTGGGCCATAGGGCTATTTGGCTTGAAAATCTTGGCTTTGTGGTTTTCTGAGGTCTTCGAAGATTGCTATTCCAGCTCTTGTACGTTTGCGCCGCTTGAGTGTGGCCTTGCTGCAAAATCTTCCAAAATCACGCGCGAAATCAGGGCGCGTTAGGCTAGCTTTTGCACCGCGCGCCTTTTTCCAGATTTTCATCAAGGCCACACTCAATCGACGCTTTGCCAGTTTGGTATGGGGGAGCATTTAATGCGTAGAGGGTCAAGGTTTCGGTTGCCGTTACAAACGTAGGCCTGCGTGTTCCCGGTCTTGGCTTGCTATACTGCCGGCAACCGCCACATTCGACGGCCCCACGTGCCTTCAAACCCATTTGCCTGGGAGAAGCGATGGGAGCGTGTTATTTGCAAACTGGAGCGAAGGCGCGTCGTACTACCAAACGGGCAAATACTCAGGTTACCTGCGCGTGATTCGCGGAAGTTTGCAAATAACATGTCCCGTCGCCCGACCAAGCTAATCAGGGCACACAAGCATTGCCACGGGCTGCTAAAGAAACCAAGGAAAACAAGCAGAGCACAAAAGCCATTGCCACAGGCTGCTAAAGCCCCAGCAATCGACGCTGCAATGCCCATCAGCTCAAATGCTTGCCCATAATCCCCGCTATCTCAAACATCGTCACCTGCGGCTTGCCGAACACTGCTGTTAGCTTGGCATCGGCATTGATGGAGCGCTTGTCTTTGGCGTCTTGCAAGTTGTGGGCCTTGATATAGTCCCACAGCTTTTTGGTTACCTCGCCCCGGCCATACAGGCCGTCGCCAATCACGGCGGCCAGGGCTGCGCTGGGCTTGAGGGTGCCTGCGCGTGGTACTTTGGGCTCGGTGCTTTTTGTGGTTACTTTCTTGGCGGCCACCTTTTTTACCGCCACTTTTTTGGCTGCAGGGGCTTTAGTTTTAGCGGCTGCGCCTTTTTTGGCCGGTGCTGCTTTGGCTGCGGCACCGCCTGCTGGCCGGGCTGCGGTTTTGCGCGACGGGAACTTGCTGGTGCGTGGCTCAAACTCAAAGCTTACTTTACCCTCTTCTTTGTTCCACGACAAAAAGGCTTTGAAGCTGCGGCGCGTGCGCATGCTGACAAATTTGTCCAGCAAGTCCGTTTTGCCGGTCTCTAGCAGCTTGGTCATTTGCTCGCGCTCTACTGGCTGCTGCAAGATCACTTGGCCGCTTTTAAAGTCGCAGCTGGGGGTGGGCTGCGCATCGGTGGGGACAGACTTGGTGCACACATAGCTTTTGCCAAACTCCACCACCTGGGATGCGCACTTGGGGCAGGCACCCAATGGCACTTTGCCCGACAGGTCGACAATCTCGCCAGACTCTGCGGCCTTGGCGTCTTCACCAAAGTCAAACTCCAGTTTCCAGTTTTTCTCTTCCTCGTTGTATTTGAGCGCAATTTCCGCCACAAAAGGCCAGCCTGCTTTGGAGCGAAAGCCTTCCAGCGGGCCGATCTTTTTGTCGCGGATAAAGCCTTCGACTTCGGTAGGCTCAAAGGTGCGGCCTGCAGGGGACTTGCCAAAGCTAAAGCCGCAACCTTCCAGCGCCCCGGCTTTACCCGTACAGGTATAGCGGCGGTAGTTTTCTTTGACGATGCCGCCGCAGTTGGGGCAAGGCACAGTTAAGGTGGCGTAGTCGCCGGGCACAGTGTCGCGGTCGTACTCTTTGGCTTTTTTGACGATTTTTTCCGTCATGGCGTTGATCTCGGCCATGAAGGACTCGCGCGTGAGCTTGCCTTGCTCCATGAGGGCCAGCTTGTGCTCCCACTCGCCGGTCAGCGCGGGTTTGGACAGCTCTTCTACCCCCAGGCCGCGCAGCAGTGTCATCAACTGAAAGGCTTTGGCGGTGGGAATCAGCTCGCGGCCTTCGCGCAGGATGTATTTTTCGTTGAGCAAACCCTCAATGGTGGCGGCGCGGGTGGCGGGTGTGCCCAGGCCTTTTTCTTGCATGGCCTCGCGCATTTCTTCGTCGTCTACCAGCTTGCCCGCGCCTTCCATGGCACCCAGCAAGGTTGCCTCAGAGTAGCGGGCCGGGGGGCGGGTTTTCAGCGCCTTGGCTTCTACCGTGTCGTTTTTTACCAGCTCGCCCGGTTTAACCGCCACCAGCTGCTGGCCTTTCTCGCCTTCTTTGGCATCGGTGACTTCGTCTGCCGCTTCTTTGCCGTAGATGGCCAGCCAGCCCGGCTTGACCAGCACCTTGCCTTCGGTTTTAAAGTGGTGGCTGGCGGCAGCCGACGCGACCGTGGTAATCCGTGTCGTCACCTGGTATTCAGCGCTAGGGAAGAACACCGCCATAAAGCGGCGCACCACCAGGGTGTAGAGCTTAAATTCAGCTTCTGAGAGGTTGCTGGGTGACTGCAGGGTGGGAATGATGGCAAAGTGGTCGCTAACTTTGGCATTGTCAAAAATGCGCTTGGACGGCTTGATGTAGTTGTTGTTCAATGCCGTCAGGGCGTGGGGTTCCAAGTGCTTATGGCCACCGTCAGCGAGCATTTCAAAGGTCTTTTTCACCACCGGCAGGTAGTCTTCGGGCAGCGCGCGCGAGTCGGTACGTGGGTAGGTGAGGGCCTTGTGGCGTTCGTACAGCGACTGGGCAATCTGCAGCGTGGTTTTGGCGCTAAAGCCAAACTTGCCGTTGGCTTCGCGTTGCAGGCTGGTCAAGTCAAACAGCAAGGGGCTGGCCTGGGTGGTGGGCTTGCTTTCTTCGGTGACGGTGGCGGTTTTGTTTTTAACCGCGTCAACCACGGCTTGTGCATCGCGCCCGTTCCACAGGCGGTCGGCTTTGAGCTCAGAAGCGCCGGGGCCCTCCCCAGTGCCAGTGTCTTCGCTCTTTTTCCATTTCGGGTCAAACCATTTGGCCGGGTATTCGCCCGCTTCGCTTAAAAAGGTAGCGTGAATCTCCCAGTAGTCACGAAAGATGTGTTTGCGAATTTGCTCTTCGCGCTCCACCATCACGGCCAGGGTGGGGGTTTGCACACGGCCCACGGTGGTGAGAAAGAAGCCGCCATCGCGCGAGTTAAACGCGGTCATGGCGCGGGTGCCATTAATGCCCACCAACCAGTCGGCCTCGCTGCGGCTGCGGGCCGCGTTGGCCAGCGGCATCATTTGCTTGTCGCTGCGCAGGTTGTCAAAACCATCGCGGATGGCCTGGGGTGTCATGCTTTGCAGCCACAGGCGCGATACCGGCTTGCCCAGTGGGGTGTCTTTGCCCGCTTTGCTGGTACCCGCATATTGCTCGATCAAGCGAAAAATCAGCTCGCCCTCGCGGCCCGCGTCGCAGGCGTTAATGAGTGCGCCTACGTCTTTGCGTTTGGCCAGCTTCACCACAGCGTTCAGCCGGGTTTTGGTTTTGTCCACCGGTTTGAGGTCAAAGTACGGCGGGATCACCGGCAGGTTGGCAAAGCTCCATTTGCCGCGTTTGACATCAAACTCTTCAGGAGCCTGGATTTCAACCAAATGGCCCACGGCAGAGCTGACGATGTGGGTCTCGCTCTCAAAGTACTCGTCGTGCTTTTCAAACTTGCCCACGGTAGGGGTTAGCGCCCGCACAATGTCTTGGGCCACAGAGGGTTTTTCGGCAATGACTAAAGTTTTCATATTCGCATTCTCACACTAATTACGTAGCACCCACTACAATGCAGGTCTCGCGCACGCACAGGTGTGCGCATGCGCAGGCGCACACGCGCAGGCACGCGCGCCCATGATTCACCATACCAAATTTTTCGGCCCATGCCCAAAACCCTTCAAAAAGCTGGAAAAACCAGCAAGAAACTAAGCGCAGTTGCAGTGACAGAAAAAGCACTCGGCAAGGGGCTAGCGAGGGAACTGGGCAAGGTGCAAGTTAAAGCAACAGCCTCGGTTGAAGATGCCGCCAAGGCGCTAGCGAAGGCGGCAGAAAAAGCTGCAAAAAAGACGGACAAGCTAGCCCGCCGCACGGCCAAGCTGGATGCCTTGGTAGTGCCGGGCAGTTTTATCGCAACCCGCAAATCAGGCGTGCACGGCAAAGGCATGTTTGCCGTGGCCCCCGTAGCTGAGGGCCAGCACTTGATCGAGTACATTGGCCAGCGTATCGACTGGCAAGAGGCGCTGGCGCGCCACCCGCATGACCCCAGCCAGCCCAACCATACCTTTTACTTCTCGCTAGAAGGCGGGGACTGCATCGACGCTAACGTGGGCGGCAACGACAGCCGCTGGATCAACCATAGCTGCGCGCCCAACTGCGAGGCCGACGAGCTGCACGGCCGTGTGTTTATCAAGGCGCTGCGCAATATCGACACAGGCGAGGAGCTGTTTTACAACTACGGCCTGGTGATTGACGAAAAATACACCAAAAAACTCAAAGCTGACTACGCCTGCTGGTGCGGCGCTAAAAAGTGCCGTGGCACGATGCTGGCCCCTAAAAGCAAAAAGTAAGTTGCGGTAAGCTTGCCCAAAGCCCCATTCACCCATGCAACCCGCAGACAGCTTACCTGGCAGTGCCGAGACCATTTGGCAGGCCGTCATGGCCATGGGCTTGCCCAGTTTGGCAGGTTTCAGTGTAGAGGTACTGCCAGAGATTGACTCTACCAACACCGAGCTGATGCGCCGTGCGCGCAGCGGGCGCTGCGAGCCCACCTTGCTGGTGGCCCAGCAGCAAACCGCAGGCCGGGGCCGCCTAGGCCGCCAGTGGGCCAGTACAGCAGGCGATTCTTTGACTTTTTCTTTAGGTTTGCTGCTGCAGCCGCAGGCTTGGGACGCGCTGTCTTTGGCCGTGGGGGTCAGCATTGCCAGCAACTTGCACCCGCGCGTGCAGCTAAAGTGGCCGAACGACCTGTGGTTAGATGGCCGCAAGCTGGCGGGTATTTTGATCGAAACAGTCTCGCCCGTGCTTGCACACGAGGCCAGCGTAACAGGCCTAACAGCGGGTGTGGGCAGCCCACGTTACGCCGTAGTTGGGGTAGGCATCAACATTGCGCCCAGGCCCCACGAAGGCCTTTCGGTGGCCCCAGCGGCACTTACTGAACTGTTGCCGCATGCCAGCCTTGCACAAGCCTTGGTGGCGGTAGCTGCGCCCCTGCTGCGCGACCTGCTGTTGTTTGAGCGGGAAGGCTTTGCCGCGTTTGCTCGCCGTTTTGCCGCGCTGGACGCTTTGCAAGGCCGCACAGTAAGCTTAAGCCTTAGTGCGCAGGCCAGCAGCCCCGGTGCCGCGTACACCCCGGCCAGCGGTACTGCAGGCGGGGTAGACCCGCGCGGCGCACTGTTGGTGCATACTGCTGCGGGTGTGCAGCACATTAGCAGCGCCGAAGTGAGCGTGCGACCAGCACCACCGGTATAGTGCTGTGCATTTATTTTTAACCTTACGTTGACAGGTTTTGCCCATGCTTCGCTTGTTTGCCATTCTTTTGCTGTTAGCCAACGGGGTCTACTACGCCTGGGCTGAAGGCCATTTGGCTTTGCTGGGCTGGGTGCCCGCCCCGCAAACCGAGCCAGCGCGCATGGCTGCGCAGATCAAGCCCCAGTCTATTCGCTTGCTTAACAGCACCGAGGCAGGTCGCCTTGACAACGCGGCCAGCGCTGCGGCCAAGCCGCTTGAATGCCTGCAAAGCCCTGTGCTGCCGCAAGCCGTAGCGCAAGCGGTAGACGCGGCTGCCGCGGCCCTGCCCAGCACCAGCTGGAGCCTAGAGGCCGCCGACCTGCCCGGCCGCTGGATTGTCTACATGGGCAAATACAACGACCCCACTGTGTTGGCCAAAAAGAAGTCTGAACTGCGCGTGCTGGGCGTAAGCACCGAGAGTTTGCAAAACGCCAATTTAGAGCCCGGCATTTCGCTGGGCGGCTTCGCCAGCCAAAGCCTGGCAAACCAAGAACTCTCTAGCCTGAGCGCACGTGGCGTGCACAGCGCCAAAGTGGTGCAAGAAACTGCCCCCAGCGCAGGTAAAATACTGCGTCTACCAGCGGTGGACGATGCCTTACGCGCCCAGCTTGAGCCTGTGAAAGCGGCCATGGGCAGCGCCACATTGCGCACTTGTCCGGCTTGAAGCACCGTTTAGCTGCAGCACTTGCTTTTTTTTACCAATCCACGTATCTTTCGCAATTATGATTAAAAGTGATGGCCCAGGACCGGGGGGCGGCAAACTTCCCACCAACAACGACCGTATTATTGCGCCACGCGCGGCCCAGCCGAGCAGCCTTGGCAACAGCACTTTCGGCAACAGTACCTTCGGTAACAGCTCCTTTGGAGGCAACAGCGGTTTTGCCAACAGTGGCGGCGGCGGCTTTGCCAACAGTGGCTTTGGCCCCAGCGGCATCGTACCCACCAACGCACCCGGCATGCCGCAAACCGTTATCGGCTTGTTGCAGGCTTTGCACAGCGCCGCCGGGGCTGACGCTGTCAAGCTCACACTGGGCGTGGCCCAGTGGCAGGCGCTGGCAGGCTACTTGCAAACCTTCACCATGGAAGAGGGCCAAGCGCTGATAGAGCAGGGCTCCAAAGACACCACGGTCTACCTGGTAGAGGCAGGCTCGCTCAATGTGTTCCAAAGCACCGACACCGGCCAAGCCCACGTGGCCATTGTTACGCCGGGCTCGTGCATTGGTGAGGGGTCATTTTTCTCGCGCATGCCGCGCAACGCCACCGTGCAGGCCGCGACCCGCTGCAAGCTGTGGTCGGTCACGCCCATGCGCTACACCGAGCTGTCCAACCGCCACCCGTCCATCGCGCTGGCCTTGTCGATGGCGCTGGGCTCGGTGCTGGCACGGCGCTTGGGCAACCGGCCTAAGCGGGGCGCAGTAACCTAAAGCCGCGGCTGTGGACGAAGCTTGCAGGCGCTAAACCGCTGCAATAGTTTCGTCGCACCGCTTTAGTCCTCGTATTAGTGTTCGCCTGCGCCGCTTACCGTTTTGCGAATCACCTCAGCGCTAAAGCCCCGGCTGGCTAAAAACCGCATTTGCTTGCTGCGCTCGGCGGCGCTTGGGCTGTTGGCGGTGTCTGGGGTGGGAGCAGTGTCCAAGGGGCTGTTTGCAGCACCCGAACCCGCGCGGCCAAACTTTTTGCGCCACACTTCCACGGCCCTTGCGTATTCTGTGGCTTTCAGTGCAGCGCCTGCCAGGGCTACTGCCTCGGGGTCTACGCCTTTGGCCTTGAGTTCTTGCACCACGCGGGCGGCCCCCAGTTTGGCACCGCGCCGGTAGGCCAGCGCCTCGGCCACGCGCTGTTCGTTGATAAAGCCTTTGGCTGCCAGTTCGTCCAGCACCTGCACTAAATCACCGGGCACGGTCTCAAATCTGGCCAGTTTGCGCTCTAGTTCAGTACGCGAGTGTTCGCGGCCTGCCAGTGCGCGCAGGGCACGGCCTTTGAGGCTTAAGGTGGAGAGGGCTTGCATACTATGAATTTAATAGCTACTTGTGCAGCATTTCCTTGGGTGATGGGGCTAAAACGCTTTGAAAGCCTTGATTTCTATGTTTACCACGGTGTTGTAGTGCGCGAAGGCTTGTTTATTGCGTGGTCTCGTGTGCGACCAACTTAGCGCGCTACCGGTAGTCTCCGGCAAAACTACGTGTTCAATACAGGTAGCGCACCACTATCTCGCCCGGCAGCAACCAAGCCAGCCTCCTCACATGTCTGAACACCACCTCACTCGGAAAACTCAGCAGTCGAGTCCTAAAAGCCCTGACAACCCAAATTAAGCCGCCTCCACGCCAATCAACGGAATCCCCAGCGACTCACGTACTTTGTTCTCAATCTCCACCGCCAACGCCGGGTTTTCACGCAAAAACTCACGCGAATTGTCGCGGCCTTGGCCGATTTTTTCACCCTTGTAGGCATACCATGCGCCTGACTTCTCGATCACTTTGGCTACAACGCCCATGTCGATAATCTCGCCGTGGCGGCTGATACCCTCGCCAAACAAAATATCAAACTCAGCCGTCTTAAACGGCGGCGCAACCTTGTTCTTCACAATCTTCACACGGGTTTCGTTGCCAATGGCTTCCTCGCCCTTTTTGATGGTGCCGGTGCGGCGAATGTCCAGGCGCACCGAGGCGTAGAACTTGAGCGCGTTGCCGCCGGTGGTGGTCTCGGGGCTGCCAAACATCACGCCAATTTTCATGCGGATTTGGTTGATGAAAATGACCATGCAATTGGCCTTTTTGATGTGCGCGGTCAACTTGCGCAGCGCTTGGCTCATCAAACGGGCTTGCAAACCGGGCAGGCTATCGCCCATTTCGCCTTCCAGCTCGGCTTTCGGCGTCAACGCGGCGACCGAGTCAATCACGATCAAATCGACCGCACCAGAGCGCACCAAGCTGTCGACAATTTCCAGCGCTTGCTCGCCAGTGTCCGGCTGGCTGATCAGCATCTCTTGCAAGTTGACGCCTAGGTTTTGCGCATATTGGGTGTCCAAAGCGTGCTCCGCGTCCACAAACGCGCAGGTACCGCCCAGTTTTTGCATTTCGGCGATGACTTGTAGCGTCAGCGTGGTTTTACCAGATGACTCAGGGCCGTAGATTTCAATCACGCGGCCACGTGGCAAGCCGCCCACGCCCAATGCAATATCCAGCCCCAAAGAACCCGTGGAGACGACTTGGATGTCCTCAATCACCTCGCCCTCGCCCAAGCGCATGATAGTGCCTTTGCCGAATTGTTTCTCGATTTGCGCGAGTGCAGCTTGCAACGCCTTGGCTTTTTCAGCGCTGGCAGCAGCGTTTTGTGCAGAGGTTGCAGCGTTAGGTTTTACAGCCATGTCCATGATATTTTTCCTATTAAAATCAATCAGTTATTAAAAATATTTGCATTTTTTACCAGTATCTTTACTTTATTTGCTGGATGCTTGAACAGTAGTTTATCTCCATTTTTTAGGTTTGTATATTTATATTTCAGTATTTTTAGTCAGTTTGATTGACTAAATTTATATTGGTGATTTATGATGCAAAGATGGTTAAAAAGAACACATTCGCAGCATCAAATCTAGGCTGGCGGCAAACGCATTTGGGGCGATTACTCGGCCACGCGCTGCGCCGTTTTGACGAGCGGGTGTTGACCCTAATGGCGCACAACATGGATGTGCCGCTGGCGCTGTCTAACCTCGCGGCGCGTGGGCAGGTCACGGCGGCGCATGTGCACATCACGCGGCATTTGCCGCTGGAAGGCGCGAGATTGTCCGATTTAGCGCAAAGCGCCGGCGTGACCAAGCAGGCGATGGGCGATTTGGTGACGCAGTGCGAGGCGTGGGGGCTGGTGACGCGGTCGTTAGACGGCGTTGACAAACGAGCGCGGCGGGTGATGTTTACTGCGACGGGCTTGGATTGGTTGGCAGCGTTTGAGCGGGCTGTGGGGCAGGCGGAGGCTGAATTTAGGGATTCCGTTGGGCAAGATGTGGCGACGGTGGTGGGTATGGGGTTGGAGGCTTATGGGGCGGGATGAGCGGGTGTATTTTAGGCTGTAGCCGGCGTATTTATTGCTTAGATAGCTATTATTTTTATAGCGATTGCAAACCTGTGGCCTAACTTCAGCTACTCAAATCCGCTTGATGTCTCTGTAAAAGTTTTCATGTGCCCCGGCTTCTAGGCGCAAACACAGTGGCGTGCTCTCTGGGTTCAGCCAGCGACGCTAGAGATTCTGCAATGAATCTAACGGGCAAATCTGGATTGTCTAGCGATGCACGGCCAATTTTTGCCCAAAACTCGATTTGACCCGCAATAGTTCTGCGCTCAGCGAATGCATCCGCCCTAGGCTTGTTCATGCAGGTCTTGATCGATTCTGATGGATTTGGTGACAGACATAAATTCTCTACTTCTACAACTGTTGTGAGGCGAAATTTAGCTTCGCCAGCCCGCTCAGTCAATCCAAACGCGATGGGGCACTATGGGGTTGGAGGCTTGTGGGGCGGGGCATTGATAGGGTTTTGTGCAGCCTAACGTCTAGCTTGAGGGAGCGCCCGGCGGCGAAGCCGACGGGGAACCGAGAAGCGATGGTTAGGGCACATTTTTATCAATTGCGTAACGTTCCGCATCGTTGCGTACCGACGATAACAATTGTTTCGAGCGCCACAGCTGAATGGCAACAAACACCAACAGTGCCGTTACGGCGACACCGGCCTTGAGATGAAAGCCTTGAACGGCCAACACGAGACTTATAGCAGCCAACGAATCGACCCACGTTAGGGGCAATACCTTTCGATCAAGGAGAAATGACTGACAGTGAGGGCATTGTGGTTTCAAGACCTGCGGGCGATACCATTTCGCGTTTGGTGGCCATGCTGCTTGTCGAGGTGCGTTGAAGCTACCGCTGCAACGCGGACAACGATAACGGCCAGTGACGGGGGTTGATGACAACTCTTTCTCGCAGAACGGACAAATGGCTGTCGGCGCGGACAGTTGGCGACCACAACCGGAGCAAGATGTAGGGGATGCTGTCGCCATATGTGCCCTGACGTTCGAGCTAAGCGGAGCGAGGGGTTAGCCCTCATTCGATGACAATTGTGTCGCGGACTCGATAGAGCGCCGATTTCCAGATGCCGCCTTGAAACTTGAGTGACTCTTTTAGATAGTAGGTGCACATCTTGACGAAAGAATCATCTGCTCTGGGATCAAAGTAAATACTCTCAATAAATTCATCGGGCTGTATTGGAAGGCGATAGAAAGTTTTCTTCGCTCGCTCTGTTTTCTTGCGATCATGTATAATGACGCGCACATATGCTTCGTGGTCAAATGCATCGCGCTTCACAAGTAGAGCCTCGGCGGCTCGTTTTGCGCGATAGTCGTTCTTTAGGTCAATGGCAATCTCTGAAATCCTTGCGTTGACTTGGTTAGATACGAGGTACTCTACGTCTCCAAGCAAATAGTTGATGTCGCCTCGTTCCTCAAGATCAGAGAGTACCGCGGCGATCTTTGCGCGGCTTGTGCGAACTCGAACTGCCGTTCGATCTGGGGAATAAATGCGTCACATGGCATCCGATGCCGCCTTCTTGCTCCAGCACTGAGCGAACATCGCGTGCGACCGCTTGTGCACCAAGACTTTTTCGTAGGGATCCTCCCACTGCGATGGAGCTACGAAATGCAAGTCTTCGAACTCGAGAAGATCGACAAGATGCTTGAATCCGAGAATTCTGTAGAGATGCGTTGAGGTGGGGGCGGACATCGGAAAGGTGGGTATGAGAGCTAACGTTTGAGTTGAGCGGCGACCCGTCAGGGACGTCCGCTCGAACGAATGGTTAGGTGGCATCGGTAATGCGTATATAACCAGCGCACCCGATTATTTACAGACGCTTGGGCAACTATTGCCTCCTCCAACTCCGGCGTAGCAAGCACCGCCTACACCCGCATAGCACGGCCCACCTACACCGTCATACGCTGGACCACCAACCCCGCTATAGGCCGGGCCGCCAACACCATCATATTTTGGCCCGCCAACGCCGCTATATGCGGGACCACCAACCCCGCCATATTGCGGACCACCTACACCTGCGTAGCAAGCGCCTCCAACGCCTGCGTAAGCGGGACCGCCAACTCCAGCGTATGCAGCCCCACCCACGCCCGCGTAGCACGGCCCGCCAACGCCAGCATAACCCTTGCAGTTACAGACATCCTTTGCTGATGCGGAATTCATCAAAACGGCAAATGCGAGAACGAAGAATGCGATTTTCATTTTCTTCTTCCTTGGTTGTTGAAAAACTTTACATGACACCTAACTCAATATAGGGCGACAGCGAACCTTCGCCCTAACTTGGGGTTTGTCTGCCTAACATCGGAAATGCTATGACAATAAAAGCCTTAGTAAATAAGGCTTTTAGGCAACATACTATATAAATGAACAGTCATAACAATTCCAGAAAAACCAGCACGCCTGTTATGAAGTCAACTCGACTGCCGGATCAGTTAAGAGAGCAAAACCACAACTTGACTATAGCTTGAGAATTGAAGAGGCATACGCATATTTGGTGAAAAAATTTATTTATTTTCACCAAATACTGTATCCAAACGCGATGGGGCGCTATGGGGTTGGGTATTAATTTTTGCAATATAAGTTCGCCTCCCCCACTCTTCCCCAGCCCCTCTCGCCCCGCCGAGCGAAAGGGGAGCTTTCATTTGAGGGCTTGAGAATGGCTCGACTTTTACAGGCGAGCCATTTAATGTCGGTATGATTGCTCTTCTTGTATTTTTGCTTAGTTTTGCTCCCTTATGTCAGCTTCTTCCCCCACGTCTTCTGGTTTGAACCTCGCGCAGCAAGAAGCGGTGAACTATATGCATGGGCCGTGTTTGGTACTGGCGGGGGCGGGGTCGGGGAAGACGCGGGTGATTACGCACAAGATTGGGCGGTTGATTCAAAGCGGGATGGCGGGGAAGAATATTGCCGCTATCACCTTTACCAACAAAGCTGCGGCTGAGATGCGCGAACGGGCACGGCAGCTGATTGGCAAGGCGGCGAAAGACGTGGTGATTTGCACCTTCCACGCGCTGGGCGTGCGCATGTTGCGGCAAGATGGTGCGGTGCTGGGCTTGAAGCCGCAATTTTCGATTTTAGACACCGACGACATCACCAGTATTTTGAAAGACGCGGGTGGCAGCGTGGATGTGGCGACGGCGCGGTCGTGGCAATGGGTGATCAGCAGCTGGAAAAGCGCGGGGCTGAATGCTGAAATGGCGCTGCTGCAAGCCAAGGACGACAACGAACGCATCATCGCCAAAGTGATGGCGAGTTATGA
>JAYWGO010000032.1:0-7726 GCA_043778205.1 Polaromonas sp. | reverse complement strand
TCCATGGCCGCAAAGACCCAGACGACCAAATGATCGAATGGGGCTTTAACGGCCCGCTCATCGGCCCCTTAAGCTTTGTGCACACCACCTACACCAACGTCATCAAACTAGGCTTTCACAGCGCAGTTGACGAGAAAAGATACTTTCCCACGCAAAACATGCCCATGCTCACGATTAACGGCGACATGGTGCACTACAAGGACTGTTACTACGGCGACTGGACGGTGTTCTACGCCGCTGGCTGCGACATCCGCGCACCCGAAGACGCCTTCAGGCAGTCACCACGCCCGGTGCGCACCCTCTACGCGCATCACTGCACATAGCACCCAAAAGCTTTCAAGGCATACTGCTTACAAACAAGAAAGCCGCCATGCCCGCCACATCCAAAGCCGCCAGCCCCACACCCCCCGGTAATCCCCCCAACTGGACACGCCGCCAAACCCTAGCCGCGCTGCACATCTACTTTCAGCTACCCTTTGGCCAGCTCCATCGCGGGCAGCCCAAAATCAAACAGATAGCCCAGTGGATAGGCCGCACCCCCAGCTCGGTAGCGCTCAAGCTGGTCAACCTCGCCAGCCTAGACCCGCAAATCGTCGCCACCGGCCGCGCAGGCATGCGCAACGCATCCAAACTTGACGAAGCCATCTGGCAAGAGCTGCAAAACAACTGGGACGCGGTAGCGCTAGAGGCCGCAGCAGAATACGAAACGCTAGCCACCCGCCACGGCCTGCCCGCCAATGTAGACGTCATCGACGAGCTGCCCGAAATACCCGACATAGCCGAAGGCAAAACCCGCATGGCCACCGTAGAAGTGCGCGTCAACCAAGCCCGCTTTCGCAAAGCCATCTTGGCAAGCTACAACGCCACCTGCTGCATCAGCGGCCTACAACATGAAAAGCTAGTCATCGCCAGCCACATCGTGCCGTGGAGCGAAGACAAACAAAACCGCCTCAATCCGCACAACGGGCTGTGCTTGTCAGCGCTGCATGACAAGGCGTATGACCAAGGCTTGATTACGGTGATGCCGGATTACACGGTGCGGGTGTCGACGACGCTGAAGCACTGTAAAAACAATGCGTTCATGTCACAGACCCTTTTACGCTTTGATTTGCAACCAATTAACTTACCGGAGCGTTTTCGACCCGCAAAAGAGTTCTTAGAATCTCATGCGAAGCATTTTGGATTTATTAAGTAACCTGATGATACTAATGACATTTTTGTAAAACCAAAGGGAAGGAAAAAAACCGATCCTCCAATTTAACGGAAGCATCCGTGGCGATCAAAAGACCAACGTGTGTAAAAAACGCTGTGAATTGGCGAAACTCATCATCCGCTCCGTCCCATTTGCATTTATCTTTTAGCTGCACAAATGAAATGTTTGTGCAAGTTTTAGGAGTTTTTGCCTGCCTAAATAGATTTTCTACAAACGGCTTCCACTTTGGATTCAGTTCAGCAATCGTTTTTCTAGCAACGTCCTGAAGATGCTTGTAGCCGTTATGTACGTGATTTTTGTGCAAAACTTCGTACTCGCCTAGCGCGTTCGCTTCAATGGTTTTTTTGTCTGGATTCCTGCGATAGTAATCAGCTGAATTCTCAAATACTGATTGCAGAGACATAACAATTAATCGAGGGTTAGGACTTTTTCCACCCAGCTTAAAGTGCGTTGCTAAAAAATCCGTAACCTCGGTGTCCTGGATTTTGCATGTTTCGGTGCAGTGCGAAACTTGAGCGGGAAAAAACAATGTAATAAGTGCCTTGGATACTTCATGCTGAAGGTTTGTCGTTCGTGATGTTCTTTTCGACTTTCTAAAAATGCCCCACTTCCATTGAAGAGCAACTGTAAACAAGCCGGCAATAGTTTTACTAAGATCTTGCATTGACGCTATCGGCTTGCGCATCAATCGGCGACCACGTTGGATTACCGATGGATCAACATCTAATAACTCTGGATCAAAGTCTATTTTTGTTTTTATTTTTAGACGTTCATAATTTAATGAAAGTCTCCTTCCAACAAACTCACAGATATCCTCGTCCGTCCATTCAAGAAACACTACTTGCGCACTGAGCTTGTCATATCCAATTTTTGCGTAGTCAATGCGCTCGTAAAGATCTGTTCGCAAAAAAAGTTTTACTTTCAACTCTGGAAATCTGTAAAAGGAGGAACACTCCACCAGAGCTTGAACACTTTTCCGTTGTTCTACATATTCAAGATCTACAACAAAATCATCTATGCGGTCTATAAGGACAACAAATACAGCGCCTCGTGCAGAAATTGCTTTTCTTACGCGTTCCCTAAGCGACGCTATTCCCCTGTCGCTAAGTTCCTTTTTCTCGTTTAAGTTTGCATTAGATCTTTCAACACTTACTGTCGGTGTAATTGCGCCAGACTGCTCAAACTTAGTCCCCGCGCTAAACTTAAATGCTTTAAGAAAATCTGCAATTCTCATTTTCTTTTCTGGCGATATACCAAAAATCAGCTCAAAGTCTTCGTTGAGTTGTTGAACCTCTTTTTCAGCACCAAACTCGTCCGATAACTGTTCAATGCACCGACTTAGTATGTAAATCTCCCATAAAAATCGATATTTACCGTGCGGTTTGCCTGATTTATCAATAAATCGCTCTTCAATGATGTTTGAAACTGTTATGTATTGAAGCTCATCCTCTATTGGCAAAATAGCGTATCGTTTTGATTGTTTTTCGTGTGTATCTTCGGTAAACCTAAAGGTTCCTTCGCAGAGTAGTTTGAAAAGAGCAGTTTTTCCGACACCTCGTTCACCGACAACAATACTTTTTTTCCATGCAGAAACTCTTGCACTCCTCTGAGTAATTGAGGACAAAGTACAAGGAGATCATCTGTCTTTGCTTCTGGATCGCCAAAAACAAACTCTGATAGGCATGCTGCGTCTATTGTTTCAACTAGTTTTTTCTTCATTTTGCATCTTAAAAAGGTTCATAGGCCTAAAACGACATCCGACTCGATTAACACATTCTTTGCTGGCAACACCGCCCACAGCGGCACCGCCTCCACACCTTCGCCCATGGGGTAGCGGTGCAGGCCGGGGTACACCACGTACAGCGCGTCCAGCTTCAGGTCGTGCATGGCAATGCGCATACTTTTAGTGATGGTGGGGGCATCGGCGCGTTTAAATTCCACGCCTATGCGCTGCTGGCCGCGCAGCATCAGTAGGTCTAGCTCGGCCCCTTGGTGGGTGGCCCAAAAGTAGGCTTCGTCGGGCTGGGCGATGCGCAAAATCTGCTCTAGCGCAAAACCTTCCCAGCTGGCACCTGCGCGCGGGTGCGTCACCAGTTCGGGCAGGGTTTTAATGCCCATCAGGGTGTGCAGCAGGCCAGTGTCTCTAAGGTAAATTTTAGGCGCCTTCACTTGGCGCTTGCCCAGGTTTTCATGCCACGGCTGGAGCTGGCGGACCATGAAGGTTTGGGTTAGCGTGTCCAGGTAGCGGCGAATGGCGGGCTCCGAGACGCCCATGCTTTGGGCAAACGGCGCGGCAGTCCAGGTTTGCCCATGCCAATGCGCCAGCATGGTCCAAAATCGCAGCATGGTGGGTGCCGGTACGTTAATGCCAAACTCTGGCAAATCCACGTTCAGATGGTTAGATATGGCGTTACTGCGCCAGGCGGCACTGTCTGCATCGGTGTTGGCCAGGTAAGCCAGCGGAAACCCGCCGCGCAGCCACAGGCGCGTTACGGCTTCGTCGCTGTAGGCGCCCGCATGCTGCGTAAGCTCTTGCACATCAAAGCCACCCACGTCCACAGTCTCTACGCGGCCCAATAATGATTCGCCCGCCTGCCGCATCAAGGCGGGTGCAGCACTGCCCAGCAGCAAATATTGGCCCGGTGCGTTGGAGCGGTCAATCAGCGAGCGCAACAGCGGAAACAAACCCGGCCGCAGTTGCACCTCGTCAATCACCACCAAGCCCTGCAAGGCTTCCAGCACTTGGGTGGCTTGCTCTAGCTGCGCGGCGTGGGGCGGGTATTCAAGGTCAAAGTAGTTGGGCGATTGTCGGCTTAAAAACCGTTGGGCCAACGTGCTTTTGCCCACCTGCCTAGGCCCGCTCAACACCACGGCCCGAGAGCGGCCTAGCGCTGTGCGGATGTTAAGTTCAAGCTGTTGTCGTGCAAGCATGGCCGCATGGTAGCACTTTTACCATGAAATTCCAACATGCCATGTTCGATTTTCATGGTAGTTGTTGCCAATCAACCATGAAAATCCGCCACGGCATGCGGGAATTTCATGGACGAGGGGTGGGTTTGGTTGCCTGCGGCGCAGTGACGCGTACTGAGTAGTAACGAGTAACCCCGGATGAAGCGGCGACCTGAATATGGCCCCAGTTACAGTTTCGTGCTATATTTCGTTTGGCCCTTCGTTCTGCGAACGCCCAAGTTCCACTTGGGACATTATTAGCAGGCGCGGGGCTATTTTTTTGGTTCAGCCGCTTTTCTTTTGGAAAACTCTGGTCGGATGGCACCTTCTTTTGGCTTGAAGATCCAGTGCCGATATCCGTCGGCCCACCTGTTTTCTACACCTGACAGGTCGCCCGTGTTGATACCAATATTGAACTGTCGACCATTTCTGGTTGCTCGTATTTCCGTCAATATATGCTTATAAACGCGTTCTTTGGCTAGCGTTCTTTTTCCCCGTCGTGTCTCGCCCTCGGGGATTTCTTTGTGCTTGTCGTTAAGCCGAAACTGCATGGCACCCAAAACAATATCCAAAGCTTGCAATATCACATGTTGTTTGGAGTCCACTTCTGCAAGCTGATCGGAGCGAATAAAAATACCAGCTTGTCTGAACGGCACGTTCGCGTTAAGTCCTGTCACAAAGCCCTTGAAAGCAAAACACTTTTCGGCGTTGTCCGGCAATTTATCAAAATAGATTCGAACGCCCGTTTTGCTGCCACTAACTCCGGCATGCTGAAGTCCAAAAGCATGCTTGAGAAACTGATAGTACAAAAGGAAGAACCCGTTCTCCCGTTGCTCCGTTGTAAGCCTATGAGCAGAGAAAAAATTATGCGTGAACATGACACGCATCTTGATTTTTTCTTCACGCATCAGGCCGAACACCTCTGACAAAAAATCAATGTACTTTGATTCGTATTGACTCGTTATCTTTTGCCACTTCAGTTCGCCCAGCAAATTGAGTCGTGCCTTGCAAGCTTCCAGCCTGGAAATCACCTCTTCTTGATGCACTGATTCGACCAAGGCTCCACCATAGAAATTAGAAAAGTGCTTCCCTGACGAGTCGGACTCGTCACAGTAAAGTATCAGTTCACGAGACACGAGTTGTTAGCAGTTCAACTACACGTCAATATTCGCCGCCCGCAACGCATTCGTCTCAATAAACGCCCGGCGCGGTTCTACGTCGTCGCCCATCAGGGTGGTAAACACGCGGTCGGCTTCGATGGCGTCTTCTATCTGCACGCGCAGCAGGGTGCGCACGGTGGGGTCCATGGTGGTTTCCCATAGCTGCATGGGGTTCATCTCGCCCAGGCCCTTGTAGCGCTGGCGGCCTACGGCGTTTTCGGCCTGCGTTATCAGCCAAGCCATGGCTTCTCTAAAGTCGCTTACTTTGTGCTCTTTTTGCTTTTCGCCTTCGCCGCGTTGCACCACAGCGCCTTCGCCGATCAGGCCTTCAAAGGTCAGCGCTGCCTCGCGCATCGCAGCGTAGTCGCCACCGTGCACAAAGTCGGCGGTAATGTTGCTGACCTTGGCGTTGCCGTGGATCCAGCGGGTAATCGTCAGCACATGCTTGTCAGTGCGGTTGTCAAACACGGCTGCCACTTGCGCGTTGTGCAGGCCGCCTTGCAGGGCTAGGGCTGATTTTTCGGCGGCTTCTAGGGTGTCCAGGTCTAGCGCCACGCCTTGCATAATGGCGCGCAGGCCTTCGCCGTCCATCCATGCGCTCAGGCGCGCGATGACTGAATTGGCCACCAAGTATTTACGCGCAATCTCGGCCAGTGCGTCGCCTTGTAGCGGGGCCTTGCCTGCGCCGGGCACTACCTTGGCACCGTCTAGCGCCACCTGCAGCAGGTACACGTCTAGCGCGGGGCCGTCTTTGAGGTATTGCTCTTGTTTGCCGTGCTTTACTTTGTACAGCGGCGGCTGCGCAATGTAGATGTGGCCGCGCTCTACCAGCTCGGGCATTTGGCGGTAAAAGAAGGTGAGCAGCAGCGTGCGAATGTGCGCACCGTCCACGTCAGCGTCGGTCATGATGATGATGCGGTGGTAGCGCAGCTTGTCGACGTTAAATTCTTCTTTGCCTATGCTGGTGCCCAGCGCGGTGATCAGCACCACAATCTCGTTGCTGGTCAGCAGCTTTTCGTAGCGGGCTTTTTCTACGTTCAAAATTTTGCCGCGCAGGGGCAGGATGGCTTGGAACTTTCTGTCGCGGCCTTGCTTGGCCGATCCACCTGCAGAGTCGCCCTCTACGATGTAGATTTCGCACAGCGCTGGGTCTTTTTCTTGGCAGTCGGCCAGCTTACCGGGCAGGCCCATGCCGTCCAGCACGCCTTTGCGGCGGGTCATTTCTCTGGCTTTGCGTGCCGCTTCTCTAGCGCGGGCTGCATCGACAATCTTGCCGCAAATAATCTTGGCATCGTTGGGGCGCTCCTGCAAAAAGTCGCTCAGCAGTTTGCTCACAATCTCTTCTACCGGAGCGCGCACTTCGCTGCTCACCAGTTTGTCTTTGGTCTGGCTGCTAAATTTTGGCTCGGGCACCTTTACGCTTAGCACGCAGCACAGGCCCTCACGCATGTCGTCGCCGGTCACTTCGACTTTGGCTTTTTTAGCTACCTCGGTGTCATCAATGTATTTATTGATCACGCGCGTCATGGCAGCGCGCAGGCCGGTCAGGTGCGTGCCACCGTCGCGCTGGGGAATGTTGTTGGTAAAGCACAGCACGTTTTCGTTGTAGCCGTCGTTCCACTGCATGGCCACTTCTACGCCAATGCTGGTGCCGGGAATGCCGCCATAGGTCTCTGATGGCCGCTCAGCCGCCGCGTGGAACACATTGGGGTGCAATACCTTTTTGCCGGTGTTAATGAACTCTACAAAGCCTTTGACACCACCTGCGCCCGAGAAGTCGTCTTCTTTGCCGCTGCGCTCATCCTTCAAGCGAATACGCACGCCGTTGTTCAAAAAGCTCAGCTCGCGCAGGCGCTTGGCCAAGATCTCGTAATGGAAATCAATGTTGGCGGTAAAAATGTCAGCATCCGGGAAGAAGTGCACCTCGGTACCGCGCTTTTCGGTATCGCCTGCCGTACGCATGGGCGACACTTCAATGCCGTCCACCGTCTCTAGCAGCCGGTTTTGCACAAAGCCCTTGGCAAACTCCATGGTGTGTACTTTGCCTTCGCGGCGCACGGTTAAACGTAGCCATTTGCTCAGCGCGTTCACGCAGCTTACGCCCACACCGTGCAGGCCGCCTGATACCTTGTAGCTGTTTTGGTTGAACTTGCCGCCTGCGTGTAGCTCAGTCAAAGCAATCTCTGCTGCGCTGCGCTTAGGCTCGTGCTTGTCGTCCATCTTCACGCGGGTAGGGATACCCCGGCCGTTGTCGGTCACGCTAACCGAGTTGTCTGAGTGAATCGTCACCACAATATCGTCGCAGTGGCCAGCCAAAGCTTCGTCAATCGAGTTGTCTACCACTTCAAAAACCAAGTGGTGCAAGCCAGTGCCATCTGATGTATCGCCAATGTACATGCCAGGG
>JAYWGO010000031.1:0-27036 GCA_043778205.1 Polaromonas sp. | reverse complement strand
GTGTGTTGCAAGAGGCCAAGCAGGCCGTAGTGCATGCGCATTCTGCTTGACGGGTCGATACCGAGAAAGCTTAAGTTTTGCACTGCCCGGCCACTTTGGCGCACGGTGCAGTTCATGGGCTGGAGTGGCTTGGTCAACGGCAAACTGCTGGCCGCTGCGGCGGGTGAGTTTGATGTGCTGATCACGGGCGAGCGCAATATGCAGTACCCACAAAGCGCCAGCCAACTGCCCATGTCGGTTGTGGTGCTGCTTGCACCCAACCATAAGCTGGAGAGCTTTTTGCCGTTGGTGGGTAGGCTGCTCAGTACCTTGGCTACTTTGCAAGAGCCACGCAATATTGAGCTGGAAGCAGAAGAATAGCTTAGAGAAAAGCTATAAATTTTATAGCTTCTTGCGCAATATTCTATTGGGCTACAGCATGATTTGCACATACAAACCAGGCCACATCACCCTAGCGTGGCGCACCCAGCATGGCGCTTCGCAAAATACCGTTCAGTCGGCTTTGGTAGCCGCTGCCTTGGCTTTTGAGCCATTCCAGCACGTCAGCATCACCCCGCACGGCAAGCTGCTGTTGGATGGGCCGGTAATACTTGCTGCGCTGTGCACCCTGCCAGTGTTTGGCTAGTGCGCAGGTGGCGCAATTGGTTTCGATGCCGCTGGTGGCGGCGCACCAGCGGGTTGCGCAAAGGACGTGTAGCGCTCGGGGTGCTGTTGTTGCTTTTGCAGCAGGGCAGCAAAGTAGGCAGCAAAGTCGCCACCGTACTGCGCAAGCAATTGGGCGCGAATGTGGTGAATTTCTTCTACGATAGTGTCGTTGATCATCTCAGTTCACCTCCAATAGTTCCAGGGGGGAGCACAGCACGGGACATACTTGGCCGAAAGCTGCGCAGACTTGGCGCACTTTGCTGGCGCTCTGTGCGTTGGCAATGTGTTTGAAGTTCCAAGTTAACACAAAGTCCATTTTTTCGTAGGCGGCTATGGCGATGTGCAGGGCATCGACTTGAGCTTTGGCGGGCAGTGCGGTGGCTAATATCAAGGCGTTGGCTAGCTCTAGGGCCTGCAGCGGGATCTCCAGCAACTGCATGTCGGCCAGCACTTCCAGGCGCTGCGCGGCGGCTTGCGGGTTGCCCATCGCGGCTTCGTTACGCACGGCTTCGCTGTAAAAAAGCGCAAACGCCATGCGCTGGTTTTGCCACCATTCGCGGGTGACCTCCTGGTGCGCCGCCATGATCAAATCGCGGCTGGGCCTAGCGGTGAGATAGCTGATGACCGAGGTTTCTACATACACGCGTGGCTGCATGATGGCATTGTATGCGGGTTGGTTTACACGCCGCTGGGTGGTGGTGTGCAGGCAATTTATTCACTACACATTTAGTAGCTTCTTGAGCAGTATTTTATGAGCTATAGCCTGATTACCATCCAACTACAAACCGCATGCAGCGCAATGCCCACAGCGCGCCGCATTTTTACGCTGTAACGCGGGCGGGTCAGAAAAACCCATCTCGCCTTCGGGCTTGGCGACAAGTGCGGCCAGCTCTTTACAAACTGAATCAGGCACCTTATTCATTAACCATGCAAAGGCTGCGCCGTCAATTTGACTCCCAAAGCTCTGCACACCCGTGCAATGGTGTCAAAGCGTGGTTGCGCGTCGGCGCGCAAGGCTTTGTACGGTGCCTCGCGGCCAACGCTGGTTGGACTTGTCACCCCCTCCTAGCGGCACCACCAGCACGGTGTCCGTTTGGATGACGTAGATGCGATAGCCTGCGCCAAAATGTTATCTGAGTTCAGTCACGCTAGGGCCTACGGCTTAGCAGTCGCCCTACAACCCCTTGGCCAGCCGCGAGACCATGCGAATGCGGACGTGTTGTTCAAACCCGGCTGGCGCGTTGGTGTTGTGGATATGGTGCTGCATGAAGTGACCCGCAGCCAAACGCCGACGAGTGAAAAGCTTACGAAGTGGGCCGTGCAAGCTGATGTAGACATCATCCCTACGCAAACTCTGGCTGTGCACCTCAAAAACCCGCTGCGCAAAGCCCATTTGGGCAAGCAAGCTATTCAAGAAACGCTCAATCAGTTTGCCCTAAGCGAAACCCCGCGCAGTGCCGTGCTACTGTTTGAAGACTATGCCATTGCACGCAACACTTTCTTTGTGCCGCCAGGTTGCCAAAAAGTCAGCACGCGGGCGTTTTTAACCTTCCTGCAAGACAAGGGTTGGATTGCAGGCGCCAGCGCTGTGGAGCGGGCAGCAGTGCAAGCGGGCAGGCAGTTTTCGCAACTGCGGTTTCCGCCGGTTTGAGTCATTCAGGTGATGGTCCCTACCGTTCGGCATAGCGAGATGAGGTATGCATTCTGGCAGATCAACCCGCGTTATCAAAAGCCATTCTGATCCAAGCTATCACTTCTTTATCGATCTCAGTGATGGCAGCAAGATTGATCTTGTGGGAGCAAATGCCGTTGGGTTTTTCTGCTTCCAACTTGCCTTTTGGCTCGACACCCTTTAAATTAAATCCAATTTCGAATCTTGTTTTCGAGGCAGGATTCAAAACGATAAATTGCTTTTTTCTTTTCAAGCTGACGTAAGTCTTTTTTGGCGCGATTTCAAATTCACCACCAAATTTTTGAATTTCTGCGATGAGCTTTTTGTAGAAGGGTTTCAGCTGCTCTTTACCCTTGTATTGGTTTTCAACCAGATCATCTGTGTCGGTTGCAGAAGCCGCGTCAGACGCCAATGCTTTGAGCGCTATTTCGGACGCGTAGCCATGGGTAACCTTGTGTTCTTCTTTCAAAAATTTCACGATTTCTCCGTGCTTAGAAAAACTTTGCTTTGAAATCAGAACTTTCCACTCAGCTAATGAATGGCCTGTTTTCTCTTTCAAATTTTCAATCATTACCGATGCTGCTTTGTCTATGATGTTGGGCTCCTTAGATTTTATTGGGGGTGTAAATGGTTCGCGTTAGTATTTAGACCGCAGCGGCTTTTGCCTCAGCTGCTTGCTTTAGCCCCGCCAAAGCATTGGGTAAAGTTTTACGCATGCCTGAGCCAATCAAGCGCCCAAACAGTGGTGCTAAAAACCCTCGGAAAATCACACGATGCGTGGCCTGCGTGCCAGAACCTTGGGTGCCGTCTAGCTCATGCTCAAAACGCATAGTGCATAAGGGGAGCTTGCACTGGGCCGCGAATTTTTTATTCGTTACAACTTCGGTAAAAATGATTTCTGATTTTGGCCCCCCGTGCGGCACGATCACGCCTTTTGCGCCACTTACAAAATCTCCGGCTAAAGAGGCAGCTTTTACATCAGGGTCCCAAGTGGGCCAGCCCGGTACGTTGGCGTACAAAGAAAATACGGTGGCGCTTGGTGCGTTGATTTGTGTACTGGCTTCGAATTGCATGGTTTGTTCCTAACAGTGGTTGGTTTCGACAATTGAGACTTTACACGCCGGTATTCCTCTTAACAATAGAAGGAAGGCTTATAGAACTGCAAATAAAATGTGTGCAATCCGAGCCTGGCAATGCCAACCTTCGATCCATATCGCGAATGTTGCCATGGGCAGCGAGCGTATGGACTGGCACGCACTGCAGATCTACACGGTTTCAAATTGCGACATAACTCACAGCTTAGCCCTAGCCAAGCCATGCAATAAAGCCTAGGATAAATGGCTTAAAAGTTAAATACAGGAAAGGTGCTTATGGGCCAACTTGACTGCGCAGCTTTGCTGATGTCTGATGCCAGCCTGCACAGAGCGCTGGCAGCACAGGATGTGCAAAATAGCAAATTAAAAAACCAGCTGATGCCCTACCAAATGGCAGAGATTCAGGAGTGCAGCTTGGTGATGGAGCAAGCCTACAACCTGTACCCGCAGGCGCAAGCTGCTAACTGCTATGTGCCAGGCGTAGGCGCTTAAAAAAACGAAGCGCTAAAGCGCAGCTGGTACAGCACGCGTGCGCTGCCCCACAGCCAAAGCCGCACCTACCGATGCCAACAGCACCAGTGCTGCACCCAGCAGCGTAGCGGTGTACCAGCCTCGGTCCATAAAAATGCCAAAAATAAGGGGCGACAGTGCGAAGCCAACATCTAGCCCCGAGTACACCGCACCGTAAACACGGCCCGTAGCACCCTTGGGGGTGGCTTTCTTAATCATCATGTCACGGCTGGGCCCGCCTATGCCAATGGCAAAACCCGTTGTGGCCAAGATAACCATGGTGCCCGTAGCGCCCAGCCAGCCAGTGGCTGCTAACGCCATGCACACCGCCCCTGCCGCCATGCACCAGGCTACTACACGGTCGCTGTGCTGGCCAAGGCGAGCGGCTACAAAGCCGCCGGCCAGCATGCCCAGCGCACTGCACAGCAAATATGCGGTCAATGCAGCGGTGGCGGCACTTAATGAGACAGAGTGCACCAGTTGCAGCAACGACACGCCGTAGCTAAGCACCACGGCCAGCGTCATGGTGGACAGTAAAAAGAAACCGAAGCACCACCAAATCACAGGCAACTTTAAAAACGCCAGGGTGCTGGGAGGTGCAGCGCCTGCTGCGGGGCCGTCGCCGTGGCGCAGCACCAGTTCAGTGGCCAGGTGGGAGCGGTTTAGCACCATCACCGCCAGCACGACAAGGTACATCACAGCGGCCACCTGGTAGGCAGTGCGCCAGTCAGCCACCGACAGCATCAGCACAAAAAATGGCGGTGCAAGCGCCCAACCTAGGCTGCCCGTTAGCCCATGCACGCTGAATGCATAGCCCAAGCGCGGGCCAGAGACGCGCTGGTTCAAAATCGTAAAGTCGACCGGGTGAAACGGGCAATTGGCCAGCCCCGCCAACGCCGCTGCCAACAGCAGCCACGGGTAGCCCGTAGCCAGCGAGGCCACGCCGCAAGCCGCCGCAAAAGTGGCCAAGGCCGCAAACATCACCGGCCGTGCGCCCACCTTGTCTACCAAAAACCCCGCTGATGCCTGCCCCAAGCCCGAGACCACAAAAAACACCGTCATCAGCGCGCCTACCTGGGAAAAACTAAGCCCAAAATCGCGCATAAACAGCGGGAACAAGGGCGGCAACAGCATATGCCCAAAATGCGAGCTGGCATGCGCCAAGCCCACCAAGCCCATAATTTTGCTGTCTTGTTGCAGTGGCGCGGCAGAGGGTGCGGAATTAAGCGAACTGGTGGCTAAAGTGGAGGTGCTCATACCTAGATGGTAACGCGGTATACAGTCCAACTCATTTTTTAAGCTTTTTAGGCCTTTTAGGGCTATGGCCCAAGGAAATGCTGATTATGTAGCTATTAATTAAATAGCGTTCAAATTTTCAGCCTTTGGGCTCCACATCGGTCACATCGTCCATGCCGTTGCGCGCGGGCTTGCGCAGCGGCGTTGCGCCCTGCTCAGCAGGTTTGAACACATGGTCAAACCCCGCACGCGGGTTCATGCGGCCCCGCATGACTGCAGCCAAGGGGTTAATGGGCTGGCCTGTTAGCTTGCACCACACGGCGCGCAGGCCCCACAGCGCTAGCAAAACCAGCATTAAAACGGCCAAACTGGCGGCAAACACCAAGCCCGCCAGCACCAAAAGCAAACGCATAAAAAATCGGGCCACTGTGTTCATCTGGGTAAATTTAGCATGGGTTGAAAATTACGACTTTAACTTGGCTTTGGCCAGCGCAGCAGCAACGGCTCCATCTACCCCATCTACTGCTGGCACAGTGTCTACAGCCGCAGCGGGGTCACCCGGCAAGGTCGCCGTTTGGCCGCCAAACTGAAACACCCCCGGCTGGTGAATGGGGTCAACCTCCACCACGATGGTGCTTTTGGGCAAAAACTTACCCTGCAAAATCAAGGTAGAGAGCGGGTTTTCTATGCGCTGCTGAATGGCGCGCTTTAACGGCCGCGCGCCAAACACCGGGTCAAAGCCTACCTTGGCCAGCTCGGCCACGGCCGCGGCTGACACGTCTAGCCCCAAGTCCATTTTCTCTAGCCTTGCGGTTAAGGTTTTCAGCTGAATTTTGGCTATCGACGCAATGTTGCTGGCATCTAGCGCATGGAACACCACGGTCTCGTCAATCCGGTTTAAAAACTCCGGGCGAAAATGGTTTTTCAGCTCATCCCACACGGCCTCTTTCATCGCGTCATACGTGGACTTGGGCGAACCCGCAGCATGGGAGCTGGCCATCGACTGGATGATCGGCGAACCGATATTGCTGGTCATCACGATGACGGTGTTTTTGAAGTCTACGGTACGGCCTTGGCCGTCTGTTAAACGGCCGTCGTCTAGCACTTGCAGCAGAATGTTAAAGACATCTGGGTGGGCTTTTTCTACTTCGTCCAGCAGCACCACGCTGTAGGGCTTGCGGCGCACGGCTTCGGTCAGGTAGCCGCCCTCTTCGTAGCCCACATAGCCAGGGGGCGCGCCAATCATGCGGGCCACGCTGTGTTTTTCCATAAACTCGCTCATGTCGATGCGAATCAAATGGTCTTCGCTGTCAAACAAAAAGCCCGCCAGCGCCTTGCACAGCTCGGTTTTGCCCACGCCCGTGGGGCCAAGGAACAAAAAGCTGCCTGTGGGACGGCCAGGGTCAGACAAACCTGCACGCGAACGGCGAATGGCGTTGGCCACAGCGGTAATAGCCTCGCTTTGCCCCACCACACGCTCATGCAGCTTAGCTTCCATTACCAGCAGTTTGTCGCGCTCACCTTGCATGAGTTTAGACACCGGAATACCGGTGGCACGCGCCACCACTTCGGCAATTTCCTCAGCACCCACCTGGGTGCGCAGCAGCGTAGGGCGGCCTGCAGCCTTGGCGCTTTTGTTTTTGACATCTTCTTTGGCCTGGGCTTCTTTGTACTGCTTTTCCAGCTCGGGCAACTTGCCATACTGCAGCTCGGCTACCGCATTAAAGTCGCCTTTACGGGTCAGTTCTTCTATTTGAAAACGCAGCTTGTCCATGGCTTCTTTGATGTGCGCACTGCCTTGGGCTTGGGCTTTTTCAGCTTTCCAAATTTCTTCCAAATCAGCAGATTCTTTTTGCAGCCGGGTAATTTCCACCTCGATCAAGTCAAAGCGCTTTTTGCTTGACTCGTCTTTCTCACGGCGCACGGCTTCGCGCTCAATTTTCAGTTGGATAATACGGCGGTCCAGCTTGTCCATCACCTCGGGTTTCGAGTCAATTTCAATTTTGACTTTGGCCGCTGCCTCGTCGATGAGGTCAATGGCTTTGTCGGGCAAAAAGCGGTCGGTAATGTAGCGGTGGGAGAGCTCTGCTGCGGCCACAATCGCTGGGTCGGTGATCTCCACACCATGGTGCACTTCGTATTTTTCTTGCAGGCCACGCAGAATGGCAATCGTAGCTTCTACCGTTGGTTCGCCGACCAGAATTTTTTGAAAACGCCGCTCTAGCGCAGCGTCTTTTTCGATGTACTTGCGGTATTCGTCCAGTGTGGTTGCGCCCACGCAGTGCAGCTCGCCCCGGGCCAGCGCAGGCTTGAGCATATTGCCTGCGTCCATGGCACCTTCGGCCTTGCCTGCGCCCACCATGGTGTGCAGCTCGTCGATAAACACAATGGTTTGGCCTTCATCTTTGGCCAGGTCTTTCAGCACGTTTTTAAGCCGCTCTTCAAATTCGCCCCTGAATTTGGCACCCGCCAGCAAGGCGGCCATGTCCAGCGACAGCACGCGCTTGCCTTTAAGCGACTCGGGCACCTCACCGCTGACAATGCGCTGCGCCAGGCCCTCCACAATCGCGGTTTTGCCCACACCGGGCTCGCCGATCAGCACGGGGTTGTTTTTGGTGCGGCGCTGCAGCACCTGGATAGCGCGGCGAATTTCATCATCGCGGCCAATCACGGGGTCTAGCTTGCCTTGGCGGGCGCGCTCGGTCAAATCCATGCAGTATTTTTTGAGTGACTCGCGCTGGTCTTCGGCATCGGCGCTGTCTACGCCCTGCCCGCCGCGCACGGCGGTAATGGCAGCTTCTAGGCTTTTACGGCTCAGGCCATGGTCTTTGGCCTGCTTGGCAATGTCTTGTTTGCTGTCAGCTAGGGCTAAAAAGAACAGCTCGCCCGCAATAAACTGGTCGCTGCGCTTCATGCTTTCTTTCTCAGCCCCTTGTATTAGCGCGGCCAGGTCGCGGCCTACGCTAATTTGCTCTTGGCCTTGCACCTGCGCCAGGCGCTTTACCGCTGCGTCTGCGGCCAGCTGCAGGCCCGCCACATTCACTCCAGAGCGCTCTAGCAGCGCACGCGGCCCGTCGTCTTGGCGCAGCATGGCCGCCAGCAGGTGGGCCGGCTCGATGTAGCCATTGTCATTGGCCAGCGCCATGCTTTGTGCGTCGCTTAAGGCTTCTTGAAATTTGGTGGTGAGTTTGTCTAGGCGCATAGGGGGGGCTTTCAGTCTAGCTAGCAGCTAGGGGGTAAACGCTGATTTTCAAGTCCTGTAGGTTGCGGCGGTTGATGGATACCAAGGCAACACGAGCCAGTACAGAAGTCACTTTAAAATCACGCTATGAACATTCACCAGCTTAGCGTTAACTATTTGCAGGAGCAAGACCGTATTTTGGTGCGTATCAACACCACCCAGGATGCTGAGTTGCGGCTGTGGTTTACGCGGCGGTTGACTTTGGGCCTGATGCCGCTGCTGACCAAGGTGGTAGCGCAGCATGTGGCTACGCAAGACGCGCTGAAGTCGCCGGGCATTTCACCCACCGCGACGGCAGACCCAGCCACCCAAAAGCTGTTGTCAGAATTTAAACAACAGGCCTTGCTGCAAAAATCAGACTTTGTTACACCGTTTAAGGACCAAGCTGGGCTGTTGCCATTGGGCACCGAACCGCTTTTGGTGACTGAAGTGAACATGACCCCGCTGCCCAGTGGCCAACTGCGTTTGGTGTTTAACGAAAAGCTGCCTGATGCGACCAATGCAGCCAAGCCGCGTAATTTTTCATTGTCGCTAGAGCCTAATTTAACCCATGGCTTCATGCATTTGCTGAACAAAGCCATAGGGGTGTCGCTGTGGCAAGCGGCCCCGGCTGATGCGGGCGAAGACACTATGGCGGCCAGCGCGCTGTATGACGCTGGTGAAAAACCCAAATACTGGAACTAGCAGGCTGCGCTTTAACCCTAGCCCTGGCCCTGAATTTGCTCTTTAAGTTTGTGGCTGGCATGGAAGGTTACCACCCGGCGTGCATCAATTGGAATTGCCTCCCCCGTGCGAGGGTTGCGGCCAGGGCGAGGTGCCTTGGTGCGGATTTGAAAGTTGCCAAAGCTGGAGATTTTCACGTCGTCGCCGTCCACCACACTGGTTGCAATCAGCTCAAAAAAAGCATCAATCATGTCTTTCGATTCGCGTTTGTTCAAGCCAATCTGCTCAAACAGTAAATCCGCCAACTGCGCCTTGGTAAGCGCTGGGGTTTCTAAACTCTCAACCGTAAACTCCATCTCATCACTCCTGATTTTATAGCTACCCATGCAGCATTTCCTTGGGCCAGAAGGCTATTTAGCTTAAAAAATGGGGGTTTTATGATATTCCCCCGCATGTTCAGGCTCTTAGCCGCCCGCCTACATCGGATTGCAGCTGCACCAGCACCGCGGCCACTGCGGCTTCAATTTGCTGTTCAGTCAGTGTCGCATCGGGGCTGCTTAAGGTCAAGCGCACAGCCAAACTTTTCTCGCCCTGCTCCATGCCTGCACCGGCTTCTTTAGGTCGGTATACATCAAATAGCAGCGCGTCTTGCAGCAAGCCGTGTGTAGGCGCAGCGTGTATGGCGGCCATCAGCGCGGCGTGGCCAACGCCCTCGCGCACGATTACCGCAATGTCGCGCTCTACCTCTTGAAACTTGGCTACAGGCGTAGCCTTGGGCAAGTCGCGCTGCATTACGGCAGCCAAATCTAGTTCAAACAGCATCGGCGCTTGCGGCAGCTCGTAGCCCTGCTTCCAACGCGGGTGCAGCTCGCCAATCACGCCAATGTCTTTGCCATCGACTATCACCTTAGCACAGCGGCCAGGGTGCATGGCGGGGTGCTCTGCAGCAACAAAGGTAGCTTGCAGTGGCGCAAGCAGGTTTTCAACATCACCCTTCACGTCAAAGAAGTCAGCAGCAGCGTCTTTAGCGCTCCACTGGCGCTGCACCGCACCGCCAAAGGCCAAGCCTGCAATGCGCAATGGCTGCTGTATGCCCGCCACTTGGGTGTCACTGGTCTGCACACTGGCATCGCGCATGAACACGCGGCCCAGCTCAAATATGCGAACACGGCTGGCTTTGCGGTCTAGGTTGTGCTTCAAAATTTGCAGCAAGCTACCCAGCAGGGACGAGCGCATCACGCTCAGTTGGCTGGCAATCGGGTTGAGCAGCTTGATTGGGTTGGCATTGCCCGCCAGCTCAGTCTCCCAGCGCTCTTCAACAAAGCTGAAGTTAATGGTCTCTTGGTAGCCCTGCGCAGCCAGTGCGCGGCGCACAGCAAAACGACCTTTTTGAGTTTCGCTGCGCACTTGCGGTGCGATCGGCGCTATCGGCAGCGAGGTGGGCAAGTTGTTAAAGCCCACCATGCGCACCACTTCTTCAATCAGGTCTTCTTCAATGGTGATGTCAAAACGGTACGGGGGCGGTGTGACGGTGATCACACCGTTGTGCTCTCTGGCGGGCAAGCCTAGGCGCTTGAAAGTGTCCAGGCACTGCGCTGCAGTTACCGGCATGCCAATGACTTTGCTGGCACGCGCCACGCGCAGTTGCACGGGCTTACGCACTGGCATGTTGGGCTGCTGGTCGTCCAGCGGCCCTGGCTGGCCGCCGCAAATGTCCAGCACCAGCCGGGTGATGCGCTCAATATGCTCCACCATTTGCGCAGGGTCTACGCCCCGCTCAAAGCGGTGGCCTGCGTCGGTGCTGAAGTTAAAGCGGCGCGAACGGCCTGCCACGGCCTCAGGCCACCAGAAGGCGGCTTCGATGTAGATGTTTTGTGTGTCGTCGGTTACGGATGTGCTGTCGCCCCCCATGATGCCCGCCAGCGACTCAACCGCTTGGTCGTCCGCTATCACACCGACTTTCTCGTCCACGGTGATGGTGTTGCCATTAAGCAGCTTAAGCGATTCGCCCGCCCTGCCCCAACGCACATCCAAGCCACCGTGAATTTTGTCAAGGTCAAAAATATGCGACGGACGGCCAAACTCAAACATCACGTAGTTAGAAATATCCACTAAGGCCGTGACGCTACGCTGCCCGCAGCGCACAAGACGGTCCACCATCCACTGAGGCGTCTTGGCCTTGGTGTTCACACCGTTGACAATGCGGCCTGAAAAACGGCCACACAAGTCGGTGGCTGAAACCTTAACTGCCAGCTTGTCGTTGTGCACGGCAGCCACAGCAGGGAAAGTTGGCGCTTTAAGCGGCGCACCCGTAATAGCCGACACCTCACGCGCCACACCGTACACGCTCAGGCAATGGCCCAGGTTAGGTGTGAGCTTGAGCGTAAGCAGCGTATCGTCCAACTTCAAATGCTCACGCAGATCAGTACCAACCGGCGCATCCAAAGCCAGCTCTAGCAAGCCGCTGGCATCTTCGTCAATGCCCAGCTCTTTGGCCGAGCACAACATGCCCTGGCTTTCCACGCCACGCAGCTTGCCCAGCTTAATAGCGAACGGTTTGCCATCAGCACCCGGCGGCAGCCGCGCGCCGACAGTGGCGACAGGAATACGAATGCCCACGCGTGCATTGGGCGCACCGCAGACGATGTTAAGCAATGTGCCTGTTCCGGCCGCCATGCTTGCGTGGCTTCCAATATCGACCTGGCAGACGCGCAGACGGTCTGCATCGGGGTGCTGAGCGCACTCCTTAATCTCGCCCACCACCACACCCGTAAACGGCGGCGCAGCAGACGCAGTGTCCTCCACCTCCAACCCCGCCATCGTGAGCGCGTCGGCCAGCTGCTGGGTGGACAGGGGTGGGTTACAGAACTCTCTCAACCAACTTTCAGGGAATTGCATGGTGGGCTAACTTTTAAATTCGGGTGTCTAAATTCGGGGTCATTTTTTGAACGCAGAGGGCGCGAAGGTCTCGCAAAGAGCGCAGAAGAAGACAAAAAGAAAATACAAAATAAATTCAAAAATATAGAAAGAAACTGCGTCTAATTTTCTTAATTTTCTTAATTTTCTTAATTTTGGTATTTTCTGGTATTTTCTTTTTTGCGCCCTTTGCGAAACCTTGGCGCTCTCTGCGTTCAAAAATTCTTCGGTATTTGGTATTCAGTACTAAGCTGTCTATTGAAACTGCGACAAAAAGCGCACATCGTTTTCAAAGAACAGCCGTAAATCATTCACGCCATAGCGCAGCATCGCCAGCCGGTCGATACCGCTGCCAAAGGCAAAACCGATATACTTTTCAGGGTCAAGCCCCATGTTGCGGACCACTGTGGGGTGCACTTGGCCTGAGCCTGCAACTTCTAGCCAGCGGCCGGCTAATGGGCCGCTGCTGAAGGCAATGTCGATTTCGGCGCTGGGCTCGGTGAATGGAAAGTAGCTGGGACGAAAACGTAGCGTCAAATCGTCGGTTTCAAAAAAGGCTTTACAGAAATTGAGAAACGTAACTTTGAGGTCTTTAAAGTTGACGTTCTCGCCAATCCACAAGCCTTCAAACTGGTGGAACATGGGCGAATGGGTTGCGTCAGAATCTACGCGATAAGTACGACCGGGAGCGATCACGCGAATCTCGGGCATCGTGCCGTTAAGGGCTGCTGCTGCATGCTTTTTGGCATGCGCCACGGCGTAGCGCGTTTGCATGGGGCTGGTGTGGGTGCGCAGGCAGTAGGGCAGGCCTTGCTCGTCGTTCATGTCGACGTAGAAGGTGTCTTGCATCGAGCGTGCTGGGTGATTGGGTGGGTTGTTCAGCGAGGTAAAGTTAAACCAGTCGTTTTCAATCTCGGGGCCGTCGGCTACATCAAAGCCCATGCTGTTGAAGATGCTCTCTACGCGCTCCCATGCCAGGGCAATCGGGTGCAAGCCACCTTGCGCACGCTGGCGGCCTGGCAGGCTTACGTCCAGCGCTTCGGCTTTGAGTTGTTTTTCTAGATCCGCATCAGCTAAAGCTTGGCGGCGCGCAGTCAGCGCGGCTTCCACGGCCTGCTTGGTCAAGTTGATGGCTGCGCCGCGTGATTTTTTCTCGTCCACGCTTAAGGCGGACATGCCCTTCATTAGCTCGGTCAACTGGCCTTGCTTGCCTAAAAACAGCGCTTTGGCGTTTTCTAAATCAGCAGGCGTGCTGGCGGCGGCAAAGGCGGCTTGGGCGCTGGATACGATGGAATCTAAATCGCTCATAGAGTGGACAAACAAGTGTTAACAGACATTGAATAGGGCACTAAAAACAAACAAGGGCCAGTGCTTTTTCAAGCGCTAGCCCTTTATTTTATTGCGCAAGCAGCTATATTTTCAATAGCGCTAAGCAATGCGGATTAAGCGGTCAAAGTAGCTAGCTTGGCTTTGACTTGGTTAACCACGGCAGTAAATGCAGCCATGTCATGGACAGCCATGTCAGATAACACTTTGCGGTCGATTTCGATACCGGCTTTGCGGATACCGTTGGCGAACTGGCTGTAGGTTAAGCCGCAGGTACGGGCTGCTGCGTTGATACGCGCAATCCACAACTGACGGAACACGCGCTTTTTGGCGCGGCGGTCACGGTAGGCGTATTGGCCCGCCTTCATGACCGCTTCTTTGGCGATACGGAAGACGTTGCCGCGACGACCGCGGAAACCTTTAGCGAGGGCTAGAACTTTTTTGTGACGGGCACGGGCCGTAACACCACGTTTTACGCGAGGCATAGTATTTCTCCTTGTTCGTCTAAATTAAGCTACACCCATGCCGGGCAACATTTGCGCGACAGAAGACATATTTGTCTCGTGCACTGCAATGGCTCCGCGCAAGTGGCGCTTGTTTTTGGTGGTCTTCTTGGTCAATATGTGACGTTTGAAGGCTTGGCCGCGTTTAACGGTACCGCCTGGACGAACGCGAAATCGCTTTTTCGCGCTGCTTTTGGTCTTCATTTTGGGCATTGTGATGCTCCTTCATTTGCAACTCGTGAGGTGACTGCACAATCTGTGCAGGCTTGTAGACCCCGAGCGTTAAGCAGTTTTTTTGTGCCGGCAAATCAGCTTGCACTGACCTTGCCTAAACAACCTATAACTGCATTTGCAGCAACCGGTGACCTGTACCGAATTGCGCAAAGCCTTTGATTATAAACGGTTTTCTGAGCGCCAGGCAAGCTAGTGCAGCCCAGCATACGCAAAGCGCATGTAAAAAAGGCCCAGAAGAGCCTTTTTTATAACATTAGCTGCTGTTTGCAGCGTTAAATTATTCAGCTGTTTGGGCTGCTGTGGTTTCAGCGGCATTTTCAACCGCATTTTCAGCTACTTTTTCTGCTGTTTGGGGCGTTGGTGCAGTGGTTGGTACAGGGTTGGGCGCAGCCTTGGATGGGGCTTTTACTTCAGCTTTGGCCTCAGTTTTGCCGTCAGTTGCCGCCACTGGCTTGGCTGGACTTGGCTTTTTCTTGCCCGGTGCAATCATCATGATCATCTGCTTGCCTTCCAGTTTGGGCATGCTTTCTACAATGATGCTGTCGGCCAGCTCGTTTTTGATGCGCATCAACAGGGCCATGCCCAGTTCTTGGTGCGTAATCTCACGGCCACGAAAGCGCAGCGTGATCTTGCATTTGTCGCCATCGTCCAAAAAGCGACGAATGTTGCGCATTTTGATGTGGTAGTCGCCGTCGTCGGTTCCGGGACGAAACTTGACTTCTTTGATCTCAATGACAGTTTGCTTGAGCTTGGCTTCGTGCTCGCGCTTTTGCTCTTGGTATTTAAACTTACCGTAGTCCATGATACGCACCACAGGCGGCGTGGCGGTGGCTACGATTTCAATCACGTCCAAATCCAGCTCAGAGGCTTGGCGCATAGCTTCCATCATGGTCATCACACCCATGGCCTCGTTGTCGGGGCCCACGACGCGCACTTCAGGCGCCATGATTTCGCGGTTTAGACGGTGTTTGCGCTCTTCGCGGTGGTAGCGAGAGGGACGGGGCGGGCGAGGCGGGCGCGGTGCCAAGGGCCGAAATGGTGCGGTAGCGATGGTTTAAATCCTTGCAAAATTACTATTGAAGCATAGTTGCTTTGCAGCTACCATTACAATAGCTGCTTATGCAGTATTTCCTTGGGCCAGAAGCCTAAAAGACTGGAGAAAAGAGTCCAAGGAAAATGGGCTGCGGCATGCCTATAAAATAGACTGCCCGCTAAACCTTAGCTGCAATATCCTGAACGATTTTGGCTACAAACTCGTCTACAGGCATTACACCAAGGTCTATATTGCCCCTTGCACGCACGGAGGCTGCGCCAGCTTCTTTTTCTTTGTCACCCATGACTAAGATAAATGGCAGCTTTTGCATCGAATGCTCTCGTATTTTAAGGTTAATTTTCTCATTGCGCAAATCGGTGGCTACCCTAAGCCCTTGATTCTTCAGCTTTTTAGCCACATCGGCCACGTAATCGGCCTGCGCATCGGTAATTCCGCAGACCACCACTTGCGTGGGCGCTAGCCAGGTGGGCAGCGCGCCGGCGTGCTGTTCGATCAAGATGCCGATAAATCGCTCCAGGCTGCCCACGATAGCGCGGTGCAGCATAACCGGGCGCTGGCGGCTGCCGTCCTGGGCCACATATTCGGCGTCCAGCCGCTCGGGCATGGAAAAGTCTACCTGCATGGTGCCGCACTGCCATTGGCGGCCCAGCGCGTCTTTGAGGGTGTATTCGATCTTGGGGCCGTAAAACGCGCCGTCGCCGAGCGATATTTCGTACTGGCAGCCGCTGGCTTTGAGTGATTCGATCAACGCTGACTCAGCTTTGTCCCAGCTTTCGTCGCTGCCAATGCGCGCCTCGGGGCGGGTGGCTATTTTGTAGATGATGTTGGTAAAACCAAAGTCGGCGTAGACTTTTTGCAAAAGCGTGGTGTATTCCGTGCACTCCTGCAAAATCATGTCTTCGGTACAAAAGATGTGCCCGTCGTCTTGCGTAAAGCCGCGCACGCGCATGATGCCGTGCAGCCCGCCCGTGGGCTCGTTGCGGTGGCATTGGCCGAATTCGCCGTAACGCAGCGGCAAATCGCGGTAGCTTTTGATGCCCTGCTTGAAAATCAGAATGTGGCCGGGGCAGTTCATCGGCTTGAGTGCATATTCGCGCTTTTCACTCTCGGTGGTGAACATGTTGTCGCGGTACTTGTCCCAGTGGCCGGTTTTCTCCCACAATGTTTTGTCAATGATCTGCGGGCCTTTCACCTCCAGATAGCCGTTGTCTTGGTACACGCGGCGCATGTACTGCTCCACCTGCTGCCACACCGTCCAGCCCTTGGGGTGCCAAAACACGGTGCCGGGCGAATGCTCGTCTATGTGGAATAAATCCAGCTCACGGCCCAGTTTGCGGTGGTCGCGCTTTTCGGCTTCTTCCAGCATGGTCAGGTGTTGCTGCAAATCTTCTTTGCTAGCCCAGGCCGTGCCGTAGATGCGCTGCAGCATTTCGTTGCGGTGGTCGCCGCGCCAGTAGGCTCCGGCCAGCTTCATCAGCTTAAAGTGCTTGAGCTTGCCGGTAGATGGCACGTGCGGGCCACGGCACAGGTCTTCAAACGCGCCTTCGCGGTACAAGCTTACGTCTTCGCCCGCCGGAATGCTGCCAATAATCTCGGCCTTGTAATGCTCGCCCATGCCTTTAAAGTAATCAATCGCCTCGTCGCGCGGCAGCACGCGGCGCGTGACGGGCTCGTCTTTGTTGGCCAGCTCGGTCATCTTCTTTTCTATGGCGATCAAGTCATCTGGCGTGAACGGGCGCTTGTACGAAAAGTCATAGAAAAAACCGTTTTCAATCACCGGGCCAATGGTGACCTGCGCGTCGGGGAACAGCTCTTTCACCGCGTAAGCCAGCAAATGGGCCGTGCTGTGGCGAATCACCTCTAGGCCGTCAGCGTCTTTGGCGGTAATGATGGACAGCGCCGTGTTGCTGGCCATGCTATAGCTGGTATCGACGATTTTGGCGCTGCCCTCAGGCTCGCCCACCAGCTTGACTTTACCCGCCAGCGCGGCTTTGGCCAAGCCAGCACCGATAGACATTGCCACATCGGCTACGGTGACGGGGCCTGGGTAGTCGCGCTGGGAACCGTCGGGGAGTGTGATGTGAACCATGGTGATCTCTTGTGTAAAACGTATTTGGGTGGTCTGCTGGTTAAAACAGCAGCTTGAGAATGCAAAAACGCGACCAGTGGCCGCGTTTTTAAGGGGTAAAAACTGTAGCTGCTAATGCAACCTACGTGCGGGCACCTGCCGTGCGGGGCATAAAAGTGTGCATGTAGTTCGCGGTGTCATAACCAGCAGTGCCTTTCTCGTTCTTACCTAATTTAAAACAGTCCATAGATTTTACCCGCAACATGGTGGAAACCGAGTTTTAAGACTGGAACAGCGCCTGCTGGGCCTTCAGGTAAAAATTGAAGGCCTCTCTCTACGCTATAAATACAATAGCTACTCATGCAGTATTTCCTTGGGTCATAGGGACTAATAGTGCTCAAAATGCGTGTTTTAGGGCTTTGGGCAATGATTTAAGGCTCTACACAAGGCCTGTGCTGCCAGTTGCACCAGTTTACACACCGTAGCAAGACTTACGTGAATGTGTAGCATTGGGTATTTTTTGTCACTTGCTGTGCTGTTGTAATACTAAGGAATCAATAAATCTGGACAATGTATGACAATTGCTGAAACCCACTTGATTGAAACCCTCGACGTACCTAACGCTGAGGTGCAAGAAGGTAGAGACAGTTTGAACATTGGCACGAAAGCGCAGCCCCAAGCTTATGCAGGCAACCGAGTTGCTCCAGGCGACCTGAGCTTGTTGTCGCTTGCCGCGCTGGCTGCTTGCGGTGGCGGTGGCGGCAGTGAAACGCCTTTGGCAGCTGCTGTGGCGGCCCCCACCGGAGCGGTACCGGTGCCCACCGCTGCACCCATACCCGTGACCGCTACACCACCCACGGTGCAAACGCCTGTACCGCCCCCCTCACCACTGCCGGCACCTAGTCCGCCTCCAGCCCCCGCGCCGACACCGGCCCCAGCACCGGCCCCTAGCGTGGGTCTGTCTGCCGCTACCAACGAGCAAGCGGCCCGCTTTCTGCAGCAAGCCCAGTTTTCTTCTACGGAAGGCGAAATCAGCAGCCTGCGCAGTGGCACTTACGACGCTTGGCTGCAAAAACAATTCGCCCTGCCCGTGGGCCAAACCGGCTGGGACTGGCTGCAACAGCGCGGCTACGGCGTGAACGACCGCAACCAGTACTTTTTTAACCTGGCCTTGGCCGACTTTATGGTGTGGAACCAACTGCTGACCGGGGCAGACCAAATGCGCAAGCGCACGGCATTGGCTTTGTCAGAGTTTTTTGTGGCATCACTGCAATCGGCGGAGTTTGACTGGCGCTCCCAGGCCTATGCTGCCTGGTGGGACATGCTGATGCGCAACGCCTTTGGCAACTTTAGGCAGCTGCTGCAAGATGTTACGCTGAACCCAGCCATGGGCTTTTACCTCAACACCCGAGGCAATGAAAAAGAAGACCCTGCCTCTGGCCGTGTGCCCGACGAGAACTATGCCCGCGAGGTAATGCAGCTGTTTAGCATTGGCCTGGTTCAACTCAACCTTGATGGCACCGAAAAACTAGGCCCCAACGGCCAAAAGCTGGACGCCTACACCCAAAGCGATGTGACCAACCTGGCCCGTGTGTTTACGGGCTACGACTTTGACCGCTCGGTAGGCACCTTTATTCCGCGCAAATCTGACGACAGCGGGTTTGAGCCCTACAACCTGCTGAACATTGAATTTACCCGCAGGCCCATGGTGCTTAACGCCAGCAAGCATTCCAACCTGGCCGCCACCTTCTTGGGCACCACCATTGCGGCCAACGTGCCCGGTGCCACGGCGCTAAATACGGCCCTGGACACCTTGTTTAACCACCCCAACACCGCGCCCTTCTTTTGCAAGCAAATGGTTCAGCGCCTAGTAACCAGCAACCCTAGCCCGGCCTATGTAAGCCGCGTAGCCGCAAAGTTTGTAAATAATGGCCAGGGCGTGCGCGGCGACATGAAAGCCGTGTGGTCGGCCATCTTGCTTGACAGCGAAGCGCGTGCCCTACAAGCCCCTACCACCCTAGGCTTTGGCAAGCTGCGCGAACCCATCGTGCGCTTTGTGCAGTGGGGCCGCAGCTTTGGTTTTAACTCAGCCTCTGGCGGCTGGAAGATGTTTGAGACCACCAGCGCATCTGAAAAACTGGGCCAAAGCCCGTTGCGCTCCCCCTCGGTGTTTAACTTTTTCCGCCCTGGCTTTGTGCCGCCTGGCACTGCGCTAGCGGCCAGCAAGGCCACCGCACCAGAGTTTCAGTTAGTCAACGAAAGCTCGGTGGGCGGGTATTTAAACTACATGCAGCAGGTGATAGAGATAGGCCTGTTTGTGGCAGCGCCTGCAGGCGCGCCCAACCCCTTTACCGGCCCGTATGTACAAGACATTACCGCCAATTTTGCCCCTGAAGTGGCCATAGCGCCCGACGCAGCCGCACTGGTGGCGCGGCTGAACTTAGTGCTGTGCGCGGGCCGCCTGTCTGCGGCCAACGCTACGCTGATGGTGAATGCTTTGAATGCCACACCGGTTACCGCGGCCAGCTCTAACGACCAAAAGCTTAACCGTGTGCGCGCCGCCGTGCTGATGGTGCTGGCCTGTGCTGAATACCTGATTCAAAAATAAGCCCAAAAATAGACAAGGCCCCACACCATGTACCTTATCAAACCCCAAGACCATACCCGCCGCGCGTTTTTGCGCCGGTCGGCCCAGCTTGCATTTACCGGTGCCGCCCTGCCCACCGCCATTAACCTGGCCGCCATGGGCGAGGCCGCCGCGTTTAACGCCACCGACTACAAAGCCTTGGTGTGCGTGTTTTTAAACGGCGGTAACGACAACTGGAACACCGTAGTGCCCTACGACAACACCAGCTACGACCAGTACAGCAGGGTGCGCGGCGGCGGCAGTGGCCGCACAGCAGGCGGTGTTGCGCTGGGCCAAGCCTCCCTGGCCAACACTTTGCTAACCACCCGGCCTGAGAGCCCCTTGCCTGGCGGTAGGCAGTTTGCCCTGCACCCCAGCATGACGGGCTTAAAAGGCCTGTTTAACTTAGGCAAAGCCGCCATACAGCTTAATGTGGGCCCGCTGGTGGTACCAGTCACCAAAACCCAGTACGAAGGCGTTAACCGCGCGCTGTACCCGATACCGCCCAAGCTGTTTTCCCACAACGACCAGCAGTCGGTTTGGCAATCGTCCTCGCCCGAGGGCTCTACCATTGGCTGGGGCGGCAACATTGGCGACCTGGCCTTGTCGTCTAACGGCACAGGCGCCTTGTTTACCTGCATGTCGGTGACGGGTAACGCGGTTTTCTTGTCGGGCGACAATGCCTTGGCCTACCAAATCAGCACGGGCGGGGCCGTCAAAATCAACAGCATTACCAACAATGTGTTCGGCTCATCCGCAGTCAAAGATGCCATGCTGAGTTTGGTTCAGCAAACCCGCAGCGAACCGCTAGAAAACGAGTACAACCGCGTAACCCAGCGCTCTATTGCGGCTGAAGGCAATGTGAACAGCGGCATTGGCCCTACAGCAGAGGCCGCTAGGCTTAACACTGGCACCTTTGCCCCTTTTGCTAATTTAACCCAAGGCAACCAGCTGGCCGCGCAGCTCAAAATGGTCGCCCGCCTCATAGCCGCCCGCACCAGCCTGAGCACCAAGCGGCAGGTGTTTTTTGTGTCGCTGGGCGGCTTTGACCTGCACGACAACCTGCTGGCAGGCCACACCACCAACATGACCCGGGTGAGCGAAGCCATGACCGCTTTTTACCAAACTACGGCTAACCTGAACATCGCCAACGAAGTAACCGCCTTTACCGCATCAGACTTTGGCCGCACGCTTACATCTAACGGTGATGGGTCTGACCACGGCTGGGGCAACCACCATTTTGTAGTGGGCGGTGCTGTCAAAGGCGCTGCGTTTTACGGCGCACCGCCCCCCATCAGCGTGGCTGACGGCAGCGCCGCCGAAGACCAGTGGCACGTAGGCCAAGGCCGTTTGCTGCCCAGCGCCTCGGTAGACCAGTACGCCGCCACCTTGGCCAGCTGGTTTGGCGTAGCGCCCACCGAGCTGGAAGGTATCTTGCCCAACCTGCGCAACTTTGGCCTGCCTAATGCAGTGGACTACCCCATTAATTTAGGCTTTTTGTAAGCATTTTAGGGCTATCGCCCAAGGAAATGCTAGATAGTATGCTACTGTATTTATAGTATACGAAAAACCCGTGCACATTACCAAACTGGCAATCGCCTAGCCCTTCCGCCTAGTTATAGTCGGTACGCCAGCAGTTGCTTTGGGGGCTGCTGTCGTGCACCCAGTAATCACTGCCACCGGTTAGCTTAAAAGACCCCCACAGGCTGTAGGCCGTAGCCACGGTGTAGCCTGCGCCAAAGGCTTGCACGCAGGCGGCATCGGCTGCGCTGCGGGTGGCCAGGTCGGTGCCGCGAAAGTTATCGGGCGTGGGCACTATCAGCTGGGTGCCGCTGGTGCCGCTTTCGGTTTTCTCTGTGACCGATATGACACAGGCCAAGGGGCGCGCGTTAACGCAGCTTTGCGGCTTTACGCACTGGTAGCCACAGTTGTCCATGTCGGCTAGCTTAAGCGGCGCCAGCAGCACACGGCCCACTTGCGTGCCGGGGGCCAGTGCAACCCCTGCTGCAGTAACCACGGCAGGTAAGGCCTTTATCGCCTGCTCGTTAGCCGCCAGCTGGGCTGGAATATCGTCTACAGAGCGCAAAGCATCAGCACGGCAAAACTTACCCACCAGCAGTTGAGAAGCGCTGCTCAGGCAGTCATAAAAAATACCCGTGGCCCCGCTGACGATGGGCACGAAGCGCAGCTGCACGGTGCGGCCGTCGGCCTTGGCATCTAAATTAAGCAGCACCGTAGTGTCTGCCTGAACCACCCACGACTGGATGCCGCTTTCACCGGGCACCGCTGGCAGTAGTGCATCTGCAGGCAAGGCCAGCCTTTGGGTGCGCAAGAAATGCTGGGCCAAGGGCACCATCAAACCCGATGCATTGCCCTGGGTATAGGTCTCAAACCTGTCTAGGTTGATACGGCCTTTTTCAGAACCTAGGCGCGACCAGCTGATAAAAATAAGCAGCGGCACACACACCGCTAGCAAAATCCCCCATCCCCGCATACGTGTCATAGTGGCCCCTGTGCGTTATTTTGGCTGCTGCCTTAGCAATTCACCTCTACTTTAGCTTAGCTTAAAAACACCCGCATACGCTCTAGTTCTTCGTCCAGCGCTGGGCGGTAGGCTTTGTCACGCGGCGGTTTGCCTGCCACGTAGCCCAGGTCAGCCGTTAGCGCCCCGTTGGCCATGGCAATGTTGCCCCAGCCCACCACGTGGTCGCGCCACAGCAGGGGCAGCGCGTAGTAGCCGCGCACGCGCTTGGGGGCAGGCGTGTAAGCCTCAAAGCGGTAAGCCCAGCCCCACAGCTGCTCAAAACGGCGGCGGTCCCAGGCCAGGGGGTCAAACGGGGCCAGCAGGCGCACGCTGCCCGGCTGATCAGCCTGGGCCGCATAGCGCGCGGCGCTGGGCGACTCGCCCGGTGGCCAGTACCACGGCATACCGTCTATTACCACGCTGGCCAGGCGCAGCTTGGCACGCGCAAAAGCCGCTGGCCGCAGTGCGTCCCACTGCGGCACGCCATCGCGCAGCAGGCGAACCAGCTCTCCCAGCGAGCGCTCTGGCAGCGGCGCGTATTTGTGCACAATCACGTCGATCAGCGCATCCAGGGCTTGCCCGGGCTGCAGAGGTTCAGGCTGCGCGCCCAGCGCTGCTTTTACCCCCTGCGCTGCGGCATACGTGCGCACGCCGCTTACCCGCCCCGCTATGCGCAGCATGCCTTGGTAGTGCATGGCGTCTAGCAGCTGGGTACTGGCGTTTGATGTGCCGCCAAACCAGTTGGTTGCCCGGCCGTGGGCAAAGTGCGCGTCTACCTGACGTGGGTGCACCCCGCTTGCGCCATGGCTGTGCGCCTGCACATAAGCCAGCACCGCCTGCGCCTGCGCCACGCGCGCCGCAGGCCAGGCCGTGCGCGGCGTGCGCGGGTGCATCAGCGCCTGGGTGGTACGGGGCACAAAGCCGTAGTTCACAAAAAAGTCTTCCTCTATGCCCAGCGCCGCATACCGCCGCTCTAAATCGCCTGCGCAATAGCCCTTCACCCGGTGCCGCAAAGTCAAGTCTTGCGCCCGCGCCGGTGCACGGATAGGGTCAGCCTGCACAAAGCCCAAGCGCTTAATGGCAGCGGGCAACGTGGTGGGGGTAAACAGCGTGCGGGCTACGGCGTAGCGGCGCAGGGTGTCTAGGGTGATGGGGGCTGCGGGCATGTCAGGTTAGAAAAACTTCAGGTTCATATTTCAATTGATGCACCCTCCACTTTGCATTGAACTTTAATTTGGGGGGATTAGCTTGGGTTTTATTACGTTGCCAGAGAGATATTTTTTTTCTTTTAGTGGAGTGCTTTTAAAACCACACACATGTGTACAAATTTACATACAACCCTGATATTTTATTGCGACGCAAAGAAACGGGCCGCCACCAATCGAATTAGTTATCTTTAAAAGATATATTGAAAAAAAATGTAACAACAGCCAAGTATTTTTTTAGTCAACCTAACTTAGAAAGTTTCCTGTATGTTGTGCAAAATCCTCTTATCGGTCCTGTTGGTCATTTTTTCTACTGCCAACAGCGCAGATGAATTACGTGTGGCAATAGAGAAAAGCTCTAAAACCAATTTACCTGTCGTTATAAACGCGTTTGAACCCATGGCCAGCGCCATACGCAGTAGCGGAGCAATGAAAGACTTGCGTCTTAGCATCGATGCTGTAGACGGCCTAGTCGCCTCTTATGCAAGCCAACCACCAGCCTTGATCTTAGTGCATACCTACGCAGCCAACGCCATTCGCGCCAGCGGCGAATACACCAGCATCGCCACGTTTGAGATGACCACACACGAGCATTTGACTCTACTCTCCAGCAAGGCCGCAGGCATCGACACACCCAAAGAACTCTCAGGCAAGCGCGTGATAGTTGGGAAGCAAGGCGGCTACGTTAGCGCAGCCACCAAACTGTGGCTTAACAAAGAGAACGTTGACGTAAGCACTGTGCAATTCAAATACGTACGCTACGCCGATTTGAAGCTGAGCATGATGCAAGGCGGCCAAGCAGAAGCGGCAGTTACCAGCGATAAAGATACTATTTCTGCTTGGAAAGCAACTGGCGGTCTGACTACCGAGATTGGTGCTTGCCCCACAAAGCAATTGCTCGTGCACAGCTCAGTCAGCGCAGAAACCAAAACCAAACTCAAAAAGCTTTTTGAAGTTGGCGGCATTAATGCAGCCACCAAATCTGCGCTCACTGCTGCTGGTCTGCGCCATGTAGGGGCGTGAAATAGCTCCAGTTTGAATTGCATAATGAAAGCCCGAACTGTTGCCTATTCGAGCCTTTTGTTAAAGCTTTTCACTAGAGTTTCGCGCTAGTCTTACCTTCTGACCGGCGGCACATCCGTACAGGACCCATGCGCAATCTCCGCTGCCATGCCTATGCTCTCTCCTAGCGTGGGGTGCGGGTGGATGGTTTTGTCTATGTCTACGGCGTCTGCGCCCATCTCGATGGCCAGTGCGATTTCGCCGATCATGTCGCCGGCATGCTGGCCTACCATGCCACCGCCCAGGATTTTGCCGTGGCCGTGGGCTTCATCGCTGTCGTCAAATAGCAGTTTGAACACGCCTTCGTCGCGGCCGTTGGCTATGGCGCGGCCAGAGGCTGTCTAGGGGAGCAGGCCTTTTTTGACCTTGATGCCTTGCGCTTTGGCTTCGGTTGATGTACCAAATGGCAGCAAACCAGACCCGCGATTCGGTACGCGTCTTGTCAAAAATCGTCCCAGCCGTGACGCTGGCTTGGTGTCTGCATGACGGACAGATGAGCCTACCGCGGCTGACTATTTGGGCTTGGCTGACTAGACCGCACTTGGGGCACACTAGGCCGTCGTGCCAACGCAATTTTTCCAAGTATTCTTGGCAAGCCAGCTAGGAATGGAACCAGTCAAGAAACTGAACCCAAGTCGTGGGGTAATCTGTTCCACCAGCGGGGGTTGAATTGGATACGGTCGTCTGGCTATTCTGTCATTTGTGGAGCTAGAGGAGTACCCCATTTAAATTCACAGTGTGCATGAATTTGAATCAACTGCACTTTAAATTTAAATCAGCCACTCGCCCGGCAACCTATGTGCACAAACTGCGCGCGCCCCGCTGCTGAACACGGCACGCCTTACTTCTCAGCTACTTAGCAGGCCGGTGCAGCGCACAAATTTTGTTGCCGTCTGGGTCGCGCAGGTACGCTAGGTAAATCGGGCCTGTGGGGCCTTCGCGAAAGCCCGGTGGGTCTTCACACGTTGTGCCGTTGCAATACGCAGTGGATGCATTACTTTATGAAACGATGTATTATTCATACATCATGCAACCCACCACTTTGGCCCGTACCCAAATCTACCTCACGCAAACCCAGCAAACGCGCCTGGCCGCCGCGTGCAGGCGCACAGCAGTGACTAAAAGTGAGCTAATTCGGCAAGCTGTAGACCAGTTTTTAGACCAACAAAGCGCCGCACCCCGCAGCGACAAGCTCGCGCGCGTACAAGGCATAGCAGGCCTGTGGGCTGACCGCAGCGACATGGCCGACCCCACAGCCTATGTGCGCACCCTGCGCGCACCCCGCTTTTAAATGGCTACCGTCATAGTGTCAGCCAGCGGAGTGCTGGTGGATTCTGACGTGCTCATCTGGGCGCTACGCGGCAACGCACGCGCCGTGGCTGCGCTGCAAGGCAAAGCTGACTGGTACATATCCGCCGTGTCCTACATGGAGCTAGCCCAAGGCTGCCGCAACAAAACCGAACTCAAGGCCATGCAAAAAGCCTTCAAGTCTGGCGACAGCGATGTATTGCCTATAACCCCCGCCCTCAGCGACCTAGCCTGCACGCTGGTAGAAAAATACGCCCTATCGCACAGCCTGCACATGGCCGATGCGCTCATAGCCGCTACGGCCATCAGCCACGCACTGCCTTTGCTAACGGGCAATGGCAAACACTTCTCAGCTGTGGATGGGCTAAAAATTCAGGTGTTTAAGCCTTAGTTTACTTAGCAGGCCGGTGCAGCGCGCAAATCTTGTTGCCGTCTGGGTCGCGCAGGTACGCTAGGTAGATCGGGCCTGTGGGGCCTTCGCGAAAGCCTGGTGGGTCTTCACACGTGGTGCCGCCGTTGGCCAAGCCCGCCGCATGCCATGCGTTGCCCTGCTCGGGCGACTGCACGGCAAACCCAACGGTGCTGCCATTGCCATGCGTAGCCGGCTCGCCATTAATGGGCGTGGTAATGCCAAACGTGCCCGCAGGGCTGCGGTAGAAATACCGGTTCTTGTTAGCCACCCCCGGGCCAACGCCCAGCGTGCCCAGCAGCGCATCGTAGAACTTGCGCGAAGCCTCAAGATTATTAACACCAAACATGACGTGACTGAACATGGTTTTCTCCGTTATGGCCCGGGGTGGGCGTTGGGGCAATGGTAGCGGATGGCGGGAGCGGTTTTGCTGTTTGCGGCGTGATGCGCCGTAAGAAGTGAGGTGAATAGCTGCCGAACTCCAGATTCATTCAGCGTCAGAAGAACCAGAATTTTTTAATTCGGAGAACTTTGCTGCCATTGTCGGGTTGCCCCGCGTCAGCTTTTTGATCGTTACATCCTGCGCCTTATCGTTCGCAAGCCGTAGATTCCTGTCTGTGCCCAGCAGAGCGTCTTTAGTCTTCTGCAGGTGGTCGATAGATTTGTCGATCTCATCGATTGCCTTTTTAAAGCTATTGGAGGCGAGGTCGTAGTTACGCGCAAATGCCGTCTTGAATGTT
>JAYWGO010000030.1:0-7787 GCA_043778205.1 Polaromonas sp. | reverse complement strand
TCTTGACAGTCACCATCACAATAGCTCACGCACGGCTTTCTTGTCGGCCTCGTTGGGTATCAAATCGAATCAACAGTTAACGATGACATAGCCTAATTTTATGCATTTAGCCAAATTAAAGCAACAGCAACCCATCGGCTGTTGGCCCAAAAAACGTCGATGCCTTGTGGTGCTAAAAATTTGAGCATATTTTTACTACTTTAATAGTGATTATGACAACTTTGTAATCTTCGCTTAGAGCACTCATCAACATAATTAGTATTTAAGTAAAACTATCTGATATCTATACGATGAAACTGACTATGTACCCAAGCAGACCACTGCCAAGCGAGCTACAGGCTGTGAAATTCTTAAGTGCCCTTTTGATCACAGCGACTATTGCCGCATGCGGCGGGTCTGCAGAGCCTGAAGGAAAGCCAACCGCTAATGCTGAACCTACTACGCCAATAACCCCAACAACGCCTAATGTGCCGGCGATCGCCAGCAACGGCAAGCTCAAAATATTCATCTTGGCGGGGCAGTCCAACATGGAAGGCTATGGCAAAGTAGACCGGGGCGGCGACCCTGACCGGGCCAATATAGTCTGCCCTCTCAAGGCCGACGGTAAGCGCAACGGCCCAGCCAACATTCTGGGCGGTATGGGCAGCCTGCGGGCAATGGTGGAAAAGGAGCCCGCTAAATACAGCTACCTGGTTGACACTGGCAAGACGATTACCTACACGGTAGATGCGAATGTTGCTGAATGCGTGAAAGCTGACAAGAAAACCTACTCAAGTTGGGCCACACGTAACGATGTACATGTTTCATTTTGGGATGAAAAATCACGTGGCGTTACAGTAGAAGTGCGCAACGGCCCGTTAAGCGTTGGCTTGGGTGTCGACAACCAGATGCGCACTGGCGAAGGCTACATTGGCCCTGAATTAGGCTTTGGCCACATGGTAGGTAATGGGCTAACTGACAAAGTGCTGTTGATCAAAACAGCTTGGGGTGGCAAGTCGCTTACAGTTGACTTTAGGCCTCCTAGCTCAGTTGGTCTGGGCATAGGCTCGCCCACAGTTGTTACGACACCAGCGATACCTGATAAAACGGGCGTTTATTACACTGAGATGGTTAACAAAGTACGTTTAGTGTTGTCTGACATCAAGAAGTACTACCCGGACTACGACGGCAAAGGCTTTGAGGTGGTCGGTTTTGGTTGGCATCAAGGCTGGAACGACCGTGACAACCGTAACTACGTAGCGCAGTACGGTGCTAACTTGGCCAATCTGATCCGGGATATACGCAAAGACTTGAACTTGCCCAACATGTTGTTTGTGGTAGGTAATTCGGGTATGGCGAATGCCTACATAAATGAGGGTCTGGCGTTGGTTACGGCGCAAGGTTCAGTCAGTGACCCTGTTAAATACCCTGATTTTGTAGGCAACGTGAGTGTCGTTGATGCGCGCCCTTTTCACTTTCCGGATACTTCACCGGAGATCGGATTTATATACCACTGGAATTACAACGGAGAGAGCTATTTTAAAGTGGGCGAGAGCATGGGTACCGCCATGCTGAAACTGATGAAACCATAAGCACCAATCAAATACTAATTTACTTTACGGGAACAACACAAATGAAACTCTTAGATCGCATGAACAAAAACTCATTGTTGGTTTTAGTGGCGAGCAGCGTGCTTGTCACCTCCGCACTGGTTGCTTGCGGCGGCGGCTCCAGCACTGGAGCCAGCGGCGACGCTTCGGGCTCTGTCACGCCGATTGACATTGGTTTGCCGGTCTACAAGCTAGACGGTTATACGGAATGTGGCCAAGAATACGGTAATGACATCACGCTGCCAGTCGACATGCACCTTGCATATGGTTTGATTGAAAAATACCAACTTGTGTATCTCTTCAACCAAAAAAAGGGCACGGTCATCAAGCCCGTGACTGAGACCTTTGGTGGCGATCCATTGCCTTCTGTTGGCAAACGGGTCTACTGTAAACCGATCACCAGTGACAATAATGACGCGGCCGTATTTAAAGCTTCGGTAGCTGCTGTCAAGTCGGCTTTAGACGCCACTTCGGTTCTATCGTCAGAGCAGCTTCAGTTGCATATCAACCGCCTTAAGCAAACCATGTACGCAATAGCTGAAAGCGAAGCTACCGTACTACAAGCCTTTGATGTCATCACGGCCTATGAAAAAATGCGCGGAGGTGCCTTCTTTGCAAACGAGAAGACTAAAAACGGTTTCCCGAACGAAAACTATGGAGACTCTGGCAGAGACATTGACCGCGTTGTATTGACCATCCAGCAGGGCATTCATGACATAGTGTTCTTACCAGATACCTTTGCCAAGTACAAAAGCATTCTTACAGGCAAAAAATTCAACAGCCACGAATGGTTTCCCGGTAAAGTCAAAATACCGGCCGACCCAAATAAGATCAACTCCGTGAGGATCAACGCAACGATGGTGCAGGACGTGGATATACGGACTGCTTTTTCAGGCGCTGGTTCAGTTGCTCGCCGACCTACTGGCTACTACTTGGCGGCTGGCGATGTGGCCAAGGTGACTGTGCCAGGTTCTATGGTGGGGAAGGGGTTTGTCATTCAAGTCGGCGCCAATCCGCACGACAAAACCATGAAAAGCACCATTGCACGCCCATTTCGCGTAACCAATAGATTTCCCATCGCAGCCAACGTGACTGAAATTGCCAACCCCAATGGCGGTGGTATTTACATTGATGTGCCTTACTTAGCCAATGCAGGGAGCGACGTTACCATCACGATCCAAAACGCTGTGCCGGCACCGCTGTTCTCTAACACAGCGCTTAACGCAACAACGCTGCAGCAGTGGAAAGAAACTCAGCGAATGAACCCTGCACCATGGGCTGACTTTATGAGCGACAAGTTCATGATGACGTTGCCCACCAGCTGGATTACCAAGTACGAAGACCCCATCACCTTAATGAAAGACTGGGACGCCAGGATGGACATCGTGTCGGATTATGTGGGAAGAAGCCGCGTTAGAAACAACCAGATTTTGTACTTGACTGTAGACACCGACCTCTTGGGCAATGCATTCGGTATTGGTTATCCCACGGGTAACAACACCTACAACCCGGGTGCCACAACTGACGGTAATAACAAAAACTGGTACTTGAGACCCGACAAAGATTTTTCGGAAATAGAGTTCCACGAACTGGGCCACGCCCAGCTGTTCAGTGGTTTCCCGGGCGAGGGCGAAGCTTCTGTGAACATCCTAAGCGTGGCTGTCAGCAACAAACTTTACGGTGTTGATTTTGACAGAGCTTTAAGCAAATCTATGAACAACACATCGCAGCTGATAGGCCGCGATCAAGCTGCTGTTGGCTGGATGGTGAGGCAGAATTTTAGAGACAGCAAACCCATGGGCATCACTTCGGCAATGCAGGAAAAGATGTACGTACAACGTGGTTACGCCAAGTACGTGGAAATTGCAGCGCTGTTTGGCTGGGATAAGTTAGAGAAGTTTCACTTCGAAGAAAACCGTGTTTTCCGCAAGGAGGCGGTGGCCGCAGGTGCGGGCCTGGCGGAAGTTGACAGCCGAATTTTGCGGATGTCGATCGCGGCTGGTGTTGACCTTACCCCGCTAATTCACTTTTGGGGCGATCAACCTGTTAATGCTGATGCCCTGAAGACAGCCATTGCTGCTGCGGGCCTAAAGCCATCTGCTTTGATTTATGACCGCTTGGCGCGTTACCAAGGGATGATTCCGATGACCAACGCAGCGTTTCAAGCGCATGCGGTGGAGGTTTTGAACAAGCCCGTTTCGGCACTTAAGCTTAATGGGGACAATAACAATTCCTACGGCGAAGGTTGGTACAAAGTGTGGATCGACACCTATGGCGCAGCCGAGGGCCAAGCGGCAAAAGATGCTTTCGCTAAAATGATGGCGAAGTATTTTCCTAACAACAGACCAGTTTAAGTAGGGTTGAGATAGCGGTTGCAAACTGACCGATTTCTGGTGTACCGAGTTAAGGGGGCGTTTACAACCGCCCCCTCGCCCGAAGCCAACTACCTTAGCCACTTAGCCACTTAGCCGCGCGATAATACGCGGATGAGCAACACCTCCGAACATCCGTTTATCGCCGTAGACTGGGGCACATCCAACTTTCGCGCGGCTTTAATTGCGCCTGACGGCGAAATACTGGACGAACTGGCCGAGCCGCGCGGTATTTTGTCGTTCAAAAAAGGGGAGTTTGCCAACTACCTGATTGCCACCTGCGCCCGCTTTACCCAGGCCGGCGGCTACTTTTATTTGCTCTCAGGCATGGTGGGCAGCAAAGACGGTTTGGCCGAGGTACCCTACTGCCCTTGCCCTGCCACCGCAGGCCATTTGGCACTGATGGTGGGCTGGGCCGTGCGCGACCGCGTGGCTATAGTGCCCGGTGTGCGCAGCGAATATTTTGACGTGATGCGCGGCGAAGAAACCCAGGTGTTTGGCGCGGCCGCTGTGCTGGGCCTGGACACCGCACTGATGGTGCTGCCCGGCACGCACAGCAAATGGGTTAGCCTGGAAGATGGTGCCATTGTAGGGTTTAACACCTTTATGACCGGTGAGGTGTACAACCTGCTGGCGCAGCATTCCATATTGGCCAAAAGTTTGCCACCGGCTGGCCAGAGCGCGCCACCGCTGGACAAAGAGATTTTCATCCAGGGCATAGAGCACGCCACTACCAGCGAGAGTTTGCTTAACACCGCGTTCAGTGTGCGGGTCAAGTCGCTGTTTAACCAGCTCAGCCCGCAGCAGGCCGCCAGCTATTTGTCGGGCTTGGTGATTGGCGAGGAGCTGGTGTCGATGCAGCTAGACCCTGGCTGCGAAGTGGTGGTGGTAGGCTCGCAAGGCTTGCAAGAGCGCTACACGCTGGCGCTAGAGCACCTGCAAGTGCAGCCGCGCACGCTGGGCACGCAAGCTGCCTGGGCCGGGCTGCACAGCATCTATTCGCAGATGAACTTTAAGCGGGCTTGAGCGTTTGTGGGTCTTAGCTTTTGAGGGCCTTAGCTTTTGCGGGCCTGCGCTTTTACGAGCCTAGGCACACCAAAAAGCTTTTATGGCCATCATCAACTTACTACATAATTAATAGCTACTCGTGCAGCATTTTCTTGGGCCGTAAGCCTAAAAGGCATCTAAAACACATCTGAAAAGGCTTCTCACCATGGCATCTCACACTGTGCAGTTTGGTCTGCAAAACAAAGTCACCGTCATTACCGGCGCAGCCCAAGGCATCGGCGCGGCCTGCGCGCAGCGCTTTGCCCGCGAAGGGGCGCATGTGGTGCTGGCCGATATAGACGAGGCGCGCGGCGTGGCCTTGGCCCACACCCTGGGAGGGCTGTTTGTGCACTGCGACGTGGGCAGCAAAGCGCAGGTGGACGCCCTGGTGCAGCGCACGCTGGCGCAGCATGGCCGCATTGACGTGCTGGTCAACAACGCCGGTATTTTCAAAGCCGCAGCGTTTTTGGACGTGACCGAAGACGACTTTGACGCGGTGCTGCGCGTGAACCTCAAAGGCGCATTTTTGGTTGCCCAAGCGGTAGCGCGGGAGATGGTAAAAACCGGCGGCGGCAGCGTCATTAACATGAGCTCGGTTAACGCCGTGCTGGCCATTCCCAGCATTGCCAGCTACAACATGAGCAAAGGCGGCATCAACCAGCTAACCCGCGTGATGGCCCTGGCCCTGGCCGACCAGGGTGTGCGCGTGAACGCGGTGGCACCCGGTACCATTGCCACCGAGCTGGCGGCCAAAGCGGTGCTGACCAGCGAGGAAGCCAAGGCGCGTATTTTGAGCCGCACGCCCCTGCGGCGACTGGGCACGCCCGAAGAAATAGCCGATGTGGTGGCCTACCTGGCCAGTGATGCGTCCAGCTACATAACCGGCGAAATTATCACCGCCGACGGTGGCCGCATGGCGCTGAACTATACGGTGTAGCCAACCTGTGCGCTGCAGCAGCACGGATGGCTTATTTCCTTTGCAAGCCTGTAGGCCCACTGTGCATCGACCTCGACGACAAGGACTCGCCAAAATCTTTTGCCCGCTGGCGAATTTTCTCTACCTTGCGGTTGACTATTTGCGCGCCCAGCATCCATTTGACCCGCATCATAAAGCTGTGGCGCAGCGCGGCGTGCGACGCATCGGCATAAAAGTGCGCCGGGTCGTGGTTTACGCCCCAGTCCACCACGGGCAGGCTGGTGGGGTCGCCTTTGGCGCACTGGGCATAGGCGTGGTCAAAACCGGTCCAGTCTTGGTCGGCCATCGAATGCACGCCGTAGCCTTGAAAGTTGTTTTCTGCCAATAGCAGCTCCCGTGCTTCGCGGTTTAAGGCCGCATCTACCACGTAGGTGTCGGTTTGCACCCAGCGGGTGTCCAGGTACACCTCAGCTATGGCGTGGGTCATGGTTTCGCTGCCGGTATCGATCAGCCCGGTTAAAAACCGCGATGGCAGCGTGACAAAACGCAAACGCGCCGGTATGTGTGCAGCGCGCAGCAAGGCTACAAAGAGTACACCTTTGGTGTGGCAGTCGCCGTAGCCCAATTTGATGACATCGGAGGCTTTGGTATGCAAAAAGTCGGCAACACAACCAAACGGCAAAGTTTTAACGTGGTCATGGATCACCACGGCTTTGTTGCGGTCAGTTTGTATAAGCTGGGTCAGTTTGGCGGCCAAAATGCGCACCCGCGATGTGCTAATGTCCAGCTGGGTGGTCTCGCGCAGCCACGCCATACGGGCCTCGGGGCTGGTTAAATCTAGCGCTTCGGGATGGGATAAACCTAGTGGGTTGCTCAGCATCGGGTGATTCTGCCAGCATCATTAGAGCGTGCCAACTACTTTGCCCAGATTTTTTGAAATTGCGCAGCGGTGTGCGTTTTTTCACAAATTTAAGGCTTTAAGTCACATTTTCAGCCGTTTTTAGCAGGCTGGCCGCGGTGCCAAGGGGTCTGTAGCCAGGGCTGCCGTGTGCAATACTTAAAGCCTCCTATTTACAAAAGACCCTGCGCATGACCACTGCCGAGACGCTAGCCCAATGGCAGCAAGAATATGACACCACCGTTGCACACATTCGCGCAGGCGTGGGCGCGGGCCTGGCCCAGCGTGCGCAACTGGCAGGCAAAACGGGGCTGGAAATTATGCAGGCCATGCTGCGCGGCGAGGTGCCTTACCCGCATATTTCCGAAACACTGGAGTTTGCGTTAGTCCAGGTTAGCGAGGGCCATGCCGTGTTCCAGGGCACGCCCCAGCTTAAACACTACAACCCGTTGGGCAGTGTGCACGGCGGCTGGTACGCTACCTTGCTAGACAGCGCTGTGGGCTGCGCTGTGAACACCAAAATGCCCATCGGCACTACGTACACCACCACCGACCTGAGTGTCAAGTTCATCCGCGCCGCCAGCACGCGCACTGGGCCTTTGCGCGCGATTGGCAAGGTGATTCACTGCGGCAGGCAGCTGGCCACCGCCGAGGGCCGCATTGTGGGGCCCGACGGCAAAATATACGCCCATGCAACTACCACTTGCCTGGTTTTTGAGGTGCCTGCAGGCTAGGTTTACTATTAAATACATAGCTTACTATTAAGCATTTCCTTGGGTCATAGGGCTTTTTTTCTTGAAACTCTTGGTTTCTCGTGTTTTCTAAGGTCTTTGAAGATTGCTCTCTCTGCTTTTGTACATTTGCGCCGCTTGAGTGTGGCCTTGCTGCAAAATCTTCCAAAATCACGCGCAGGTAGCCTAAGTATTTGCCCGTTTGGTAGTACGACGCGCCTTTTTCCAGATTTT
>JAYWGO010000029.1:0-27673 GCA_043778205.1 Polaromonas sp. | reverse complement strand
CGTCAACCATCGGCACATCCACCGGCTTGGCAGACAGCAGTTCGGCAATGCGCAGCGTGGTGGCGTTGTAAGTGCGCATTTGCGTGCCCTTAAAGTCGAGCAAGCTGCGAATCGGCTTGTTTGAGTGCAGACCTTGCGGCGGCCACGGCACGGCGTAGAGCAGCTTCAAGCCTCGTTCAGCAAAGTGCTTTTCAATGCCCGGACGTTGTAGCTTCCACAGCCGCTGTGCATCGCTGTAAGTGCTGACAACAAAAGGAACTGAGTCAGCACCCGCCATCGGGATGTCTTTAACCATGCTGGTCATGATGGTCTCGCCCGCCTGGGCTTTGCCGTCACGCACCGCTTGGCTGATGTCGGAAAGCTTGGCCAACGTGCCGTTGGGCATGACCTCAATCGTGAGTTGCCCGCCACTGGCCGCGCCTACTTCACGCGCAAACTGCGCAATGTTTTGCGTATGAAAAGACTCTGCTCGGTAACCGGTGGCCAGCTTCCAGTTGGTAGGTGATTGGGCAAAGCTTGACCCTGCTGCAAGGATTGCAGCAAAAAGAAAGATTTTCATTAAGGGCTCCGGGTGAAAAACGCGAGGATTAACGCGAGGATGACCGCAAGGATCAACGCAGGGAATAGGGAGGCTTTTTACGTCACTCTTATGTCACTCTTACGTCATTTTTCTAGGCAACCACAGCACAATATCTTGGAAAAAATACGTGCCCAGTACCGCCGCCATCATCAGGAAAAACAGCGGTAAAGCGGTTCGCGCAATGTAGGTAATTTCCTTTTTGGTCAGCCCCTGAATCACAAAAAGATTAAAGCCAACAGGCGGTGTGATTTGCGCCATCTCCACCACTAGCACAATGAAAATGCCAAACCAAATTAGGTCCAACCCCGCCGCCTGCACGGTAGGCAGCAGCACCGCCATCGTCAGCACCACCATGCTGATGCCGTCTAAAAAACAACCCAGTACGATGAAAAATCCAGTGAGTAGCATAATCAAAGCAAACGGCGACAAGTGAAGACCGCCTATAAACTCCGCTAAATGGCGCGGCAGGCCAATAAAACCCATTGCCAGCGTCAAAAACGCAGCGCCTGCGAGTATTAACCCGATCATGCAGTACACACGGCAACCTGCTAGCAAGCCGTCTTTGAACTTGGCCCAAGTCAGTGAGCCTTCTACTTTGGCCAGCAGCAGCGAGCCCGCTACGCCCAGCGCAGCCGCTTCGGTCGCAGTGGCAATGCCTGAGTAAATAGAGCCCAGTACCAAGCCGATCAATGACACCACCGGTATCAGGTGGCGGGATGCGTAAAGCTTTTGCGCAAAGCTCATGCCACTGTCGGCAGCGGGTACTTTGCTAGGATTAAGCAGTGCCCAAACAATGATATAGCCAGAAAATAAAGCCGCCAACATCAGCCCAGGAATCACCCCGGCAATGAACAATTTGGCGATAGATACGTTCGCAGCTACCCCGTACACAATCATGATAATCGACGGCGGAATCAGCAAGCCCAGAGTACCCGCGCCTGCCAAAGTACCAATAGAAATATCTTCTGGATAACCACGTTTTTTCAGCTCAGGCAAAGTGATTTTTCCGATGGTGGCACAGGTTGCAGCTGATGAACCCGACACCGCAGCAAAAATGGTGCAGCCAATCACATTCACGTGCAGCAAGCGGCCAGGCAAACGGTTAAGCCACGGGGCCAAGCCTTTGAACATGTCCTCCGACAGTTTGCTGCGAAAGAGTATTTCACCCATCCATAAAAACAGCGGCAGGGCAGTCAGCGTCCAGCTTGAGGTAGAGCCCCAGATAGTCAGCACCATGCTGTCGCCTACAGGCCGGGAGGTAAAAAATTCCATGGCCAGCAGGGCAACGCCCAGCAACGACATGCCTATCCATGCGCCCGAGCCCAGCACCGCCAGCAGCGATACGATAAGGGCTAAAGTGATTAAAATTTCCATGAGGGTTCTTTCAGTGGCTTTGCAGGTGCTATTCGGTCTTGGCCAATTCGCCTTCTACAGGCGCATCAAAAAATGGCTGGCTGGTCCAGCGCGCCCATAAGGCATGCAAGAACGACGTAGCAAAGCCTGTGCAACCCAAAGCCATGGCTAACTGGGGAATCCACAACGGCGAGGCATCAGCAGAAGGCGACACATCGTGCATGGCAAACGACACCCAGACCAAGCGGCAACTGAACCACGCCACGTACACACTGAGCGCTGATGCGGCACCCAGGCACCAGTATTCCAGCCAATTTTGTGCACGCGGCGACAGGCGCTGCATCAGCAAAGTAACCCGGATATGGTCGCCGTGCTGAAGCGTACTGGGCAACGCCAAAAACAGTGTGGCGGCAATGGCATAGCCTGCGTAAGCATCTAGCCCTTGAATATCCCAGCGCAGCTCGCGGGCTGCCACGCCCAGCATGATGGCACCAAACGCCGTAACCATCGACAGGCAAGACAGCCCCATCAAAAAACGGTAAAACTTGTCCAATACGCTCGCCATGGCGCTCTCCAATCTGTGGGTGGTGAATACACAGCTACTATTTATTTAATAGCTGGCTGTGCAGTATTTACTTGGGCTACAAGCTTAAATTTTTTAAATTACTTCTTGCGGAAGGTATCCACAATGGTCTGGCCGTCGGTGCCAGCAGTTTTAAGCCAATCACCTGTCATGGTTTCGCCAATGGCCAGCAGCTCTTTGCGCAAAGCGTCGCTAGGCGGTGCTATCTTCATACCTTTCGCGCCCAACTCTTTGACAAAGTCACCGTCTTTTTGCTCGCTCATGGCCCAGCCGCGTGTCTCAGCTGCGGATGCTGCTTTAAGCACAGCTTCTTGGGTTGGTTTGTCTAGCGCGTCAAAGGCTTTTTGGCTTACCACCGTGGCATTACGCGGCAGCCAAGCATTTACGGGGTAGAAGAACTTGGTTTGCTCAAACAGTTTGTTCTCTACCCCGCTGGCGCTGGAAGTGAGAAAGTTCTCTACCGTGCCTGTCGCCAGTGCCTGACCCAGCTCAGCCAACTGAATCGTTGTAGGCTGGGCTTTGAGCATTTGCGCAATGCGGGTGGTGGCCGGGTTGTAGGCGCGCATTTTAGTGCCTTTCAAATCTTCTGGGCCTTTGATCTCTTTGACTGAATACAGCGACTGTCCTGGCCATGGCACAGAAAACATGAGCTTGATGCCTTGGCTGGCCAGCAGCTTTTCCAGTGCGGGTTTAGATGCCGTGTACAGCTTGCGCGCATCAAGGTAGTTGGTGGCTAAAAAGGGGATCGAATCTACACCAAACAAGGCGTTTTCGTTGGCGGCACCCGATAGCAAAAACTCACCCGCTGGGGTTTGGCCGGTTTGCACTGCCCGCTTGATTTCGTTAGCTTTGTACAGCGAGCCGCTGGCATGCAAGGTTATTTTTAGTTTGCCTGCCGTAGCTTTGTCTACGTCGTTGGCAAACAGTTGTACGTTTTCTGTTTGAAAGCTACCAACCGCATAGCCTGTAGGCAAGTCCCATTTGGTTTGTGCAAACGCAGTACTGGCGGCAGCTACAGTGGCGAGGGCTATCCATAATTTATTCATCGTTTTCTCCGTAAAAGTTAATAAGTTGCCAATTGGTGGTTTAGTAAATCAGTAATCAACATAGCCCCAGGGGCATGGGTGATGCAAAAGTCAGGGCGCGCCTGGGTAATAGCAGCTTGCGGCGTAACGCCGCAGGCCCAAAACACTGGTATTTCGTCGGCCAGCACATCCACAGCGTCGCCGTAATCTGGCTTGGCCAAATCTGAAATGCCAATCTGCGCTGGGTCGCCCATGTGCACAGGTGCACCATGCACGTTGGGAAAACGAGAAGTGATTTGGATAGCGCGAATGGCATCCGCCGCCTTGAACGGGCGCATGGACACCACCATTGGGCCGCTGAACGGGCCCGCAGCTTGGGTGGCAATGCTGCTGCGGTACATAGCCACGTTGCGGTTTTGCACCAAGTGGCGCATAGGCAAGCCTGCATCTATCAGCGCTTGCTCAAAGGAAAACGAACAACCCAAAACAAAGCTCACCAAATCGCCGCGCCACAAGCTGCTGATATCAGTCGGCTCGCCATCCAGCACGCCATGGCTCCATACACGGTAGCGCGGCACATCAGTACAAATATCAATATCCTGGCCTAGGCTAGGCAATTTGGCTTGGCCCACCTCACCGACCGCTAGCAAAGGGCACGGCTTAGGATTGCGTTGGCAATACAGCAAAAAGTCGTTGGCATAGGCCTGGGGCAAGATCACCACATTGCCTTGCACATAACCCTGGGCTAACCCACTGGTGTGGGATGCCCACTCGCCGCGGCGAATGCGCGTGCGTGCCTGCTGCGCAACGGTTTGCGCTAAGGTGTCTGCGACTTTTTGATTGGTTTTCACTGCGGGTTCCGAATGCTCTTTAAACATAGAACCGATTGTGAAGACACTGGCTTGCGCTTGCAAACAAATAATATTTTGCTTAAATCATCAATTTTTTTGATGAAGCTTCCTGCGCAGAGTAAGTAGCAACCCTAGGAATATTTCAGGTGATTTAGATAAACGCCAAAGCCGACCTCAGCACGTTGTCCACCAAACCCGTACTCGGGTCACTGCGGTAACTGGCATGAATAGGCAAAGGCGGAAGCTGCACGTTGCACTTAAGCACCCGCAAACCCTGCACTTGCACAAATCGCTCGGCAGCCGCCAGAGGCAGCGTAGCAATACCAAAGCCGCCTTGCACCAGTTGAACCATAGCCGAAATGGACGAAATAGTGTGGATGCGCTTGTTGTCCACATGGGCCAGGCGCAGCGCATCCAGCAAGGCCACATGCGGCTGGGAGCCGCGCTGAAAAGTTAGTAACTCATTCTTAGCCACATCGGCCAAGGTGTAAGCACGTTTTCGGTGCTGGATGGTTTGGCCTACAAAGCACATGGCCATCGCAGGCAGGGCTTTGGTGCGTACGCCGTCACCGCCAGCAGGCAAGGCCGCGAACACAATATCTTGCGCGCCACGCTGCACCTGGTCCATTAGTACCGGGGTAGTCTCTACGGTCAGCTCCAGCTCTAAGCCAGGTTGCTCGGCGCGCAGCTTTTCAATCCACGGTATCAGCCAAGAGTGCAATACCGACTCGATGGCACCAATCCGCAGCGAGGCCTGCATAGTTTGGCCAGAACCCATCTCGGTTTTAATTTCTCGCTGCAGCTCTAGCAGCTGCCGGGCGTAAATGACAAACCGGCCGCCCGCCACAGTCAGGCGAAACTGCTTATCACGCCTGTCTAGCAGCAACGCGCCCAGCTCTACTTCCAGTGCAGCTATTCTGGCCGACATAGCGGATTGGGTTAAAAATAATTTTTCAGCAGCGCGCGAGACCGATTTGAGCGTGGCTACCCAGTAAAACGCTTCTACAAAACGCAAGTTCATTCGATTTTTACCTTATTTATAGCTGGGCCTGTCTGGTGGCCGCAGCATTTCGGGAATATACGGGGCAGTGGGCACAGCTTTTGCAACTATGCTGAGAGCTTAGACCTTTTACCCATCATCTGTCGGAGTTATCCATGAAATTCAACTTTGTACTGACCTTAGCCTTTGCCACTGTAGCCACCAGCAGCGCATGGGCCCAAACCAAATGGGATTTGCCCGCTGGCTACCCAGCTACAAACTTTCATTCTGAAAACTTAGTGCAATTTGCCAACGATATAGACAAAGCCAGCGCAGGCAAGCTCAAAATTACAGTCCATCCTGGTGCATCGCTGTTCAAAGCGCCCGAAATCAAGCGCGCAGTGCAAGGCGGGCAAGCGCAAATTGGTGAGATTTTGCTAAGCATTTATGAAAATGAAAATCCAATTTTTGGTGCGGATGGTGTCCCATTTTTGGCTACCAGCTTTGCCGACAGCAAAAAACTCTATGCAGCCCAAAAACCTGCCTTAGACAAAATGCTGGGCGCACAAGGCATGAAGCTACTCTACGCTGTAGCCTGGCCACCGCAAGGCTTGTACGTTAAAAAAGAAATCGCTTCTGTGGCCGACATGCGCGGTGTCAAGTGGCGCGCTTACAACCCTGCAACAGCCAAAATGGCCGAGCTGATTGGCGCGCAGCCTGTAACCATTCAAGCGGCGGAAGTCAGCCAAGCCTTTGCCACAGGCGTGGTGGACAGCATGATGAGTTCGGGCGCAACAGGCTTTGACAGCAAAATTTACGAAAGCGTCAAGTACTGGTACGACACCCAAGCCTGGTTGCCTAAAAACGCGGTCATCGTTAACCTAAAGGCCTTCAACGCATTAGACGCGGCAACACAAGCTGCGGTACTTAAGGCAGCAGCGGATGCTGAAGAACGCGGCTGGAAAACAAGTATAGAAAAAAATGACTTCTACAAAAAAGCCTTGACAGAGAAAGGCATGAAGATTTTGACTCCGCCAGCCAAACTGGCAGCTGACCTTAAGCAGGTGGGCGGCATTATGCAGGCCGACTGGGTCAAAAAAGCAGGCCCAGATGGCCAGGCCATCATCAACGACTACAGCAAAAAATAAACCCCACCAAACCGCGCAGCACCGCATGACATTACGTTTAAATTTAGACCGGCTCTATGACGGTGCCGCCTACGCAGCAGCAGCCATGATGGTGCTGACCCTGGTGATGGTAGTGCTAGGCATGGTGGACAGGTACATCACCATTAATTTTCGCGGCACAGATATGTATGCGGGCTACTGCATGGCCAGCGCTGGGTTTTTAGCGCTGGCGCACACGCTTAAGCGGGGCGAGCATATTCGGGTGACATTGTTGGTCAATATGCTCAAAGGCAACGCCAAGCGCGGACTGGAAATTTGGTGCCTCATAGCAGCCGTATTTTTATCAGCTTTGTTTGCTTTCTACAGCATCAAGCTGGCGTACCAGTCTTGGGATTTTCACGATATTTCGACTGGTAACGACGCGACACCTCTGTGGATTCCGCAAATCGGCATGGCCGTGGGCACCCTGGTGCTGCTGATTGCGTTTATCGATGAACTGGTGATGGAGTTGCGCGGCCAGCGCGTAGCCGCTAGCAGCGATGAGATGTTGCACAACGAATAGTCACTATGAACGATATTGTTATCACGCTGTTGCTGGTAGGTTCGCTGTTTTTAATTTTGGGCAGCGGGGTGTGGATTGGCCTAACGTTGTCTGGTGTGGCCTGGATCGGTATGCAGTTGTTCTCCAGCCGCTCAGCAGGCGAGGCGATGGCGGTGACGGTGTGGGGGTCTTCATCGAGCTGGACGCTGACTGCTTTGCCCTTGTTTATTTGGATGGGCGAAATCTTGTTTCGCACCAAGTTGTCGGAAAGTATGTTCAAAGGCTTAGCGCCGTGGGTGAACTGGTTGCCAGGTCGTTTGCTGCATACCAATGTGATTGGCTGCACTATCTTTGCAGCGGTGTCGGGCTCATCTGCGGCAACATGTGCCACGATTGGAAAAATGACCCTGCCAGAGCTGTCAAAGCGGGGCTACCCGCAAGACCTTATCATTGGCTCGTTGGCCGGTGCAGGCACGCTGGGGCTCTTGATACCGCCGTCGATCATCATGATTGTGTACGGGGTAACTGCTGAGGTGTCCATCTCAAAGCTTTTTGTGGCAGGTGTGCTGCCGGGGCTGATTTTGGCCAGCTTGTTCAGCGGCTACATTGTGGTGTGGTCGCTAATGCACCCCGAAAAAATTCCGCCCACGCTAGAAAAATACACCTTTTGGCAAAAACTGTACAAGTCGCGCCATCTGATACCTGTGATTGCTTTGATTGGTGCCGTGCTGGGCAGTATTTACGCAGGCATTGCAACAGCAACCGAGGCTGCTGCAGTGGGTGTAGTGGGCTCGTTTGTGCTGTCTGCCGTGCAAGGATCGCTCACCTTGCCTGTGTTCAAAGAATCGCTGATGGGCGCTACGCGCTTGTACTGCATGATTGCGCTGATTTTGGCTGGGGCGGCGTTTTTAACCTTGAGCATGGGTTACATCGGCCTGCCGCGCCACTTGGCGGAGTTTGTCTCGTCGCTGGGTTTATCGCCTTTCGCTTTGATTTTGGTGCTGACGGTGTTCTACGCCATCTTGGGTTGTTTTTTAGACGGCATTTCGATGGTGGTATTGACCATGGGCGTGCTGCTGCCCACTGTGCAAGCTGCAGGTATTGACCTGATTTGGTTTGGTATTTTTGTAGTCATTGTGGTGGAAATGGCCCAGATTACGCCCCCAGTGGGCTTTAACTTGTTTGTGCTGCAAGGAATGACAAAAAAAGAAATCACCTACATAGCACGGGTCACTTTACCTTTTTTCTTTTTAATGGTCGGTATGGTGCTGCTGCTGTGGTTCGTGCCGCAAATAGCCACTTACTTACCTCAGCAAATGGGCTAAAGCATGGCTGGCTACGCGCTAATAGTAGGTGGCGCCAACTTGGACCTGCTGGGCGCTACCGCTGGTGCACTTGCGATGGGCGACTCCAACCCTGGCCGTATTCGCGCGTCACCCGGTGGCGTTGCCCGCAATGTAGCAGAAAACTTAGCGCGCCTAGGCGTAGTTGCCCACTTGCTCAGTGCTGTGGGTAACGATGCGTTTGGCGCTAGCGTGCTGGCAGCTACCGCACAGGCAGGTGTACATGTTGACCAGTGCTGGCAATTGCCGCTTGCGGCGACATCGACCTATTTATCACTGCACGGGCCTAACGGCGACATGGTGGTTGCCATCAACGACATGGGCATCTTAGACAGCATCACACCGGCACTGTTATCGCGTCAAGCGGTGTTATTTTCAAAGGCCAGCGTGATCGTAGTAGATTGCAACCTGTCGACGCAAGCTCTAGGCTGGATTTGCAGCAAATTTGCCAATAAACCCATTGTGGTGGATGCCGTATCAGCGCACAAATGTGGCCGCATCCAATCGTGGCTGGGCAGCGTGCACACGCTGAAGCTCAACCAATTGGAAGCTGGCACTTTAAGTGGCCTAGCATGCGAGGATACCGCTGATGTCGAAGCTATTGCCCATTGGCTGCATACCAAGGGTGTACACCATGTTGCCATTAGCTTGGGGGCCAAAGGTGTGTACTGGAGTGCGCAAAACAGTGGCAGTGGTTGGCAAGCACCACTAGCTTGCAAAGTGGTTAACACCACAGGCGCAGGTGACGCACTTACTGCGGGGTTGGTCTATGGCCTGCTGCAAGCTTACGCACTGGAACGCTCTGTAGCTTTTGCCCAGGGTTGTGCGGCAGTCACAGTGGGCTGCGCAGCAGCCAACCATCCCAATTTATCGGTGGCCTTAGTTACAGAGTTGGTGACACAATCTACGGTGCTGCTTTAAGTATGCGCGCTGTCCCGATGCTACTTGCTTACTATTTATTTGACCTATGACCCACACCAACCGTAACGCTAGCCTGGACATTCACCCTGACGTAGCCGCCGCACTGGCCGCTGGCCGCCCTGTGGTAGCACTAGAGTCCACCATCATCTCCCACGGCATGCCCTACCCGCACAACGTAGCTACCGCTTTGCAAGTAGAGGCTGAAATCAAAGCCCACGGGGCCACACCCGCCACTATTGCCATCGTAGGTGGGCGCTTAAAAGCAGGCTTGTCGCACGATGAGATTGAACACCTGGGACAATCCGGGCGCAGTGTGGTCAAGGTCAGCAGGCGCGATATTCCATTTACCGTAGCCAGCGGCGCTACAGGAGCCACCACTGTGGCATCTACCATGGTCATTGCGGCAATGGCAGGCATACGCGTGTTTGCCACTGGCGGCATTGGCGGCGTGCACCGGGGGGCAGAGCACAGTTTTGATATTTCAGCCGACCTGCAAGAACTGGCCATCACACCAGTAGCCGTGGTGTGTGCAGGCGCTAAATCAATTTTAGATTTGAAGCTCACACTGGAATACCTGGAGACCCACGGGGTACCGGTAGTAGGCTACCAAACAGCGGTGTTACCCGCCTTTTTTACCCGTGACAGTGACTGCAAAGTGGACTACCAGCTAGATACCGCAGCCCAGATAGCCGCAGTCATGTTTGCCAAATGGGCGCTCAATTTGCAAGGCGGCTTTGTAGTAGCCAACCCGATACCGCACCAGTACGCCATGCCGCGCAGCGTGATTGACCCGGCCATAGCCCAAGCCCTGCAAGAGGCTTCAGCGCAAAATATTGGCGGTAAAGAATCTACCCCGTTTTTACTAGCGCGCGTGTGCGAGCTGACTGGCGGCGACAGCTTGGCTTGCAATATTCAACTGGTGCTTAACAACGCGCGGCTGGCAGCGGCTATTGCGCTTGAATATGCTATTTTGACGGCCACGTAACAAGCACTGTACAACCACTGTACAACCACTGTGCCACCACATTGCAAACAATTTAGCGCTACGGCCCTGCCCCAAGCTTCCCGTTAAAAACGCGCTTTCAAGCCCCTTCAAAGCGCTACACTTCAACGCATGCTTAACATTATTGCAATTTGTACCGGTGCCAGCGCAGGCGCACTGGCGCGCTGGCAACTCGGTTTATGGCTCAACACCGGAGCGGCCCTGCCTTGGGGCACACTGGCTGCGAACCTCATAGGAGGCTACTTGGTTGGCATCTGCGTTGCGGTGTTCCAAAGCCTGCCGCAACTAGACCCTGTATGGCGCTTAGCTTTGGTCACAGGCTTTTTAGGTGCCCTCACCACGTTTAGCAGCTTTAGCGCTGAGGTGGTGGCCATGCTAGGGCAGTCGCGCTACGCACTGGCACTGGGTACGTCTGCACTGCACTTGCTAGGGTCTTTGCTAATGACCATGCTGGGCATCAAGACCGCTATGCTATTAATAGCTGTCCGTGCATAATTTCCTTGGGCGATAGGCTGTTTTAGCTAAACTTTTACACTCGCTGCCACTGAACCTAGTATTTTAAATACCGACAAAATCACCCTCATGTTTTCAACATGGATAGGAATGCCCAGCTTTTTTTCTATCCATCCACCCAGCTGTGTTTTTGCGTAGTCGCTGCACAGGCTTTGTCTTTTATGCACTAAACCCAAGCGCCCTGCACGGTAATGGTAAGACGATATGGTGTGGCGCGAAGCCACCGCCGACAAGCCGCCTTCGGCCTCTTGCCCAAAGCTCTCGCACAGCAGCAGCCGCTCTGGCGTATCTAGCTGGTCAATAAATGCGATGGCAGCCGAGCTCACCGACTGGGGGCTCAGGCCGTAGTCGCTCAGGCAGCTGTCAATACCTTCCTCAACGTCTAGGTGCTGCTCAAGTTGCTCTGGGGTAATTTGCTCGCCAATCGAGACTTTGCGGCGAAATGCACTGGCGCGGGTGCAGTCAATCAAATAGCGGCGAAAGTAAGCGCACAGGGCAAATGAGCTGGACGGCGCACTGTGCCCGTCGTCGGTCACAGCGTTGTTGTGCGGCACCACAGAAGTTTGGTCGCGTTCGTGCAGGCGCAAAACTTTGGTGTAGATAAACTGCGCAATCAGCTCTTGGCGGCCTTCGCCCAGCAGGTTAAGTTCGGGCGGATTGCAGCGCTGTAATGAGCGGCTGACCAGATCGTACATTTTGCCAATGTCTAGCGCACACAGGCTGTGCCTGCGCACCCACAGGTCCACCAACTGGGCACATTGGGCGCTGTCGAGTACTTCACGCAGTCCCAAGGTTTGCGCGGGTTCAGAGTCTTTGTCGTAGCGCATAGCGTGGTTGTGGGTGTACCGCAGTGAAAGCTCAGTGTGACCGAGTTAAATGACACAAGCGTGAAGTTTGCACCTGTTGCCCCGGCGTGCCAATATGAAATTAGTCATACCCTGCAGGTTCTGCGGTGCTGCATTTTTTAAGACAACGCCTGCGTTGGCCGTTAAAGACTGGCCAAAGCGGCTTTGAGCTTAGCGCTAGACACAGGCTTAATTAACAGCAATATGCCTTGGTTGGCGGCGGCTGTGCGCACGGCCATGTCGGTCTCGCCCGTCATGAGCAGCACTTTTTTGCCCAGTGCTCGCAACTGCACCGCCACGTCCAAGCCAGATGCCCCACCAGGCAATCGCACGTCGCATACCGCGATCTGCCCAAACGCCGATGCCCGAAGTGCTTCGGCAGCCGTTTCTACATGCCGCACCTGCATGCCCCATGACTCCAGCAGCTGGCACATGGCAGCGCTTACCAAATGGTCGTCTTCAACCAGCAACACATCTTGCGCCAGCCAAGGCCCTCCCAGGGGCGCAGGCACAGATGGCTCAAAGGAAAGTGAGCTTGGGCCAGAGTCTGTGCCCCACGCTGGAGGCGGTGTTTGACCATGGGCCAAAAACCCTTGCGATGCATGCGGCTGGTACAGCGGTAAATGGCCGTTGCCCGCATGTGCTTGCACCAGCGTCACAGTCATGCAGCAGCCCTGCCCCAGCGCGGAGCGCACACCGATGGTGCCGCCCATCAAAGTGACAAAGCGTTTGGAAATTGCCAACCCCAGCCCCAAACCTCGTCTGCGGTCGCGCTCCTCGTTGTTCAGCTGCACAAACTCTTCAAATATTTTGGTTTGCGCCTCGGGCGCAATACCCATGCCCGCATCACGCACCTGCAGCCGCCAATGGCCCACAGCATGGCGCAGCGCAATCACTACGCTCCGGTCGGGCGGTGAAAACTTCAGTGCGTTGTCCAGTAAGTTAGACAGCACACGCTTGAGCATGAGTGCATCGGCCACAGCAAAACGGCCTGCTCCCACCAAGGCCACAATGCGAATACCCGCACGCTCTGCTGCTGCGCTGTGCTGCACCACGCAGTCACGCACCAGCGGGGCCAGCTCAACCAGTTCGGTCTGCGCTTGCAAAGAGCCTGAGTCCATTCGGGTCAGGTCAAGCACCTGGGACAACAAGTCGTCCAGCGCCCGCCACGACTGGCGAATACCTTGGGCGGCGCGCTGGGCCACCGGGTCTTGCGCTTGGTTAGCCAGGGTGATCAGCGGGTCAAGGTACAGGCCAATCGCGTGCACTGGCTGGCGCAAGTCGTGGCTTACCGCAGCAAAAAACCGGGATTTGCTCAGGCTCACGCCCGCCACGGCATCCACCGCCAGCTCTGCGCGTTGGCGCAGTTCATACTGCTGAGTTAAGGCACGCTCTTGCAAACGTGACATGGACGACAGCGTGAGCGCTATCAAAGGGCCGCCTATGCCCAACAGCAAAGCCAGCAAATTGCCAGAAACGCCTTCTAGCAAAAAACGCAGTGAGGTTGGCAACAGCACCAAGCACACGGCCACAGTGGCGCGCCAAAAGTCACCTGCGGTGCGCAGCGCCACCAGCGCAGCACTGCCTAGCAAATACACGCCCAGCACCATCTGCATGACCATATTGCCAGGCAGGTACAAAAAATACCATGCGCTGCCCACGCACAGCATCATCAGCCAGACCGACTTGCGGTAGATTTGCCTGCGCTGTGCAGGATTGTGCTTTTTGAAGTGCTGTGTGTGCACATACCAAGAACGCCAACTGCCGGTGCTGGCCACCAACAGCCACCACACCAGTGGCTGCCACCAAGGCAGCACCGTGGCAAACATCAGCGCGCCCAGCACTTCGCAGGCGCGCAGCCCTGCAAACACCGTGCCCGCAAAGGGTACGTCCTCAGGGTCGGGTCGGTCTGGGTCGATGGGCATCGAGGCTGTAGCGTCAGCCATCAAGCACTGTCGCTGTCAAAGCGCGCTGCCTGGGTACGGTTAGATACATTGAGCGCTTTGAAGATATCGCTCATGTAGTTTTTAACGGTGCCTTCGGTGATGCCCAGTTGGCTGGCAATCATTTTGTTGCTCATGCCTTGGCGCAGCAGCACACGGATTTCTTCCAAGCGCGGATGGAGCAGCAGCTCGGGGCTGACGGTTGCATCAGGCGGCGCAAAACTTAACTTTATGCCCAACAGCGCAGACCGCATAGCCGCACGCATGTGCTCAGCGGGGGAGCTTTTAGGCACAAATGCCCACACATTGCTAAGCGCCAAGGCGCGGCGCACGGTGTCGGGCGATGTCAGGGCCGACACCACTACCACGGGCAATTGCGGGTGCGCGCGGGCCAAGTCGGTCAAACGTGCCCCTTTGTCCATGCCGGGCATGTTCAGATCGACCAAGGCCAAACAGGGCGGTGGTTGGTGGGCCGCGCGGCTAAACAGCGACTGTGCGTCGTAGGCGTCCAAAAACTGGGCTTGCGGCCACACGCCTGTGATCAGCAGTTTAAGCCCATCGCGCACCAAGGCATGGTCATCGGCTACCAAAACAGAGGCTGTCAGCGGGGGCAACGTAGTAGTCATGGCACTAGGGTACACAAGAGCCCTGTACTGCGCAATCGCTTACCACCCTGAAATTAGTCATACATGGCCCATGTACCAGGCAGCTGGGGCAGCGCGGTTAACCACCGCCGCGCTGCATGTACAAATCAAAACGCTTCATAAATGTGTAGCGCTGGGCATCGTCCACACCGCTAAAAGCAAAGCCTACATGCAGGCGCGGCAGGCTGAACAAGGCTATACGGCGCGGCGCACCAGCGCACCAAGTGATCTGCAATGCGCCGCCGGGCACCGCTGGGATACGGGCTTGCAACGCACCGTTTGCGCCGTCCAGGTCTGCGGTGCTTTGGGGCTGCAGTGACCAAACGGCATCGCCCATGGCAGCGGGGAGCCACATGCGCCATTCGGCTACCGTGCAACCCATCTCTCGGTCAAACTTCTCAAGGTAGAAAGACTGCATTTTTAAGCAAAAGTGGCTTATGGCCCAAGGAAATGCTGCATAAGCAGCTATATTTATAATAGTAACCAGTGGTCCTAGCCACCGGCAATCGGCGGCCAGATGGCCAGCACGTCGCCCTCTTGCAGCGTGCGGGTAGCGCGTTGGTCGGGGTCTACATAGGTGCCGTTGATCAGCACCAAATGCACCAGCTTATGCGGCATGCCAAAGGGCTCAATGATTTGCAAAATGCTGGCATCGGGCGCAATGTCCAGCTGGGTAATGTTGCTGCTGCGGTCGGCAGCAGGTAAATAGTCGGTAAGCGAGGCAAAAAGCTTCAGGGTGATTTTCACAAATGGTCCCCAGCCTTAGTTACCGCGCCGCGCTACGTCAGCCGCACCACTCCACTGGCCCTGGGCTTGCGCCGTAGCCAGGTAGGCCGCCATGAGTTGGGTGGGGTCAGATTGCAGCCGCTGTTTCCAGTCCCCCAGCTTGACCTTGCCCTCTACCAAGCCGCGCAGCGCACCTACGTGGTCGGTCCAGCCAATGCTGTTGCAACCCACCATCACATCGCCCTTGAACTGCATGCTGAGCAGTTTGTGGTGTGCATCGTCTTTCAGCTCAATCTGCTCACCACCAGGCACGCCCTGCCAATTGCCAAAGCTGGTAGACACCAGGCCTAGCGTGTCCAGCACGTTGATCTGCGTCACCTGCTTTAAGCTGGCATGCTGGCCCACCATGTTCAGCGCGGCCACACGGGCTTGGTCGGCTGCGTTGGGCTGAATAGCGCTGACCACCTGCGCACCGGTAAAGTGGTCATACGCCTCGGCGCAGTCGCCTGCGGCGTACACGCCTTGGGAGTTGGTTTGCATACGGTCATCCGTCAGCACCCCCGTTTTGCAGGTAATGCCAGAGTCTTTCAAGAAGCCAATGGTGGGCTTAACACCGGTAGCGCTGATGATCACGTCGACTTCTATGCTCTGCCCGGTAGACAGCTTGGCCACCAAGGCCGCGCCGTTTTGCGTAATGGATTCGACTTTGGCTCCCGTATGCACGTCCACGCCTTTGCTTTGCACCCAGCTTTTAATCATGCCGCCTGCAGCAGGGCCCATCATGCGCGGCACCATGCGGTCGCCCATTTCTACAATGGTTAACTTGCCCGCTTTGTGGGTTTGAATACGCGCCGCCAGCGCCTCCATGATGATGCAGCCAATAAAACCTGCGCCCATTTGTAGCACGCGCGAACCAGGTTTGACCTTGTCCATAATGGCGCGGGCATCGGCCAGCGTCCAGCAACTGTAAATGTTGGGCAGGTCAATGCCGGGTATGGGCGGGCGCATGGGGGTAGAGCCTGTGGCCACCAGCAGGCAGTCATAGCTTAGGCTTTGGCCGTTGCTAAGCACTATGGTTTTAGTAGCTGCCTGTGCAGCATTTACTTGGGCCTGAACCACATTTATCTTCAAATCTGAGAAATGGGTGGCGCTTTTACGCAAATGTGTGCCTGGCTCGGCCACATTGCCCACCAGCAAGTAAGGAATAGCCATGCGCGAATACGGCGCTTCTTTTTCCTCACCTACGATGGTGATCTCGTCGTGCGGGGCGTGCTTGCGAATCGTCTCTGCGGCGATCACGCCTGCGGGGCCCGCGCCAATGATCACGTGTTTTTTAATCTGCTGCATGTTGGGTATCTCCTAAAGCAAAAAAAGAAAAGCGGCTTCTACAAGCCGCTTTTCTGGTCTAGTTCACTGTATGTTTGGCAGGCTGCTGGTAGCCTGGGCAAACTCAATGCGAAAAAGCTGTACGGACTTGCAAGTAAATTATGCGTCCAAGCTCAAACGCTCGCGGGTTTTCGCTGTTGGGCGGCCTTCTGGGTCCCAGCCGCGCACTTCATAGTACTTGGGCAGCATTTTGGCCAGCTCGTTTACTTTGCCCTTGGTAGGGCCGCTGGTGGCTGGTTCGGTAAGCAAACGCTTGGGCAAGGTGTCGTCTTTGTGGGTAAAACCGGCTGCGTTGTTGAACTCACGTTCCATGTTCCAGATACGCTCGCCAATTTTCTCTAGCTCTTCGGTGGTGAATTTCTCGTCGCAAGCAGCTTGCATTTGCGGTGCCAGGTCGGCCAAGCCCCACGCAAAGGTGGTAAACACGCACAAACCCGAAGAGTCAAACGCGGCAGTCGCGTCTTGAAAAGCCTTGACCAACTCTGGCTTGCCTTCGTGCTCTAGTGGGTCGGTCTTGACCGGAATGCCCAGCACTTCAGATGCAATGGTGTAGCCGCGCAAATGGCAGCCGCCCCGGTTAGACGTAGCGTAGGCCAAGCCAATGCCTTGGATACCGCGCCCGTCGTAGGCTGGGAACTCTTGGCCTTTGGTGCTCATGGACAAGTCAGGGTGGCCGTACTTGGCGGTGAGGCGTTTGGAGCCTTGGCCAATTTCAATGCCAAAACCCACACCGTTGATGGTTTGCTCAGCTAAAAACGCCAGCGCGTGGGCTGAACCGAATGGGGCCTCAATGCCCACAATCTCCTTGGTCAACACACCCATCTCATACAGTTCCATCACCGCACCCACGGTGCAGCCAAAGCTGATGGGGTCAATACCTTGCTCGTTGCACAGCACATTGGCGTACTGCAATGCGTCCAGATCTTTCACGCCATTGGCTGCGCCCAGCGCCCAAGCCGCTTCGTACTCTAGGCCGCCGTTAGCGCCCCAGTACTGCGGTTTGTTTTGCACCGTGAAGTGGTCTTTGTCGATGGTTTGAATACGGCCGCAGGCAATGGTGCAACCAAAGCAGGCTTGGTTGGTCACCAGCGGCTTTTTACCGTCGGTGGCGCGGGGTGTGGCCATGGCTTCAGCGCTGATGTCTTTGGCACCCTCAAACTGGTTATTGCGGTGATTGCGGGTAGGCAAGGCACCTACTTCGTTGATCACGTTCATCAGCACCTGGGTGCCATAGGTGGGCAGGCCTTGGCCTGTGACTGCATTTTCTGCGAGAATTTTTTTCTTCTCGAAGGTCACCTTCATAAACGCCTTAGGGTCGCGGATATTGCCCACGCCCTTGGTGCCGCGCACGGCAATGGCCTTGAGCATTTTGCTGCCCATCACTGCACCCACGCCACTGCGGCCTGCCGCGCGGTGCAGGTCGTTGACGATAGCGGCAAACAGCACATGGTTTTCACCGGCTTTGCCCACACTGCACACGCGGGTCAGCGGGTCTTGCAAGGCCTTTTTCAATGTGCCTTCTGTCTCAGGCACGCTCTTGCCCCACAGGTGGGCTGCGTCCCGAATTTCAGCCACATCGTCGTTGATGTACAGGTACACCGGCTTGTCTGATTTGCCTTCGATGGCAATCATGTCCCAGCCCGCCATTTTCAGCTCAGCGCCCCAGTAACCGCCAGAGTTAGAGCAGGCAATAGCGCCTGTTAACGGGCTCTTGGTAGACACGGTGTAGCGTCCACCGGTAGAGGCCATGGTGCCAGTCAAGGGCCCGGTGGTGAAGTAAATTTTGTTATCGGGTGACAGCGCGTCTACCTTGGGATTGACTTCGGTAGTAAGGTATTTAGCCGCTAGGCCACGTGAGCCAATGTAGGCCTGTGCCCACTGCATGTTCAGCGGCTCTGACTTGCAAACGCCGGTGGTGAGGTTAACGCGGAGGATTTTTCCAGCCCATGACATGATGTGATCTCCAAAAAATAAGGCAGCAGCTTGGCGGTATGGCCTAGGTTTGCCTCAAAAAAGTCTCAAGAAATAAGTTAAGAAGCAGAAGGCTGATTGCCTAATTTGTCAGCCCACGACTTCATTTTGTCGATACCGGTCCAGTTGGCATCTACGTAAGTGATAGCCGCAGTGGGGCAAGCCTCTACGCAGGCTGGGTCGCCGCCGCACAGATCGCACTTTTGCACCTTGCCGGTTTCTTGCACATAGTTCACGGTACCAAACGGGCAGGCAATGGTGCAGACCTTGCAGCCTACGCAGGTAGACTCATTAACCACTTTAGCACCGGTGGCTTTGTCCACCGTGATGGCCTCTACCGGGCAAGCATGCAAGCACCACGCCTCGTCGCACTGGGTGCAGGTGTAAGGCACTTTTTTGCCGGTGTGGTGAAAGTCAAATACTTTGATGCGCGACTTGCTGGTGGCATAGGTGCCGTAGTTTTCAAAACTGCAGGCCATCTCGCACTGCAAACAGCCGGTGCATTTGTCGGGATTAATGTGCAAAACTTTTTGCATACGGGTCTCCTGGGTAGAAGCCTGCTGCTTGGACAGCAGTCAGGCGTTGCCTAAAATAATTTCCATACATATTGTTGAACTAAGCCGTAACAACGAACCTAGGGACAACCCTAAAAGGCTAGGCATGTGCTTGTTTATTCTCAAAATGGAACACAATGCGAAGTAGCCCAACACCACAATAAAACATGACCTCTGTGCACGCCCAACCCCGATTGCAAGGCATCTCGCTTGCGCGCAGTGCTTTGCTGCAGGGCGCGCACCATGCTGCAGTGCAGCATGGGCAATCTTGGGGCTCGCCAAACCATGGAGTTGCCCCGTGGATTACCCAGTCTTGGCAGCGCTGCCTAACTGCTGGCCTGCAGCCCGAGCGGCACCTGGACTTTGACATGGTGGGTGCCAGCGCCCAGCGGCGCAGCAGAGATGCCAACCACCAACTGCGCCAGGCAGCGCAAACCAGCCTGGTGCAGCTGAGCCTGGCCATTGCCCAGACCCGTTATTTTGTAATTTTGACCAACGCGCAGGGCACCGTGGTGGACACCAGCGGCGTTATTGACCGCAGCGACCGCCGGGCCGATGTGATTGCCCGCGTGGGGGTTGATTTGTCGGAGCTGGCCGTAGGCACCACCGCCATTGGCAGCACGCTGATTGAGCAGCGCAGCACCTGGTTACACCGGGGCGAGCATTTTTACCAAGATGCCGGCTGCTACTCGTGCGCTGGCGCTCCGATTACCGGGCCTGACGGGCAGTGCGCGGGCATGGTGGACGTGACCGGCATTGATGCGCAAGAGCGCCCTGCCCTGGTGCACTTGGTGGCCACCACAGCGCGCGCTATTGAAAACGCTTTGGTGCTGGCGCAACCCCACGAAGTTGTGCTGCACCTGCAATGGCCTGGCCAGCGCGGCGGCAAAGACGGCGAGGGCTTGGTGTGCGTGACGGCCGATGGCGCGCTGCGCGCCATTAACCCGGTAGCGCGCCACATGCTGGGCCTGCTGCAGGCCAGCACCGCGCAATTGCATTTGAGCGACGTGTTTGCCGTCTCCCCCGGCAGTTTGTTTGATGCCCAGCACCACGCCACTTGGGTTAACGTGCCGCTGTGGTCGGGCCTGCACATGCAGGTGCGCGCCAGCGCAGCCGGCACGCTGGCACCCAAGTCGCGCCAGCAGGCCGTGCCGTCTCTGGCTGGGGCTGCTACGGCGCTGCCCGCCCAAGGGCTGAGAGACCAAGAGACCCTGCTGATTCGCCAAACCGTGGCCCAGCTGCGCGGCAACGTGGCCGCTGCCGCGCAAAAACTGGGCATCAGCCGGGCCACCATTTACCGCAAGCTGGGGCGGCCTAAACAGTAGCCTTAAATACCGGCGCTGAGGTTTAACCCTGCGCCTTGAAGCTTTAGCCCTTGGTCTTTGGTTATTTAACTTTAAGCTTTGCTAAACAGCGCCTTGTACTGCTCACGCAGCACATTTTTTTGCACCTTGCCCATGGTGTTGCGCGGCAGCTCGTGCAGCACTGCGCAGTGCTTGGGAATTTTAAAATTGGCCAGCTGCGCTTTGAGCGCTGCAATGATGGCGTCAGCTTGCAGCGCAGCACCCGCTTGGGCTACTACCAGGGCCACGCCGACCTCGCCAAAGTCCGGGTGCGGCACGCCAATCAAAGCGCTCTCGGCCACGCCGGGCAGGTCGTTGATGGTGCCCTCAATTTCAGCGGGGTACACGTTGTAGCCGCCGCTGATGATGAGGTCTTTGCTGCGGCCCACTATGTGCACATAGCCACGTTCGTCTACTTTGCCCACGTCACCGGTTTTAAAGTAGCCGTCGTGGGTGAACTCTTCGGCTGTTTTCTCGGGCATGCGCCAGTAGCCCGCAAACACGTTAGGCCCTTTGACCTGCAAGCCGCCAATCTGGTTGGCTGGCAAAGGCACACCGTCGTCCCCGCACACCCGCAGGCTCACGCCGGGCAGCGGGAAGCCTACGGTGGATGGGCGGCGCTCGCTTTGGTTTTGGTAGCGCGGGTCGGCGCTGTAGGGGTTAGAGGTCAACATCACGGTCTCGCTCATGCCGTAGCGTTCTAGGATGGCGTGGCCCGTTTGGCGCTGCCATTGCTCAAAAGTTTCTTTCAGCAAAGGGGCTGAACCAGCGATAAACAGGCGCATATTTTGTGCCACTTCTGCCGTAAGCGTGGGCTCGGCCAGCATGCGCACATACAGTGTAGGCACGCCCATAAACACCGCGGCACGCGGCATGGCTGCTATCACCTGCAGGGGGTCAAACTTGTTGAACCATAGCATGGTGCTGCCGTTGATCAATGCGCCGTGGATAGCCACAAACAGGCCGTGCACATGGAAGATGGGCAGGGCGTGGATGAGCACATCGCCCGTTTGCCAACCCCAGTAGTCTTTCAGTGTGGCTGCGTTGCTGCGCATGTTGCCGTGGCTGAGCATGGCCCCTTTGCTGCGGCCTGTGGTGCCGCTGGTGTACAAAATAGCCGCTACGTCGCTGTCTTTACTGCTTACACAGGTGTGCTGGTCAGCGCAATGGGCCGCGCGTTCTAGCAGGCTGCCTGTGCGGTCGTCGTTCAGCGTAAACACGTTTTGCGTGCCGCAGGTAAAGGCAATTTTAGACACCCAGCCAAAATTCTTGCTGCTGCACACCACCACCGAGGGCTCGGCGTTGGCAATGAAATACTGCATCTCCGCGCTTTGGTAGGCAGTATTGAGCGGCAAAAACACATAGCCCGCGCGCAGGGTAGCCAAATACAGCGCCATAGCTTCAACAGACTTGTCTACCTGCACGGCGATGCGGGCACCTTGAGGCAGCTTGAGCGAGACCAGCAGGTTGGCCAGCATGGCGCTGGCGCGGTCCAGGTCACGCCAGCTGTAGTGCAGGCCGTTGTCAGTCTCTACGGCTGTGGTGTCCAGGTTGGTGGGGAAGTGGGCGCGCAGGTGGGCGTACAGGTTGGCATTGGTCATGGCTAGGCTCATGCAGAGGGATTAAACAAACTTGGGCGGGCGTTTTTCTAAGAAGGCTGTGATGCCTTCGACATGCTCTGCACTGGCTGCATAAGCAAAGTGCGCCGCTGTGTGTGCTTCATTTTTAATAGCTGCTTGTGCAGCATTTCCTTGGGTCATCGGGCTATTTTGTATCCAATTAGCACGTAAAGTGGCTTTATTGAGCCGCGCCGCTTGCGCACTGAGCGCAGCAACGCGCTGGGCGGTGGCCAGTGCCTCGCCCGCTACCGCGCCATCGTCCACCACGCGCTGTACAAAGCCGCGCTGGTGCATGTGCTGCGCGCTGAAAATGCGCGCTTCCAGCAGCATCTCGCGCACAGTCGCATCGCCAGCGGCGCGCAGCACAATGGCCAGCTCTTGCGGTGCCATGGGCATACCCAGCTTGGCAATCGGTGCGCCAAAGCTTGCGCCCTGCCCTGCAATACGCATGTCACAGCAGGCCGCAATCTCCAGCCCACCGCCCATGCAGTTGCCCTCAATCTGCGCCACCAGGGGGATATTCAGCGCCAGCAGCGCATGCAGTGCGGGCGCTACATCAGCCTCATGGAATGCCTGCAGTGTGCCTGCGTTAAAGCGAAACTCTGGGTACTCAGTGATATCGCCACCAGCACAGAAGTGGCCCGCCTCGCCTGCCACAATAATGCACCTAATAGGGCTATCACCCAAGGAAATGCTGGCTAAGTAGCTACTATTTTCATACTTCGCCAAGTCCTCAGCCAGACTGCGCAAGCTGCGCCACATGCTGCGGGTCATGGCGTTGCGCTTGCCTGGGTTGCGCAGCGTGATGGTAGCTACCGGGCCGTTGACTTGCAGGCTTACCCGCTGGTCGGTGCCCAGGTCAGTCAAGCTTGGCCCCCGAGGCTTTGACTACGCCAGCCCAGCGCTTGATGTCGGCAGTTAAAAACGCTGCGAATTGCGCAGGTGTGTTGTTTGGGAAGTCTGCACCTTGGTTGGCCCATACCGCCTTAAGTTCGTCGCTTTCTAAAGCCTTGCGAAACTCCTCGGTAGCGCGGGTTTGCGCCTCTGCAGGCATGCCTTTGCTGCCCCAAATGCCGTACCAGGTGGTGACGGTGTAGTCTGGCAAGCCCAGCTCGCCTGCGCAAGGCACATCGGGGAAAGCCGGGTTGCGCTTGGGGCCTGAGACCATCAGCGCCTTGATGCGGCCGCCCTTGATGTGGGTTGCCGAAGAGCCCAGGCCATCGAACATCATGTCCACATTGCCAGCTATCAAATCTTGCAGCGCAGGGCCTGCGCCGCGGTAGGGAATGTGGGTAATGAAGGTTTTGGTTTGCAGCTTAAACAGTTCGCCCGCCAAGTGGTGCGAGGTGCCGCCCCCGGCCGAGCCGTAGTTAAGCTTGCCGGGGTTCTTTTTAACAAAGTCCAAGAACTCTTTGTAGCTGGCAGCAGGCACTTTTTTAGGGTTAACTACCAGCACCTGCGGCACCACGGCGGCCAGTACCAAGGGCACCAGGTCGGTCTCGATGTTGTAGTCCAGCTTGGGGTACATGCTGGGCGCAATGGCATGGTGCACGGCACCCATAAAGTAGGTGTAGCCGTCGTTAGCTGCCTTGGCCGCTATGCTGGCCCCCACCGTGCCACCCGCGCCGCCTTTGTTGTCGATGATGAGCTGCTTGCCTGTGGTTTTAGAAAATTGTGCGGAGAGTGGCCGCGCAAATGCGTCGGTGCCCCCGCCTGCAGGGAACGGCACCACCATGGTGACCGGCTTGGCGGGCCAGGGGGATTGGGCGTGGCCCACGGTGGGCAGCAGCGCAGGGACTGCGGCGGATAGCGCTGCAGCTTGCAGCAAAGTACGGCGGTAAAGGGTCATTGTGTCTCCTGTTATGAGTATATTGTGGGCCTGCACCGTCCGATTTCAGGTTAACGGGCAGCCAGGCTTTACTATCAATTAAATAGCTGTCTGTGCAGCATTTCCTTGGGTCAACCCCTGTTTTTCTGTTTATTTTTGGCGCTGGGCCCAAGTCCACAGCCCCAGGCCGCCCAGCACCATGGGTATGCACAGCCACTGGCCCATGCTCAGGCCCAAGCTGAGCAAGCCCAGGTGCGCATCGGGCTCGCGAAAGTACTCGGCAATAAAGCGAAAAATACCGTACAGCAGCAAAAATACAGCCGCCACCTGGCCAGGTTTGCGCTCTTTGCGGGCGTAAAGCCAGAGCAAAATGAACAGCAGCAGGCCCTCCATCAATATTTGGTAAATTTGGGACGGATGGCGCGGTGGGTTCACACCGTTAACCCCCGCACCACGAAACACCATGCCCCAGGGCAGCGACGGGTCGGCCACGCGGCCCCACAGCTCGCCGTTGATAAAGTTGCCCACCCGCCCCATCAGCAGCCCGGTAGGCACGCAGGGGGCCACAAAATCGGCCACTTGCAGCAGCGGGCGTTTGCGCGACCACGCAAACCAAACTTCTGCCACCACCACGCCCAGCAAGCCGCCATGAAAACTCATGCCGCCCTGCCAAACGTAGAAAATCTCCAGCGGATGGCCCAGGTAGTAGCCGGGTTTGTAAAACAGGCAGTAGCCAATACGCCCCCCCATGACCACCCCCATCACGCCCAGAAACAAAATGTCTTCTACGTCTTTGCGGCTCCATGCGCCGGCTCCTTTGATGGACGCATAAGGCTGGTGCTTTAAACGGCGAATACCCAAAAACATAAACAGCGCAAACGCTGCAAGGTAGGTTAGGCCGTACCAGTGAATGGCCAGCGGGCCTAGTTGTAAAGCGACAGGGTTAATTTGGGGGTGGATCAGCATAGTGCGTATTTTGCACCACCAGGCCAAGGCTGATGGCAGGGTTAGTCTTCTAGCGGAAGCGCAGCAGGCATGCAGGCTAGCAAAGACACCAGCTGCGGCACCAGCGCGCCCGGGCCAGACTGGGCCACGGCTTGCGCATAGGTGGCATGCACCGCGTCAGCTATGGTGTGCACGGCATGCATATCACCTGCCATTTGGGTGTAGTAGCCCAGGTCTTTGTGGGCATTGGCCATGGCAAACTGTAAGCCAGAGGTGTCTTGCGACAGCAAATAAGGCTTAAGCCGCTCTAGCGCCACACCTGCACCGCCCCCCTTGCCCAGCACTTCTACAAACACCTCGGGCGCAATGCCAGCGCGCTGGGCACAGGCCGCCGCCTCGGCCAGCAGGGCCACAAAACCCAGCGACACACTGTTGTGCAGCAGCTTCATGCGGCGGCCCGCGCCCACCGGCCCCACCCGCGTAATATTTTCTGCAAAACAGGCCAGTACGGGGTGAATTTCATCAAACAGCGCGGCATCGCAACCCACCAGCAAATTCAAGCGGCCAGCATGGGCCTCTTTGGCGGTGCGGGTCATGGGTGCGTCGGCAAACCGGCCCCCGGCGGCCTGCACCGCTTGCGCCATACGCTCGGTGCTAGAAGGCACTGCGGTAGAGCAATCAATCACCACAGCACCTGTGCGCAGGCCTTGGAGCACACCGCCCTGCCCCGTCAGCACGGCATCTACCTCGCTTGAGCCCGTAACGCACAAAATAACAATGTCTACGCCCGCAGCCAGCGCCGCCGCCGTGCTGGCCGTGGTCACGCCAGCCGCTTTGAGCGCGTCCAGTGGTTGATTGCCCACATGCTCCAACACCACCAGCGGGTGGCCGTGCAGCACTAAATTGCGCGCAATACCGTGGCCCATCAGGCCAATGCCGACCATACCGATGCTTGTTTTCATACCCGTCTCCAAGGCGAACCATTACAATCTTGCAATAGTAAACTGCTTCAAACCCTACGCAATGTCAACGCACACCAACAGCACCTTCAGAACATCAAATACAAGATTATGACCACCAAAATCATCCCCATCACGCCCCTGCGCTCTGCCAACATCACCGAAGGCAAGTCCCGCGCGCCCAACCGGTCTATGTACTACGGCATGGGCTACAAAGAGAGCGACTTTGGCAAGCCCATGGTGGGCGTGGCCAATGGCCATAGCACCATTACGCCATGCAACAGCGGGCTGCAAAAATTGGCTGATGCGGCCATTGCAGGCATTATGGAGGCGGGCGGCAACGCGCAGGTGTTTGGCACCCCCACCATCAGCGACGGCATGGCCATGGGCACCGAAGGCATGAAGTACTCGTTGGTAAGCCGCGAAGTCATCAGCGACTGTATTGAAACCTGCGTGCAAGGCCAGTGGATGGACGGCGTGGTGGTGGTGGGTGGCTGCGACAAAAACATGCCCGGCGGCCTGATGGGCATGCTGCGCGCCAACGTGCCGGCTATTTACGTGTACGGCGGCACCATTTTGCCGGGCCGCTACAAAGACCAAGACCTGAATATTGTCAGCGTGTTTGAAGCCGTTGGCCAAAACGCTGCCGGCAATATGAGCGACGAAGACCTGCGTGAGATTGAGATGCGCGCCATCCCTGGCACCGGCTCTTGCGGCGGCATGTACACGGCCAACACCATGTCATCGTCGTTTGAAGCGCTGGGCATTTCATTGCCCTACTCGTCCACCATGGCCAACCCGCATGATGAGAAGCAAAATTCGGCCAAAGAGTCGGCCAAGGTGCTGATCGAGGCGATTAAAAAAGACATCAAGCCCCGCGACATCGTGACCAAAAAAGCCATCGAAAACGCCGTTGCCGTCATCATGGCCACAGGCGGCAGCACCAACGCGGTATTGCATTTCTTGGCCATCGCCCACGCGGCCGAGGTGGAGTGGACGATTGACGACTTTGAGCGCATGCGCAAAAAAGTGCCTGTGCTGTGCGACCTCAAGCCCTCGGGCAAGTACCTGGCGGTTGACCTGCACAAAGCGGGCGGCATTCCCCAGGTCATGAAGACCCTGCTGGTCGCGGGCCTGTTGCACGGCGACTGCATCACCATTTCGGGCCAAACCATAGCCGAAGTGTTGAAAGACGTGCCCGACGTACCGCGCACCGACCAAGACTGCATTCGCCCCATAGACAAGCCGATGTACAAAGAAGGCCACTTGGCTATTTTGAAAGGCAACCTCAGCCCCGAAGGCGCAGTGGCCAAAATCACCGGCCTGAAGAACCCCGTCATGACGGGCCCCGCCAAGTGCTTTGACGACGAGCAATCAGCCCTCAAAGCTATTTTGGACGGCAAAATAACCCATGGCGACGTGATGGTGCTGCGCTACCTAGGCCCCAAAGGCGGCCCAGGCATGCCCGAGATGCTGGCCCCCACGGGTGCACTGATTGGCGCGGGCATGGGCGAGACGGTCGGCTTGATCACCGATGGGCGCTTTAGCGGTGGCACCTGGGGCATGGTGGTAGGCCACGTGGCCCCCGAGGCGGCTGAGGGTGGCAACATCGCGCTGATTGAAAACGGCGACAGCGTGACGATTGACTCAAAGCAGTTGCTGCTGCAGCTAAATGTGTCCGATGCCGTGCTGGCCACCCGCCGCGCCGCATGGAAAAAGCCTGCCCCACGCTATACGCGCGGTGTGCAAGCCAAGTTTGCCTTCAATGCGTCGAGTGCGTCTAAGGGTGCTGTGCTGGACGCTTTTTAAGCCTAGATAATCGCCCTAGCGGTTGCGCAGTTGACTTTGTTAGCTGACATTTGGCATCTGGGTGAAATTTCGCTCACTACTAAAATAATAGCTGCTTGTGCAGCATTTTCTTGGGTCATAGGGTTTTTTTTCTTACAATCCTTGGTTTTTGGTTATCTTTGGGTCTTTGAAGATTGCTTTCCCTGCTTTTGTACGTTTGCGCCGCTTGAGTGTGGCCTTGCTGCAAAATCTTCCAAAATCACGCGCAGGTAGCCTAAGTATTTGCCCGTTTGGTAGTACGAC
>JAYWGO010000028.1:0-27688 GCA_043778205.1 Polaromonas sp. | reverse complement strand
GGAAAACGGGGTGATCGTGGAGCAGGGCGCTGTGCGCGATGTATTTGCCAGCCCTCAGCACGCCTACACCCGAAAGTTAATGGACAGTAAGCCAACTCGGGATGTTCAAGAAACTCCGGCCAACGCTGATTTGCCTGCAGTCATGCAAGCCAACACGCTGCGCGTGAGCTACCCGGTCGGGGTGCCGGGCTTTAAAGGCTGGTTTAAAACCGGTGAGTTTGTGGCGGTGCAGGGCGCTAGCTTCAACATCCCGGCGGGGCAAACGCTGGGCGTGATTGGCGAGTCGGGCTCAGGTAAATCCAGCCTGGCGCTGGCAGCGCTGGGTTTGCACCCGTGTAAAGGTGATTTGAGTATTGCGGGCATGGGTTGGAGCAAAAACGCTGCCAATAACAAAGCGATGCGTAAAGCGGTGCAGGTGGTGTTTCAAGACCCGTTTTCGTCGCTGTCGCCGCGCATGACGGTGGAAGACATTGTGGGCGAGGGTTTGCGCATTCATGCACCCGAGCTCACGCCCGCGCAGCGCCAAGAGCGGGTGGTGCACACCTTGCAAGAGGTGGGTTTGGGCCAAGACCAGTTTGCCAACCTGCTGCAGCGCTACCCGCACGAGTTCTCGGGTGGCCAGCGCCAGCGCATTGCCATTGCCCGCGCGCTCATAGTGCAGCCGCAAACCTTGGTGCTGGACGAGCCGACCAGCGCGCTGGACGTGACGATTCAAAAGCAAGTTCTTAGCCTGCTGCAGCGCCTGCAAAAAGAACGCGGGTTGAGCTATTTGCTGATCACCCACGACGTAGACGTGATACGCGCCATGGCCCACCATGTGATGGTGATGAAAGATGGCGACATCGTAGAGCAGGGCAGTGTGCACGCCGTGCTAGACGCGCCGCAACACCCCTACGCGCAGCGGCTGGTGGCGGCTGCTGCTTAAGTGTTTTCTAAGGTCTTTGAAGATTGCTGTCCCAGCTTTTGTACGTTTGCGCCGCTTGAGTGTGGCCTTGCTGCAAAATCTTCCAAAAACACGCACGAAATCAGGGCGCGCTAGGCTGCCTTATGCACCGCGCGCCTTTTTCCAGATTTTCATCAAGGCCACACTCAATCGACGCTTTGCCAGTTTGGTTTGGGGGCATTTAACGCTAAGAGAGTCTAGGTTTCAGTTGCCGTTACAAACGTAGGCCTACGTGTCCCCAGCCTTAGGGGGTCGCGCAGCCAGTCACCGTCACATGCACCTGCCTAACGTGCCTTCAACTACCAAATTTGCCAGGGAGAAGCGATGGGAGCGTGTTTTTTGCAAACTGCAGCAAAGGCGCGGAGACAGCCTACGATAACTACTGAGCTGTGCGTGTGTTTTGCGGAGGTTTGCAAAAAACATGTCCCGTCGCCCGACCAAGGTTATCAGGGCACACAAGCATTGCAACGGGCTGTTCACAAACCCAAGCAGTAACAAAAGCAAACCAATGCACACAAGCATTGCCACGGGCTGTTAAAGCACCCCAGAAATACAAAACACTAAACTATGAAATACATAGCTACCCATGCAGCATTTCCTTGGGCCAGAGCCCTAAAACATGCCAATTTAAGTCCTAAATAAGCAAAAAATACGCGCTACACTCCGCAGCATGACTCCACAAGCGCAAGCCGCCTATTTTTTGCAATTGGCCATGGACCAAGCCCATGCCGCAGGGCAAGCTGGCGAGGTACCCGTGGGTGCGGTGGTGGTTAAAGATGGCCAAGTGATTGCCACCGGCCGCAATGCCCCCATTGGCACACACGACCCCACCGCCCACGCTGAAATTGTGGCCCTGCGCGCAGCAGCAGCCCTGCTGGGCAACTACCGGCTTGACGGCTGCGAACTGTATGTAACGCTAGAACCCTGCGCCATGTGCGCCGGTGCCATGCTGCATGCACGGTTAAAAAAAGTGGTATACGCCGCAGCCGACGCTAAAACCGGCGCGGCAGGCTCGGTTACTAACCTGTTTGCCAATCCCGCACTGAACCACCATACCCAGGTTGTCAATGCTGCAGATTTAGGAGCTGCTTGTGCAGCATTTACTTGGGCCAGCGGCCAGTTATTGCAAAACTTCTTCAATCAAAAACGCCAAATTCAACGCCAAACCCAGCGGCTATCACACCCCTTGCGTGACGACGCACTGCGTACGCCAGAGGCAGCGTTTAGCAACTTGCCCGGCTACCCGTGGCTGCCTAACTATGTAAGCGACCTGCCCAGCCTGCAAGGCCTGCGCATGCATTATGTGGACACCGCGCCTGACGCGCCGCACAGCCACACTACCTACCTGTGCCTGCATGGCAACCCAAGCTGGAGCTACCTGTACCGCAAGATGATTCCCATCCTCAGTGCCAGCGGCGCGCGCGTGGTGGCACCCGACATGGTGGGTTTTGGCAAATCAGACAAACCCAAAAAAGACAGCTTTCACAGCTTTAGCTGGCACCGCCAATGCTTGCTTGACCTGGTAGAGCGCCTTGATTTGCATAACGTGGTGCTGGTAGTGCAAGACTGGGGCGGCTTACTGGGCCTGACCATGCCTATGGCCGCGCCCCAGCGCTACCAGGGTCTGGTGGTGATGAACACCGCGCTGGCCACAGGCCAAGTGCCTTTGACCGAAGGCTTTACGGCCTGGCGCGCCCTGTGCAAAGCCCGGCCCGACTACGACATAGCCCGCCTTTTTGCCAGAGGCAACGCAGCCACGCACAGCGCTGAGTGCGCAGCTTACATGGCCCCGTTTCCCGATGCAGGCCACCGCGCCGCCACACGCGCCTTCCCGCCCATGGTGCCAGAGTCGCAAGACGATGACGGTGCAGCCACCAGCCGCGCAGCGGTAGATTTCTGGCAAAACCAATGGCAAGGCCGCACACTCATGGCCATTGGCCAGCCAGACCCTGTTGCAGGCGAGATCAGCATGCGCGAGTTGCAAAAAATCATCCGTGGCTGCCCAGAGCCCATGTTGGTGCCAGGCGCTGGGCACTTTGTGCAAGAGCAGGGCCAGCAGATAGCGCAGTGTGCTACCGCCATGTTTTAAACCTCCTGCCGTATCGCGTACAGTTGCACTATGCAAGTTTTTACACTCCTCCCCTGGGCCGATTGGGCCGCTTTTGCTTGGTTTTTTGCTGCGTGGCTAGGCTATGCGTGGTTCAGCCGCAGCGAGGGCGCGCGCCTGGGCTCGCTGATAGCCACCACCAACCGCCACCGAGGTACCTGGATGGTGCAGGCCACTGCACGCGAGCAACGGGTGCTGGACGGCATCATCACGCAAAACTTGTCCACCACACCGTCATTTTTTTGCTCTACCACCATCATCGTCATTGGCGGCTTGTTTGCCTTGCTGGGCAGTACCGACAAAGCGGCAGATTTTGTGAAAGACTTTCCCTTTGCCGTGCGCACCAGCATCATGATTTTTGACCTGAAAATCATGATGCTGATTGCGATTTTTGTCTACTCCTTCTTCCGCTTTAGCTGGAGCATGCGCCAGTATACTTTTGCGGCACTGCTGATAGGTTCTATGCCGGACTACCTTGACTTTGAGGCCGGCAAATTTGACCGCACGGTGTTTGCCGAGCGCGCCAGCCGCATGCTGGGCTTGGCTGCAGAAACCTTTAACGACGGTTTGCGTGGCTACTATTTTGCGTTTGCCGTCATCGCGTGGTTCTTCTCACCACTGGCCTTTGCCATTGCCACAGCCATGGTGGTGCTTATTTTGTACAGCCGCGAATACCGCTCTGACGTGCTCACAGTGCTTAATTAAATACCGCTTCTGCCAAGCGCAATTCAACCGCACTACACTGCAACTTGAACAGTCCGAGCAGCACTTGGCATGCTTTTTGGTTACAACTTGAAACAAGTTTTCGACGCAAATGCATGTGCTTTAGCGCACGTTATTCGTTGTATGGTGGTCAATTATGCTACTTCAGGGCTTAAAACGTGATATTTCTCACTTTTAACATCCTCTAAACTGGGTATGTACAAAAGTAGCAGCGGCAGGTAGACTATTTAGTTATATCGATTAACTAATTAGTTGGTTCAAAGATTGATACGTACAGTTGTGACACAAAACACTACCAAATTAGCCAATGACAGGTATGCAGGTTAAAAGTCTAGCATTTTTGCGTTGGGCAAGTGCCGCCGTTTTACTGGCGTTGCACTGCGCAGCTTCGGCTGTACCACCGTTGTCCAATGCCATGGAGCTGGGCAAACTGTCACAGAGCAATGCCCAAATCAGCCTGGATGTGCGCCAGTACTGGCAGGCTGCTGTGATTGGTGTGGGTGACTTGCCCCACACCAAGGCTTCTAGCCCTGAAGAGCTGTGGTCAACCCCAGATGCCGAATTTAAAATCGAGCAGAAACCGTCCAGCGTACAGCTAGCCAAAGGCCAGCGCTACATTGGCCGGCTGAACATGACCTCAACCGGTTTCGGTGCCAACGTTAACCTGAATTTTTTGATGCCGCGCCTGGATGCCGTGCACATGGCCTACCGCTACGACCAGGAGCCCTGGGTTCAAGCCTCTGCAGGGGACACGCTGGCCATGAACACCTGGTCTTTCCGCGACCGTCAGCCCACATTTGACATTCCGCTGCGGCCTGGTAATTTGAACATTGTGGTGGAAGTGGTGCACTTGGGTGTGATGGACTCGGCCATTTTGCTGCAAAGCGCCAGCGTGTTCCGTGACGAACGCCTGCTTTGGGGCCTGACTATCGGCTTGCTGGTGGGCATTAACCTGCTGCTGGCTTTGGTGGGTATAGCGTCTGCGGTCACTTTTGCGCGAATTAGCTTTCTGTCCATTACTTTAATGACCACCGCAGCCGCAGCTGTCATCAGCGCCACCAGCGGCATGCTGGGGGTTTATGCATTTCCTGATAGCAACAAGTTCAACGATGAGGCCAAGTTTTTTACCACTACTTTGTGGTGCGTGGTTTTCCCTTGGGTGACTGCGCTGGCATTGTCCCAGCGGCAGTATGCTACCAGGTGGTGGCGAGTCACCTTAGCTATTGTCAGCATGGGCATAGCACTAACGGTGGTGTGCATGGACTACAGCTTGCGCAGTGCATTTATTCCTTGGATTCCCGTGGTGCTTATGGCCAGCCTCTGCCATGCCTTGGCTATCTTGGGCCATGCCTTTTTGCGCAAACAAACCCAAGCGGTCTGGATTGCGCCTGCGGTATTTTTGTACGTTGTCTCCTTGCTAGTACCTTTGGCCTCCTATTTGGGCCATGTGTCTAACGATGGGGCCATCGTAGCCTCGGCATTGGCAACCTTGCTAGCGGCCATGGTGATGTTGCGCGCGCTGGTGCACCAGCATCGCCAGGGCCGCATGGTGATGGCGCGGGCCAGCACCTCGCCAAGCCGCGACGTACTTACTGGCTTGCTCAGCCGCAAAGGCTTTGAGCAAACGCTAGCCCGCAACGTGCAGCGCATGAACACCGAGCGCATTTACGCTGCCTTTTACTACGTCAAAGTCAGCGACGCGCAGACTTTGCAGGCCCGCTATGGCGACGAAGGCTTTGAGGTGGGTATGGTGCAGCTGGCGGCTGCGCTGTCGTCCAGCATTTCGGTGGTGGACACCGTGGGCCGCGTAGCGCCTAATGCCTTTGCTGTGACGGTGCTCATGCCGCGCGACGCTAAGCTGGCCAATGCCATGGCGCAAAAAATTCTCACCCGCACCATGGCCTTGGCCAGCCACGGCGCGCCGCTGGCGCAAACCGCGCGCATTGCCATTGCTTGGCTACCCGTGTTTGGCACGCTACTTTCCGATATAGAACGCCGCGCATTGCGCGCGCTGCGCAAAATGGACGAAGGCAAACGCATCGCCTGGGTAGGCGGGGCGCAGGCGCAAGATGGCGTGTCAATCCAAACCGATGGCTTGACCCACCCCACTACCAAACCGCATAACGGCCAAGAGGCTGACGATGCTTTGCCCAGCCTGCCTGGCATGATCAACAGGCTGGAGCGCGAAATGCTGGGCCCCGACAGCGTGGCTTTGCGCGCTGAAGCAGACGGTGCCGATGCCGACAAGCTCATGCGCATGCTGCGGGCAGGAAAACAAGCGCAGTCTGATACAAAAGTTAGCCAGCCGTAGCGCGCTGGTACTTTCAAATTAAAACTGGTAGGGCGCAGCGTCTATATCACTGGCGCGGCCTGCTACAGCATCTGCCAGCAGCCGTGCACTGCCGCTGCTTAAGGCCCAGCCGCTGGAGCCATGGCCTGTATTGAGCCATACGCTTTCTGCGCCGCTGGCTCCTACGATGGGCGGGCGGTTGGCCAGCATCGGACGGGCACCTTTCCATTCTTGTACGCCGTGGCGCATGACTGCGGCACCGGGAAACCAGTCGTGCAATACCTTGTACAGCGTGCGCAGGCTGCTTGCGCGGTGAACACCAGGCTGTCCGCCTATCTCGGCGCTGCCGGCCACCCGTACGCGTGCGCCCAGGCGGGAGATGGCCACTTTGTAGTGCTCGTCCATCAGTGCACTGCGGGGGGCATCCAACGGTTCGCGCACATGGGCGCTAACGGAGTAACCGTAAATGGGACGCATTGGCAATGCTTTGCCCAAGGGCCGGCACAGCTGTGCGCTGGCGCTGCCTGCGCACAGCACCACGGCATCAAACTCTGCAGTGTGCCGCTGGTTTGGCCTAAGGGTTTGCGCTGGCCCGGGCAGCGCAGCGCTGGCACTGTAGGCACTGTTGGCAGCCTGGGTGCGCGTGAGTTCTACACCTGGCTTAGGGCCTGCATGCACTTGGTGCACCAGCGTATTGAATTGAAAGTCTACCCCCAGTCCACGCGCAATGTCTTTGAGCAGCAGCGCAAATTGGCGGCAATTGCCCACCTCGTCCTGCGGCAGATGCACCGCGCCATGAAAGTGGGTGTCCGTGTTCAAAGCGGGCTCGATCAAGCGCGCCCCGGCCTCGTCCAGCGCGTTAAAGGCAACGCCTGCGTCCCGCAGTACCTGCAAGCCAGGTTGCACCATGGCAGCGTCTTTGGCACTGCGCAGCAGCACCATGTAGCCGTCAGCGCGGTCATAGCTCAGCTGGTGCTGTTCGGTAATGGCGTGCAGGCGGCTGCGGCTGTAGAAAGCCAGTTTTTGCAGTGCAGTGCGGTGAGTCAAGTAGGCCTGAGGGTTGCAGGCCCGCCAAAAACGCCACATCCAAGCAATGTCCGCACCGCAAAGCGGCAGGCCAATGCGCACAGCAGCATGCGTAGCAAACAGTTGTTGGACTACCTTCCAAGGCATGCCGGGTGCCGCCCAAGGCGTGACATAACCAGGTGCCAGCACCCCCGCATTGGCAAAGCTGGCTTCTTCTGCAACTGCGCCACGCTGCTCTAGCACGGTGACTTGGTGGCCATCTTGGGCGAGTTCATACGCAGTGGTCACCCCGACAATACCCGCGCCTATCACGGCAATTTTCATTGTTTTTTTAAATCAGTAAGTGTGTTAATTGGCAAAATAGCGCACAAGCAGCTATTTGTTAGCAGTACCTGGTTTGAAGATACACCAAACTGTGAAAACTACGAAGAGTTACCTATTGTCGTGCATGCTGCGGTTGTGTTGCGCGCACTGGGCAGATAAATCAGCCGTTACAGACTTCGCCGGTTACCCCGGTTTTGGCTGGCTAGAGTACTCAATGCAAGTTTATGCAAGCCAAAGCCGCGAATACCTTGGAATGCTATAATTAGGGGCTTAGCTGAAAATTCCTTAACTGTTATGGCCTAGTGCAGTAAATGGAATTTCATGCATAAGTTAAACGCAAAGCAGCTCATTCAAGGTGTTGCGACAGTCTAAAGCCATGAGGGCACCCAGACTTTTCGCATTACGAGCTGAATTTTAGACCTAACCTTTGGAGTACTACACATGGCAGTTTCTATGCGCGAAATGTTGGACGCAGGCGTCCACTTCGGCCACCAGACCCGTTTCTGGAACCCTAAGATGGCACCGTACATCTTCGGTCATCGCAACAAAATTCACATTATCAACCTCGAAAAATCGCAGCCGATGTTCGAGGAAGCGCTCAAGTTTGTGCGCCAATTGTCGGCCAATCGCGGCACCATTTTGATGGTGGGTACCAAGCGTACTGCCCGTGACACCGTGGTAGAAGAAGCGCACCGTGCAGGCGTGCCTTTTGTTAACCAGCGTTGGTTGGGCGGCATGCTGACCAACTTCAAAACCGTGAAAATTTCTCTCAAGCGCTTGAAAGAAATGAAAGTTCAGCAAGAAGCTGGCCTGGACGCGCTGAGCAAAAAAGAGCAACTCATGTTTGCCCGTGAAATGGAAAAGCTGGAAAAAGACATGGGCGGCATTCAAGACATGCCTGCGTTGCCAGATGCGCTGTTTATCATTGACGTAGGTTTCCACAAAATTGCTGTGCAAGAAGCGCGCAAGCTGGGCATCCCCGTCATTGGCGTGGTCGATACCAACCACAGCCCTGAAGGCGTGGACTACATCATTCCAGGCAACGACGATTCTTCCAAGGCCGTGATTTTGTACGCCAAAGGCGTGGCTGACGCTATTCTTGAAGGCCGTGCAAACGCCATGAACGAAATGGTCAAAGCCGTCAAAGGTGCTGACGAGTTTGTAGAAGTGCAAGAAGCCGCTGCGGCTTAAGTTGGGTACATCACCGCTTTGACTGCTGCGCTGCAGGGTCAGGCCGTCACCAACATAACAAAGGGGCTCAAAGCCCCTTTTTTCTAGTTAAACAAGGATTTACGATGACAACAATCACCGCAAGCATGGTCGCAGAATTGCGCGGCAAAACCGATGCCCCCATGATGGAATGCAAAAAAGCCCTTACCGAAGCCGCTGGCGACATGGTGTGCGCTGAAGAAATTTTGCGCGTCAAGCTGGGCAACAAAGCTGGTAAAGCCAGCGCCCGCATTACCGCTGAAGGCGTGGTTGCCGTAGCAACGCAAGGCGCAGCATCTGCCATGATCGAAGTTAACTGCGAAACCGACTTCGTTACCAAAAACGACAGCTTTTTAGCACTGTGCAACACTGCTGCCGCGTTGGTGGCTGCGCACAACCCTGCCAGCGTAGAAGCGCTGGGCGCTTTGGCCCACAGCGCCGACGGCTTTGGCCCTACGCTAGATGATGTGCGCAAAGGACTGATCGGTAAAATTGGTGAAAACATGACTTTCCGCCGCTTTCAGCGTTACGAAGGTTCCGTAGCTACCTACCTGCACGGCACCCGTATTGGCGTGGTTGTAGAGTACACCGGCGACCAGGCCGCCGCCAAAGACACCGCTATGCACGTTGCTGCCATGAAGCCGGTGTCCTTGACCAGCGCTGAAGTACCTGCCAGCCTGATCGAGCGTGAGCGCAGCGTAGCTGCAGCCAAAGCGGCTGAAGACGCTGCTGTAGCGACCGCTGCAGGCAAGCCAACCCAGCCGGCTGACATTGTCACCAAGCGTATCGAAGGTTCAGTACAAAAATACCTTAAAGAAGTGGCTTTGTTTAACCAAGCGTTTGTCAAGAACGACAAACAAACCGTAGAGCAAATGCTCAAAGCCGCCAGCACCAGCGTCAAGGGATTTACCTTGTATGTGGTGGGTGAAGGCATCGAAAAGAAGGTCGATGACTTTGCCGCAGAGGTGGCAGCGCAAATTGCCGCAGCCAAGGGCGCATAAGCAGACTTTACTTTGCATTCATTTAAAAAGCGGCAAATGCGAATTTGCCGCTTTTTTTGTACGTAAAAACAAGCCCAACATCACCGATAATTGCACAGATTGAATAACAAGCACAAGAGAGAGTCCAGCATGGCAGCGCACAAACGAATTTTGTTAAAACTATCGGGCGAAGCGCTCATGGGCGATGATGCTTTTGGCATCAACCGCGCCACCATCATGCGCATGGTGCAAGAGATCAAAGAAGTCACTGAGTTGGGTGTACAAGTGGCCGTTGTGATTGGCGGCGGCAATATTTTTCGCGGCGTAGCCGGTGGTTCGGTGGGTATGGACCGCGCAACAGCGGACTATATGGGCATGCTGGCCACCGTAATGAACGCCCTGGCTTTGGGCGACACCATGAACAACGCAGGCTTGGTGGCCCGTGTGATGTCCGCCATCAATATTGAGCAGGTGGTAGAGCCTTATATTCGGCCTAAAGCGCTGCAGTACTTGGAAGAAGGCAAGGTGGTAATTTTTGCGGCAGGCACGGGCAACCCATTTTTCACCACCGATACTGCAGCCGCTTTGCGTGGCGCAGAAATAGGGGCTGAGATTGTGCTCAAAGCCACCAAGGTAGACGGTGTCTATACGGCTGACCCGAAAAAAGACCCTACCGCCACACGCTACACGCACCTGACGTTCGACCAAGCTATGCAGCAAAACCTGGGTGTGATGGACGCGGCAGCGTTTGCGCTGTGCCGTGACCAAAAGCTACCGATCAGGGTATTTAGTATTTTTAAGAATGGCGCACTCAAGCGCGTCGTTATGGGTGAAGATGAAGGTACCTTGGTGCACGTGTAAATTGAAAACCAGCAAACTAGACATAAGTAAATTGCAACCCACTAAACTATAAGAACCCAAAGTTTGAGGACTACGTTATGAGCATTGCAAACATTAAAACCAATACTGAAGCCAAAATGGGCCAGTCCCTAGAGGCATTGCGCCACAACCTGGGCAAAATCCGCACCGGCAGGGCCAACCCGGCTATTTTGGACAGCATCATGGTGGAGTACTACGGCTCGATGGTGCCGCTGGCCCAAGTCGGCAGCGTCAGCCTGCTTGATTCCCGCACCATCAGCGTTCAGGTGTGGGAAAAGGGCATGGCCTCCAAAATTGAAAAAGCCATTCGCGACAGCGATTTGGGTGTTAACCCATCCGCCATGGGCGAAGTCATTCGTGTACCCATGCCGGCCATGAGCGAGGAGCGCCGCAAAGAAATGACCAAGCTGGCCCGTAACGACGGCGAGAGCATGAAAATTGCGGTGCGCAACCTGCGCCGCGACGCTAATGAGCAAGTGAAAAAGCTGGTCAAGGACAAAGAAGCTTCTGAAGATGACCAAAAACGTGCCGAAGCTGACGTGCAAAAAACCACTGACAAATACATCGGCGACATCGAGCGCTTGGTGGCCGACAAAGAGAAAGAAATTTTGTCGGTATGAAGGCCGTTCCCCATCACATCGCTATCGTGATGGATGGCAATGGGCGCTGGGCCAACCAACGCTTTATGCCGCGCGTGGCGGGCCACCGGCAGGGCGTAGAGGCACTGCGCCGCTGTGTGCGTGCCTGCGCTGACCGCGGCGTGAAGGTGCTGACAGTATTTGCGTTTTCTTCTGAAAACTGGAGTCGCCCAAACGAAGAGGTGTCTGGCTTGATGGACTTGCTGGCCAGCGCACTGGCCCGCGAAGTCAAGCCTTTGAACGAAAGCGGCGTGCGCATTTGCTTTGTGGGCGAGCGTAGCCGGCTGTCAGACAAAGTGCGCGCAGGTTTTGCACAAGCCGAGGCCGACACACTGGCCAACACCCACATTACGCTGAACGTCTGCTTTAATTACGGTGGCCGCTGGGATATTGCCCAAGCCGCCAGCCAGTTGGCCGCGCAGGGCGAGGCGATTACCGAGGCCAGCTTGGGCCGCTACATGGCGCTGGCCCATGTGGCCGACCCGGATCTTTTGATTCGCACGGGCGGAGAGTACCGCATCAGTAATTTTTTGCTCTGGCAAAGCGCCTACAGCGAGCTGTACTTTACCGGTGCACTGTGGCCTGATTTTGACGAAGCTGCGCTAGACACAGCGCTGGCTGACTATGCCCAGCGCGAGCGCCGTTTTGGCCAGCTGTCTGTGCAAGTGTCTTTGGCGGCCACCTTGCACACAGCGACAGCAGTCGCAACACCGACCAAGGCCGAGCGCGCCTCTGCGACGACCTAACCACCTTTTCAATACCACATGCTTAAACAACGCATCATTACGGCCTTGGCGCTGTTGGCTATTTTGTTGCCCGCCTTGTTTGCTGCCCAGCCTGAATGGTTCATGGCGGTTGCTTTGGTGATGATGTGTTTGGCCGCGTGGGAGTGGGGCCAGCTTAATGGGTACAGCAAAAAAGCTTCATGGCTGATCGCTGTGGACTGCTTGGTGCTGTGCGCAGTAGCTTGGAAAGTGGGCTTGCCTTACCGCACCACCCCGCTGCTATGGACACTGGTGGGGAGCATCTGGGTGCTGGTAGGGGCGCTGCTGCTGCGCCGAGGTGTGGTGGGCTGGCCGCATATGCACCGCTGGATGCGCGTGACTGGTGGAGTACTGGCGTTGGCGGCGGCTTGGCTTGCCGTGGCGCAGGCGCGGGTAACGGGCATTAATTTCTTACTCTCCGTGCTGGTGCTGGTGTGGGGTGCCGATGTTTTTGCCTATTTTGCCGGGCGCAGTTTGGGGCGGCGCAAGCTGGCACCCAGCATCAGCCCTGGCAAAAGCTGGGAAGGTGTTTGGGGGGGCATGGTCGGCGTGCTGCTGATTGCGGGCGTGTGGGTGTGGCTAGACCAAGGTGCGTTGCGCGGACAAGTGCCTAGCCTGTACACCCATATTGCCCAGCAGGGTTGGCTACTGCTGGTAATAGCCCTGCTGTTTATGTGCAGCATGAGTGTAGTAGGCGACTTGGTTGAATCACTGGTGAAACGCAGCGCAGGGGCCAAAGACTCAAGCAACTTGCTGCCCGGTCATGGCGGCGTGCTTGACAGGGTGGACGCTTTACTGCCCACACTGCCTTTGGCCATGATGCTAATGGCTTTGCTGCGCTAAGAGAAACTGGCAGAACATGAGAACAGTTAAACAGCGCGTTACGGTATTGGGCTCAACCGGCTCGGTGGGTAAAAGTACCCTAGACCTGGTAGCGCGCCACCCAGAGCGTTTTGAAGTCTTTGCGCTGTCTGCGCAGTCCAATGTGGACGAGATGGTGGCGCAATGCCAGCAGTTTAACCCCCAGGTGGTGGTGATGGTAGACCCCGCTGCAGGCCAAAGATTAGCCCAAATTTTGAAACAAAAAGGCCTTAGCGCCCAAGTAAATACTGCACAGGCAGCTCTTGAAAGCATAGCGTCTGATGCCCAGGTTGATATTGTCATGGCTGCGATCGTGGGCGCTGCAGGGTTGGCACCCAGCCTGGCTGCTGCGCGTGCAGGCAAGCGGCTGCTGTTGGCCAACAAAGAGGCATTGGTGGTGGGCGGCGCATTGTTTATGGAGGCGGTCGCTGAAGGCGGCGCAACTTTGTTGCCGATCGACAGCGAGCATTCCGCCATTTTTCAAAGCCTGCCAGAGCAGCGCAGCACTTGGGCAGAACGGGTCGAGAAAATTATTCTCACCGCATCGGGTGGGCCTTTTCGCACGCGCGATACCGCTAGCTTTCATGCCATCACGCCCAACGAAGCTGTAGCGCACCCTACTTGGGTGATGGGCCGCAAAATATCGGTGGATTCAGCCACCATGATGAACAAAGCACTGGAAGTGATCGAAGCGCACTACCTGTTTGGCATGCCGCCTGAAAAAATCGAGGTGGTGATTCACCCGCAATCCATCATTCACTCTATGGTGCAATACCATGACACTTCTGTGGTAGCGCAGCTGGGCAATGCTGATATGCGCGTACCCATTGCGTATGGGTTTAGCTACCCGCACCGTATTGCAAGCGGTGCCAAGCCGTTAGACTGGCGCACTGTCAACGCCATGACCTTTGAAACACCCGATCACACCCGCTTTCCTGGCTTGCCCTTAGCTTGGCAGGTCATGTGCGCGCCTGAGGGCACCACTGCTGTGCTCAATGCAGCCAACGAAGTGGCGGTAGAGGCATTTTTAAACCACCAGATCCGGTTTGACCAAATTCACACCGTTAACTTGGAAACTTTGGCCAAGGTATTGCCGTCCAAGCCCCATAACCTGGGTGATTTGTTAGAAATTGATGCCGCCAGCCGCGCCGCAGCCCATCAGTTATTGGCAACTTTGGAGAAATAAACCCCATGCTCACTGTGATTTCTTTTATCGTGGCGTTGGCGATTTTGATTGCAGTCCACGAGTATGGGCACTACCGGGTTGCCGTGGCCTGTGGTGTCAAAGTACTGCGGTTTTCAATAGGTTTTGGTAAGCCTTTGTTGGTATGGCGGCCTAAAAAACAGCATCGCGGGCAGGATACCGAGTTTGTACTGGCAGCCTTCCCGTTGGGCGGCTACGTCAAAATGCTCGACGAGCGCGAGGCCCCTGTGCCGCCTGAACTTAAGCAGGTGGCGTTCAATACCCAGCCACTCAAATCGCGTGCGGCTATCGTGGTCGCAGGGCCTATGGCCAACTTGTTGTTAGCGGTGGTGCTGTATGCCATTGTCAATTGGATGGGTGTGGCGCAGCCGCGCGCGGTGTTGGCCAGCCCGCAAACTGACTCCATTGCCTACCAAGCTGGGCTGCGCGGGGGCGAGGTGGTGCTGGCCGCAGGTTTTGCAGGAGACACACCCAAGGATGTGGTCTCCATGGAAGATGTTCGCTGGATCACAACCCAAGGGGCTTTGGACAAAAAAGATGTGCACTTGGCAGTAGGTAACAGCGCGGCTGACAAAGTAAGTGAAGGCGGTGGCCGCCATGTCATATTGCCGTTGGCCAGCATGGAGGTGCGCGAAGCCGACGCGCAAATGTTCCGCAAAATAGGGGTAGGGGCAGCATGGACACAGCCTTTGATTGGCGAGACCGTGGCGGGCAGCGCGGCAGAGGTGTCCGGCCTTAAAAAAGACGACCTGGTTCTTAGCATTGCAGGCAAGCCTGTGCTGGACGGCTTTATGCTGCGCGAAGCGATTCGCGCTAGCGTGCGCAACAGCGAACCGCTCACGCAGCCATGGCAAGTGCGCAGACAAGGCCAAACTTTACAGCTCGAAGTAACGCCGCAAGCGGTGAAAGAGGGTGCCGTGTGGGTTGGCAAAATAGGCGCGTTTGTTGGCTCTATGCCCGAGATGGTGCAAGTGCGCTACGGCCCCATTGACGGGCTGTGGCGTGGTATTGTGAAAACCTGGGAAATATCTACACTGACCCTGCGCATGATGGGCAAGATGGTAATTGGTGAAGCATCGCTTAAAAATTTGAGCGGCCCGCTAACGATTGCCGATGTGGCTGGCAAGTCTGCCAGTTTGGGGTTTGTGCAGTACTTACTTTTTTTGGCGCTGATCAGTGTGAGCTTGGGCGTACTTAATTTGTTGCCATTGCCTGTTTTAGATGGTGGACACCTCATGTATTATGCGTGGGAGGCCGTCACTGGCAAAGAAGTTACTCAGATTTGGCTAGAGCGTTTGCAGCGCGGCGGAGTCGCTATTCTTTTTGCTATGATGGCGATAGCGATGTTTAACGATGTTACGCGCATCTGGACTCAGTTTAATTAAATGGTTAAAGCGCTTGGCGAACAGCCAATCAAGGTATTTATTGGTGTATGAAAAAACAAGTTAAACGTGTCTTTAACCGTTCTGCGTGTGCGTTGGCGGCCTTGGCATTTGCCGCCAACGCATGGGCTGTTGACCCTTTCACGGTCAGCGATATTCGGGTTGAAGGTTTGCAGCGCGTAGAACCAGGAACAATTTTTGGTTCCTTACCTTTTCGCGTAGGTGAGGCTTACAACGACGATAAGGGCGCATCTGCCATTCGCGCTTTGTTTGCGCTGGGCTTGTTCAAAGACGTGCGTATTGATGTGCAGGGTAATGTGCTGGTGGTGATCGTAGAAGAGCGCCCCACAGTGGCCGACATCAGCTTTACGGGCTCCAAAGAATTTGACAAAGAAGTATTGGTGAAAGCCCTGCGCGACGTAGGCTTAACCGAAGGCCGTCCGTTTGACAAAGCCTTGGCAGACCGTTCAGAGCAAGAGCTTAAGCGCCAGTACATCAACAAAAGTCTTTATGGTGCCCAGGTGGTAACCACCGTCACGCCGATCGAACGCAACCGGGTGAACCTGAACTTTAACGTGGTCGAAGGCGATATTGCCAAGATCAAAGACATTCGCATCGTCGGTGCCAAGGCCTTTGGCGAAGGCACCTTGCGCGGCCTGTTTGACCTGGAAACTACGGGCTGGCTCAGCTGGTACACCAAAAGTGACCGCTATGCCCGCACCAAGTTCAATGCAGACTTAGAGTCCCTGCGCTCATACTACCTGACGCGCGGATATTTAGAGTTCAAAATTGAATCTACCCAAGTAGCCATTACCCCCGACAAGCAAGACATTAACCTGACGGTCAATATTTCTGAAGGTGAGCGCTATGTAGTTTCGGGTATCAAACTAGAAGGCAACTACCTCGACAAGTTAGAGGACTTTAAGTCGCTGGTGGCCATCGTACCGGGCGAGGCGTATAACTCCGAGAAGGTGGCCCAAACCACCAAAGCCTTTACAGACTATTTTGGCAGTTTTGGCTATGCCTTTGCCCAAGTGCAAGCCAAACCAGAAATTGACCGTGAAAACAACCGTGTGGCTTTTGTAATACAGGCCGACCCGTCGCGCCGCGCCTATGTACGCAAGCTCAATATTGCTGGCAACGCCCGCACGCGGGATGAAATTATCCGCCGTGAGTTCAGGCAGTTTGAAGCCAGCTGGTATGACGGTGACAAGATCAAGCTGTCACGTGACCGGGTGGACCGGTTGGGCTACTTTAAAGAAGTCAGCGTAGAAACCACCGATGTAGCAGGCGCACCTGAGCAGATTGACCTGCAAGTTACCGTGGTGGAAAAACCCACGGGCAACCTGCAAGTGGGTGCCGGGTTCTCCAGCAGCGACAAATTGTCTTTGCAATTTAAAATAGCACAAGAAAACGTTTTTGGCTCGGGCAACTACTTGGGTATTGACATCAATACCTCTAAATTTAACCGCCAGCTTGTGCTCAGCAGCGTAGACCCGTACTTTACCCAAGACGGTGTTTCGCGCACTGTGGACTTCTACTTGCGCAGAACCAAGCCCTATAACGACCAAGGCGGTGACTATTCGCTGGGCACTACCGGCGCCAGCATCCGTTTTGGCGTACCGTTCAGTGAGCTAGACACGGTGTACTTTGGCGGTGGCGTAGAAAACACCAAAATAACGGCAGGTACTAACATTCCAGCGGCTTATTTAGCCTACGCCAGCCAGTTTGGCTATTCCAGCACCAGTTTTCCACTCACTATAGGCTGGTCGCGCGATAGCCGTGACAGCGCTTTGGTGCCCAGCACAGGGCTATTGCAGCGCTTGAACGGTGATTGGGGTGTGGCAGGCGATGCGCGCTATTTGCGCAGCTCCTACCAAATACAGCAGTACTTTCCACTTAGTAAACAGTACACGCTTGCGCTTAACGGCGAGGCAAGCTGGGGCAAGGGCTTGAATGGCCGCAGTTTCCCGGTGTTTAAGGGCTACTACGCTGGCGGCTTGGGCACTGTGCGCGGGTTTGACCAAGGCAGCTTGGGCCCCCGTGATGTAACTGGTTCCTACATTGGCGGGCCTAAAAAGGTCATTGCCAACGTCGAGTTACAAACTCCATTCCCTGGCGCTGGCAATGACCGCACTTTGCGCTTGTTTGGTTTTGTAGATGCTGGTAATGTATTTGCTGAGCAAGAAAAATACGATTTAGGCACGCTGCGTGCTTCTGCTGGTTTGGGTGTCAGCTGGATTTCGCCGCTTGGACCTTTGCGCCTTGCGTATGCTTTTCCTGTGCGTAAGTTTTCTGGCGATAAAATTCAAAAATTGCAATTTCAAATTGGTGCTTCTTTCTAATGAAATCCTCTACACGTAACCTCTTCATCGCCCTTGGTTTGGCTGCTGCCTCTTTGGCGGCCTCTGCCCAAGAATTTCGCATAGGGTTTGTTAACACAGACCGCATATTCCGTGAGGCCAATGCAGCCAAGGCTGCGCAAACTAAACTGGAAGTGGAGTTTGCCAAGCGCGAAAAAGAAATCGCAGATTTTGGCAACACGCTGAAAACCGCCACAGAAAAGTTTGAGCGCGAAGCCCCTACGCTGGCCGAAAGCCAACGCAACACGCGGCAAAAACAACTGGTTGAGCAAGACAGAGACTTTCAGCGCAAGCGCCGCGAGTTTCAAGAAGACCTGAACGCCCGCAAAAACGAAGAACTGCAAGCTGTGCTGGAGCGGGCCAATAAAATTGTCAAGCAAGTTGCTGAGCTGGAAAAATACGATTTTGTGTTGCAAGAAGCTGTCTATGTGAACCCTAAGCACGATATCACCGAAAAAGTCATTAAAGCGCTTAACGCTGCTACGGCGGCAAAGTAAGCTGGTTTGGACAAACAGGGTGTCACCTACACTGGGGTTAATCGTTGAGGCCCTGGGTGGCACACTGCTAGGTGACCCAGCACAAGCCGTACGTCGGCTAGCCCCACTGCAGTCTGCAAGCCCTGCCGACATAGCTTTTTTAAGCAATCCCAAATACGCCGCACAATTGCAAACCACCCAGGCAGGGTGTGTGATTGTGGCAAAGGCACTGGGCGATGCCGCAGCTGCGCGGGGCGCATGTATTCTGGCAGACGACCCTTATGTGTATTTTGCCCGCCTCACCCAGTGGTGGCAGCGCGCTATGGGCGTTCCCCTACAGGCCGGAATCCACGCCAGTGCAGTGGTGCACAGTGATGCGCAAGTTGACCCCACAGCCACTATTGGCCCATTGTGTGTGGTGGAGCAAGGCGCACGCATTGGCGCGCATACGGTGCTTAAGGCCCGCGTTACAGTGGGGCACGGCTGCAGCTTGGGACAGCACTGCATTGTGCACAGCGGAGTGGTCATTGGTGCCGATGGTTTTGGCTTTGCGCTCGACAAAGGTACAACCAATGGAAATAGCAATGCAAGTGTATGGGTCAAAATAGCGCAATTGGGCGCTGTACGCATCGGCGACGATGTAGAAATCGGTGCCAACACCTGCATAGACCGCGGCGCGCTGGACGATACGGTGATTGAAGATGGCGTTAAGCTAGACAATTTGATTCAAATCGGTCATAACGTTAAAGTGGGCAAACATACTGCGATGGCAGGGTGTGTGGGCATTGCGGGCAGTGCTGAGATTGGTGCGCACTGCACACTAGGCGGCGGCGCGATTGTGCTGGGCCACCTTAAGCTGGCCGACCATGTGCATGTGTCTGCAGCCACCACGGTCACGCGCTCTATTGCCCAGCCGGGGCATTACACCGGTTTGTTTCCTATCGACGACAATGCCAGTTGGGAAAAAAATGCGGCATCTTTAAAGCAACTGCACAAGCTGCGTGAGCGTATCAAAGCCATCGAAAAATCATTAGAACCAGCATTTGAAAAGAAGCCGACACCATGATGGACATTCACGAAATTTTAAAGTTACTGCCTCACCGCTACCCTATTTTGCTGGTGGACAGGGTGCTTGAGATTGACAAAGGCAAGTCCATCAAAGCGTTGAAAAACGTGACCATCAATGAGCCGTATTTTGTAGGCCATTTTCCGCACCGCCCGGTAATGCCTGGGGTGTTGATGCTGGAAGCGTTGGCGCAAACGGCGGCGCTGCTGTCTTTTGACATGATGGGCAAGGGGCTAGGTGACAACACCGTGTACTACTTTGCCGGGATTGATGGCGCACGCTTTAAAAGGCCTGTGGAGCCTGGCGACCAGCTGATTTTGCATGTGACGCTAGACCGCATGAAAGCGGGTATTTTCAAGTTCAAGGCGCGTGCCACGGTGGGTGATGCATTGGCGGTAGAAGCTGACCTGATGTGCACCATGCGCAAGATTGCCTAGGGGGTGAGCGTGCGTTCCAGTTTGATACACCCCACGGCGCTGGTAGACAGCCAGGCGCAGTTAGACAGCAGCGTCAGCGTGGGCCCCTACAGCGTGATTGGCCCGCATGTAAAAATTGCAGCAGGCACCACGGTGGGCCCGCATGCAGTGATTGAAGGCCACACCACGATTGGCAAAGACAACCGTATTTTTCAATTTACATCGCTCGGGGCCATACCGCAAGACAAAAAATACGCAGGCGAGCCCTGCGAACTGGTGATTGGCGATGGCAATACCATCCGCGAGTTTTGCACACTTAACATAGGCTCGCCAGGCGGCGGCGGCATCACCAGGGTGGGCAATGGCAACTGGCTAATGGCCTACGTGCATATTGCGCATGACTGCGTGGTGGGCAATGAGACTGTTTTTGCCAATAATGCACAGCTGGCTGGCCATGTGCATGTGGGCGACTATGTGATCTTGGGCGGCTTTACCACGGTGCGCCAGTTTGTGCAAATTGGCGCTTACAGCATGACGGCTATTGCCTCTATGCTATGGGCCGATTTGCCTCCGTTTGTGATGTGCCAAGGCCAACCAGCGTCTGCGCGCGGCATGAATTTTGAAGGTCTGCGCCGCAAGAACTTCAGTGCACAACGCATCAGCGCCGTCAAAGCCATGCACAAAGCCTTGTACCGAGATGATTTGCCGTTGGCCACGGCCATAGCCAAAATTGACAGCTTGGCTGCCGAGTACCCAGAGGCCTTAGATGACTTGCAGATGATGAACGGCTTCTTGGCCAGCGTGTCGCCCCAGCGCGGCATTGTGCGCTAAAGCGCAAACAGCAAAAACCTTACCCCAATGGTATGACCCGTCCAGCTTTGCGCATCGCCATGGTTGCGGGTGAAGCCTCTGGCGATTTGCTAGGCGGCCTGCTGCTGGCGGGCTTGCAGCAGCGCTGGCCTGGCCTGCAGGCGTTTGGCATTGGTGGGCCACAGTTGGCTAGCAAAGGGTTTGAAGCCTGGTGGCCCAGCGAGAAACTGGCTGTGCGTGGCTATGTAGAGGTGCTGCGCCATTACCGCGCGCTGCTGGGCATTCGCAAGCAGCTTGTGCAGCGTTTGCTGGCCGATCCGCCTGATGTGTTCATTGGCATTGATGCACCAGACTTTAATTTAGGGCTAGAAACCCAGCTCAAAGCACGCGGCGTTAAAACGGTGCATTTCATCAGCCCCAGCATTTGGGCTTGGCGGCCTGAGCGGATAGAGAAAATTCGCCATGCCGTAGACCACATGCTGTGTATTTTTCCGTTTGAAAAACCCTTGTATGACCAAGCAGGCATTCCCGCAACCTATGTGGGCCATCCGCTGGCCCCCATGGTTCCGCTGGTGCCCGACAAAGCCGCCGCCCGCGCTGCGCTGGGCTTGGCAGCGCAGGCCACGGTGGTCGCGGTGCTGCCTGGTAGCCGTGCTTCAGAGGTGCATTACCTTGGTTTTAAGCTATTTAGGGCTATCGCCCAAGTAAATGCTGCACAACCAGCTATTAAATTTATAGTACCTTGCGCTCCCGGCATGCACGGCGCTATTGCCCAGCAGGCGCAAAACGCAGGCGTACTGCACCTGTTGCAACTGCTGGACGGGCAATCCCACACTGCGCTGGCTGCCTGCGACGTGGCTTTGGTGGCCAGCGGCACGGCCACCCTGGAGGCAGCGCTGTTTAAGCGGCCGATGGTGATCGCCTACAACATGCATTGGCTCAGCTGGCAGCTCATGCAGCGCAAACAGCTGCAGCCTTGGGTGGGCCTGCCCAATATTTTGTGTGGCGAGTTTGTGGTGCCAGAATTTTTGCAGGGCAATGCCACCCCAGGGGCCTTGGGCAGCGCCACGCTGGACTGGCTTGCACAACCTGAGAAAATACAGGCTTTACAAACCCGCTTTACCGCACTGCACCACCAATTGCAGCGCGACACCGCCCAACTGGTCTGCCATGCCGTCGCCGAAGTTATCGCCACCTAAAACCGCCGCCAAAACCGCCAAAGCGGCCAGGTCTGCTAAATCGGCAAAAACCGCCAAAACCATGCACCAAGCTGCATTGGTGTGGGACACGCCCGGCCTGGTAGCCGGGGTAGACGAAGCAGGGCGTGGCCCGCTGGCAGGCAGTGTAGTGGCCGCCGCTGTTATTTTGGACGAGCTTAAACCCATCAAAGGCCTGGCCGACTCTAAAAAGCTCTCGGCAGGCAAGCGCGACAAGCTGTACGACGAAATTCGTGCCAAAGCCCTGTGCGTAGGCCTTGGCGAGGCCAGCGTGCTGGAGATTGACACCCACAATATTTTGCAAGCCACCTTGCTGGCCATGCAGCGGGCGGTGGCCAGCCTGCGCCTCAAACCTAGCTTGGTGTTGGTCGATGGCAACCGCCTGCCCAAGCTCGACGTGCGGGCTGAGGCGATTGTGCAGGGCGATGCCAAAGTACAGGCTATTTCTGCCGCCTCCATCATTGCCAAAGTCACCCGCGACAGGCAGTGCGCCCAGCTGCATGCGCTGTACCCGCAGTACGGGTTTGACGGCCATAAGGGCTATGGCACGGCGGTGCATATGGCGGCGCTAAAGCAGCATGGGGCCAGCCCGGTGCACCGCGCCAGCTTTGCACCCGTACGCACAGCCATTGCGCTGGCCAAAGAGTTGGCTATAAAGCCGGTCCCAGAGTCAGTCGCCAAGCCAGTGGCAGAGGCGGCCAAATAATGTCTTTACCCCAACCACCGCCACGCCAAGTGCCGTACCCATTGCCGCACCCGTTGACCCAAGCCCAGCATGTTACTTCGCGTGACAACCCTTTGCTTAAAGAGCTGCGCAAACTGGCCTCGGATGGCGCGGCCTACCGCAAAACAGGCCGTGTGTGGCTAGAAGGCGAGCATTTGTGCAGCGCTTACCTGGCCCGCGGCCTGCAGCCCGGTATTGCCATCATTTCAGAGTCAAAACAGGCTCTGGCCCAAGGAAATGCTGCACAGGCAGCTCCTAAAATCATAGTAATTCCTGATGCCCTCATGGCCGACATCAGCCCGCTAGGTTCGCTGGCAGGCATGGGCTATGTGTGCGCGCTGCCCCAGGGTGGCACTTTGCAGCCGCACAGTGCCACCCTGGTACTAGACCGGCTGCAAGACCCTGGCAACGTGGGCAGCATACTGCGCAGCGCCGCCGCATTTGGCTTTGCCCAAGTGCTGGCGCTTAAGGGCTGTGTGGCGCTATGGTCACCCAAAGTGGTGCGCGCAGGCATGGGGGCACATTTTGGCTTGCATTTGGTAGAGGCAGCCACGCTGGACGATGTAGCCCAGCTCACACTGCCCTTGGCAGTGACCAGCAGCCATACGGGCCAGTACCTGCACCAATTGGCGGCTTCCCGCACACTACCAGCCCAGTTAAATTGGGCCTTGGGCCATGAAGGGCAGGGCGTGTGCGCCGAGCTCACCGGCATGGCCCAACTGCATGTGCGTATTGCCCAGCCTGGCGGCGAAGAGTCGCTTAACGTAGCAGCCGCAGCCGCCATTTGTTTGCATGCCAGCGCCGCCATGCAGGTGGCCGTTGACAAAGGCTAGAGCCAGGGTGCTTGGGGCCCGCAAGATCGCTTTAAACTTGCTTTGAGGTGTCCTAGTACAAACCCACCCTGGGCTATAATTAGAGGCTTTCCCGCATCCACCCCACGCCTTACGCATTCAAGCCACTTCAACCAAGCACAAGCTTTACAGATTTGCACCGCAAAAGTGCAGGTTTTGAAGCGCTAGGGCGTACCCGAAGAAAACGGAGAAACCTCAGTGCTTTTGTCTTTGAAGTCAGCCCATCCCCCCGCAATCCTTGCCCTTGCTGACGGTAGCGTATTTGTCGGCTCCTCTATCGGAGCCGCTGGCCACACAGTGGGCGAAGTGGTGTTTAACACCGCCATGTCTGGCTACCAGGAAATCTTGACTGACCCCAGCTATTGCCAGCAAATCGTCACGCTCACTTACCCGCACATTGGCAATTACGGCATTAACCTGCAAGATATTGAGTCGCACAAGATATTTGCCGCAGGACTCATCATCAAAGACCTGCCTTTGGTTACCAGCAACTTTCGCTCTGGCATGGGCTTGGCACAGTACTTGGTACAAGAAAACTGCGTGGCCATAGCCAACATCGACACCCGCCAACTTACCCGCCACCTGCGCACACATGGTGCGCAAAACGGTGCTATTGTGGGCTTAAAAACGGGCGAAGAAGTGACCCAAACCCTGATTGACAAGGCCATAGCCGCAGCGAAAGCAGCGCCCTCTATGGCGGGCCTGGACCTGGCCAAAGTTGTTTCCACCGGCAAGCCCTACGACTGGACACAAACCGAGTGGCAGCTCTTCGGTGCCGACGGCAAGCCCGGCTACGGCCAACAAAACGCTGCTAAATTTCATGTAGTGGCTTTTGACTTTGGCGTGAAGTTCAACATCTTGCGCATGTTGGCGCAGCGCGGCTGCAAAGTTACCGTGGTGCCTGCTCAAACCAGCGCTAAAGAGGTGCTGGCTTTGAAGCCCAGTGGCGTATTCTTGTCCAATGGCCCCGGCGACCCAGAACCCTGCGACTACGCCATAGCCGCTACCCGCGAGATCATTGAAGCCGGCGTGCCCACCTTTGGCATCTGCCTAGGCCACCAAATTATGGCGTTGGCCAGCGGTGCCAAGACTTTCAAAATGAAGTTCGGTCACCACGGCGCTAACCACCCGGTCAAAGACCTCGACAGTGGTCGTGTCAGCATCACCAGCCAAAACCACGGTTTTGCGGTAGACGAAAAAACGTTGCCAAAAAACCTTCGCGCCACCCACATCAGCCTGTTTGATAACACACTGCAGGGCCTAGCACGCACTGACAAACCCGCCTTCTGCTTTCAGGGCCACCCCGAAGCATCGCCGGGGCCGCATGACATTAGCTACCTGTTTGACCGCTTTATCACTTTGATGGAGAAGGCAGTTTGAGGTCACAGTGTGTGACCTCAAGATTGCAAGTCATTGATTTTTATGAATTTATAAGGTCACACACGGTGATCTTAAAGTGAGGCAAGATGCCAAAACGTACCGACATTAAAAGTATTCTCATCATCGGCGCAGGGCCGATCATTATTGGCCAAGCTTGCGAGTTTGACTATTCCGGCGTGCAAGCCTGCAAGGCGCTGCGCGAGGAGGGCTACCGGGTTATTTTGATCAACAGCAACCCCGCCACCATCATGACCGATCCGGCCACTGCCGATGTGACTTACATCGAGCCGATTACCTGGCAGACGGTGGAGAAAATCATCGCCAAAGAAAAGCCGGACGCTATTTTGCCCACCATGGGTGGGCAAACAGCGCTGAACTGCGCGCTCGATTTGTGGCACCACGGTGTGCTGGACAAATACAGGGGCGCGGCGACAGGCAAGCCTGTTGAGCTGATTGGTGCCACGCCCGAGGCGATTGACAAGGCCGAAGACCGCCTCAAGTTCAAAGACGCGATGACCAAGATTGGCTTGGGCTCGGCGCGCTCAGGCATCGCGCACAGCATGGACGAGGCTTGGACGGTGCAAAAGACCTTGGGTTTCCCCACGGTGATTCGCCCTAGTTTTACCTTGGGTGGCACGGGCGGCGGCATTGCCTACAACGCCGAAGAGTTTGAGACCATTTGCAAGCGCGGCCTGGAAGCCTCGCCCACCAACGAGCTGTTGATTGAAGAATCCCTGCTCGGCTGGAAAGAATACGAGATGGAAGTGGTGCGCGACAAGGCGGACAACTGCATCATCGTTTGCTCGATTGAAAACCTCGACCCGATGGGTGTGCACACGGGTGACTCGATCACCGTCGCACCCGCGCAGACTTTGACCGACAAGGAATACCAAATCTTGCGTAATGCATCGCTGGCTGTGCTGCGCGAGATTGGTGTGGACACGGGCGGATCGAACGTGCAGTTCTCCATCAACCCCGAAGACGGCCGCATGGTGGTGATTGAGATGAACCCGCGTGTGTCGCGTTCGTCTGCGCTGGCCTCCAAAGCCACGGGGTTTCCAATTGCCAAAGTCGCGGCAAAATTAGCCTGCGGCTACACGCTGGACGAGCTGCGCAACGAGATCACGGGCGGCGCTACGCCTGCCAGCTTTGAGCCGAGCATCGACTACGTGGTGACGAAGATTCCGCGTTTTGCGTTTGAAAAATTCAAAGACGCCGACGACCGACTGACCACGCAGATGAAGAGCGTGGGCGAGGTGATGGCCATGGGCCGCACCTTCCAAGAGTCCTTTCAAAAAGCCCTGCGCGGCTTAGAGGTGGGCGTGGACGGCATGAACGAAAAAACCCAAGACCGTGAAGTGCTGGAAAAAGAGCTGGGCTCGCCCGGCCCAGAGCGCATATGGTATGTGGGTGATGCTTTTGCGCAAGGTATGAGCGTGGCTGAGGTCTTTGCATTAACCAAAATCGATCCTTGGTTCTTGGTTCAAATCGAAGAAATTGTGAAGATTGAATTGGAGCTGGAAAAAACCACGCTCGAAGCATTGTCTAAAGACGAGCTACTCAAGCTAAAGCAAAAAGGTTTTTCTGATCGCCGTTTGGCACGTCAGCTTAAAACGACTGACAAAGTTATTCGCGAAAAACGCCGTGCATTGGGCATCCGCCCCGTGTACAAGCGTGTAGACACTTGCGCGGCTGAGTTTGCTACCAACACGGCATACATGTACAGCACCTACGAAGGCTTTGTCACTGGCCCGTTTGGCCCGGGCCAAAGCGCGGCGCAGTGCGAAGCCGAACCGACGAATAACAAAAAAATCATGGTGCTAGGCGGCGGCCCTAACCGTATCGGTCAAGGCATTGAGTTTGATTATTGTTGTGTTCATGCCGCGCTGGCGATGCGCGAAGACGGCTACGAGACCATCATGGTCAATTGCAACCCTGAGACCGTCTCGACTGACTATGACACGTCAGACCGCCTGTACTTCGAGCCTTTGACGCTTGAAGACGTGCTGGAGATTGTTGATAAAGAAAAGCCGCTCGGCGTGATCGTGCAATACGGCGGCCAAACGCCCCTGAAGTTGGCGCTCGATCTGGAAGCCAACGGCGTGCCTATCATCGGCACCAGCCCGGACATGATTGACGCCGCTGAGGATCGCGAGCGATTCCAAAAACTGCTGCACGAGCTGGGTCTGCGCCAGCCACCCAACGCCACAGCACGGACAGAACCCGAGGCGCTTGAAAAAGCCGCTGCGCTGGGCTACCCGCTGGTCGTTCGCCCCAGCTACGTGCTCGGGGGCCGCGCGATGGAGATCGTGCACGAGCAGCGCGACCTGGAGCGCTACATGCGCGAGGCCGTCAAGGTCTCTCACGACTCCCCTGTTTTGCTTGATCGCTTTTTAAACGACGCAATTGAATGCGATGTCGATGCCCTTTGCGATGGGCAGCGTGTTTTTATCGGTGGCGTGATGGAACACATCGAGCAGGCAGGCGTGCACAGCGGCGACTCGGCCTGCTCGCTGCCGCCCTATTCGCTATCCAAAGAAACCGTGGCAGAGCTGAAGGTTCAAACTGGAGCGATGGCCAGAGGCTTGAATGTCGTCGGTCTCATGAATGTTCAATTCGCAATTCAGTCGGTGGACGGCAAAGATGTGATCTATGTGCTGGAGGTCAATCCCCGCGCGTCCCGCACGGTGCCGTTCGTCAGCAAAGCGACTGGCATTCAATTGGCCAAGGTGGCTGCACGCTGCATGGCCGGGCAGTCTCTTGATTCGCAAGGTATCAAAGACGAAGTCAACCCACCCTACTTCAGCGTGAAAGAAGCGGTCTTCCCGTTCGTCAAGTTCCCGGGTGTGGACACGATTTTGGGACCGGAGATGAAATCCACCGGCGAGGTCATGGGCGTGGGAAAAACCTTTGGCGAAGCATTTGTCAAATCACAGCTGGGTGCAGGCACCAAATTGCCCAAACCCTTCAAGGCGTCGGGCGAGTCGTCGGGCAAAGTGTTTGTATCGGTCAAACAAAGCGACAAACCCCGGGCCGTTGAGATCGCGCGCGGCCT
>JAYWGO010000027.1:0-7916 GCA_043778205.1 Polaromonas sp. | reverse complement strand
TAAATCAACTACTTACAGCGACCCCAGCTAATTTCAATCGGAATTTGGAGCCTAAACAGCTCTCTCTCCTCTGAAAAACGTTGGGACACTACTGATATAGACTTACAAGACAAAAGGATATAGCCATGGATGAATTTATGGAAGATTTTTTAGGCTTCAAAGAATTTGGTCCCGCCTTTGCCAAGCGCGAAGTACCGCCAGAGAAAATCGAGCGCTTTCGCGGCAAGCTGCCCGATCAGCTGCTGAAATACTGGCAAGAGTATGGCTGGTGTGGGTATGCTAAAGGTTTATTTTGGACAGTAGATCCAGACGAATGGGAAGATGAGCTAGAGGCTTGGATTGGTGACACACCGTTTATGGAACAAGACACGTATTACGTGATTGCCCGCACTGCTTTTGGCGAGCTGTTACTTTGGGGCGAGAAATCAGGCAATAGTCTCAAAGTCTTAAGCGCAGAGGGAAAGATTTTTCCATCTGACTTTACTCAAGAAGTTTTAAAAAGAGGTATTGACCGCCAAATACAACTTTTCTTTTCAGTGCGCTCAAAAGATCGCCTAGACTTTAAAGATGAATCCGGCAACCCCTTGTTCGACCGTGCCCTAGCCGCCCTAGGCCCCTTAGACCACGACACGCTCTACGGCTTTGTCCCCGCACTGGCGTTGGGCGGCAAAGCAGAGCTAAAGAACCTGCAAAAGCTCGATGCCCACGTGCACCTGGACATCCTGTCGCAAATGACTGAGCGGCAAATCATGCGCGATATTGGCAAAGATGCCAGGGATGCAGGGCTGATGTAAATCGCAGTGGATGGTATGAAGGAAGTAAATTTTCGATTAAAAACAGCGTACGGCCCAAGGAAAATCTCAATAGTTTGCTATTGAAATAATATTGATCTGCGCAGAAGCTGCAAGGCAAGCATCCGGCATGGCCACAGGCCGCATGAAAACTCTAGCCGCCCTGCACAACCCCGACATGTACGCAGGCGGCAAAGACGTTATTGGCGGCATGGGCGATAAAGGCGTGAACTCATCCATCGGTGCGCAGTGGAAAGGCCGCGCAGCCCAGCTAGATAAAGAGGCCCGCAGCACTCCCGCTTCTGAGCGGGGCAGCACCAAGATGAACTCCAAGCTTAGGCGATGCAAAGATGGTGAAAAACCTGACTTAGGCTAAGAAAACTTGCACACAAACGAAAGGGTACTGTTATGGACGAATTTATGGAAGATTTTTTAGGGTACAAAGAATTTGGCCCTCCTTTTGCCAAGCGAGAAGTACCACCAGAAAAAATCGAGCGCTTTCGCGGCAAGCTGCCCGATCAGCTGCTGAAATACTGGCAAGAGTATGGCTGGTGCGGCTACGCCAAGGGCTTGTTCTGGACAGTCGACCCAGACGAATGGGAAGATGAGCTGGAGGCTTGGATTGGTGACACACCGTTTATGGAGCAAGACACGTATTACGTGATTGCACGCACGGCTTTTGGTGAACTGTTTCTGTGGGGCGAAAAGTCAGGTAATAGTTTAAAGGTGGTAACTCCGTATGGAATGATATTTCCCCGTGATCAAACGCAAAATTTACGTGATCGAGGAGCCGATTTACAAATACAATTATTTTTTTCATCCAGCTCTAAAAACGATTACGAAATCAGTGATGAAAATAACAAACGCCTCTTCGACCGCGCCCTAGCCGCCCTAGGCCCCTTAGACCACGACACGCTCTACGGCTTTGTCCCCGCACTGGCGTTGGGCGGCAAAGCAGAGCTGAAGAACCTGCAAAAGCTCGATGCCCACGTGCACCTGGACATCCTGTCGCAAATGACCGAGCGGCAAATCATGCGCGATATTGGCAAAGATGCCAGGGATGCAGGGCTGATGTAAGGTGGACTGGGGCCGCGCATTTAGTACTTAGACAAAATTAGCGATCAAATCAGCGTATGGCCCAAGGAAATGCTTAATAGTTTGCTATTGAAATATAAGTATACTTTTAACTCTGTTGAAATTAAAGTACCCACACCATGCCCACCGACGCCCTTTTGCAACGCATAGAAGCCAAACGCGCCGAGGTGATTGCGCTGACCCAAGACCTGGTGCGCATTCCCACTGTCAATCCGCCGGGCGACGCGTATGAAGCGTGCGCACGGTTTTTAGGTGAGCGGCTGGCCCGGCGGGGGTTCAAGGTGGAGTACATCCGCGCGCTGGGCGCACCGGGTGACAGCGATGCCTACCCGCGCACCAATGTGGTGGCACGCTACCAAGGCAGATCGCCTGGGCAGTGCGTGCACTTTAACTCGCACATTGACGTGGTCGAGGCGGGCAGCGGCTGGACTGTGGACCCCTTTGGTGGCGAGGTGAAAGACGGCAAAGTCTACGGCCGTGGTGCCTGCGACATGAAGGGCGGCCTGGCCAGCAGCGTGATTGCCTGCGAGGCGCTGATAGAAAGTGGCATAGCGCTGCCGGGCGCGCTAGAAATTAGCGGCACGGTAGACGAAGAATCGGGCGGCTTTAGTGGCGTGGGCTATTTGGCTGAGCGGGGCTACTTTAGCCAGCCGCGCGTGCACCACGTCATTATTCCCGAGCCACTGGGCGTAGACCGTATTTGCCTGGGCCACCGGGGGGTGTACTGGGCACAGGTAGAGACCACAGGCCGCATTGCCCACGGCTCGATGCCGTTTTTAGGCGACAGCGCCATCAACCATATGGGTGCGTTTATGCACCTGCTAGAAACCCAGCTTGCCCCCAAATTAGCACAGCGCACAACCAAAGAGCCGGTCGAGCCTGCAGGTGCACGGGTGAGTACGCTCAACATAAACAGCGTGCACGGCGGCCAGGTGGAGCAGCGCTACGCTGTGGATGCAAGCGGCTGGCCCACGGCAGACCTGCCCGCGCCCACCGTGGCGCACAGCTGCCGCGCCGTGCTAGACCGCCGCTTTATTGCAGAAGAAAATTTAGACGACGTAAAGCGCGAAATACTGGACATGCTGCAAGAGCTGCAGCGCACGCGGCCGGGCTTTGACTTCAAGATCAAAGAAATTATGAGCTTTGTGCCCACCGCCACGCCGCAAGACGCACCGGTAGTGCATGCCACCGCCCGCGCCATAGCCCGCGTGCTAGGCCGCGAGCCCAGCTACATCTCCAGCCCCGGCACCTACGACCAAAAACACATTGTGCGCACCGGCCACCTGAAAGATGTGATTGCCTACGGCCCCGGCATCTTGGACCTGGCGCACCAGCCCGACGAATATGTGGGCATTCAAGAGCTGGTCGACAGCGCCAAAATTATGGCTTTGGCGGCGCTGCAGCTGTGCAGCGCGCGCTAGTTTTAGGTTACACAATTTATATATTTGGGCCTGGAGTGTGACTTTTAGCGCGAAAAATAAGCCTAAAAGTGACTTATTTGTAACAAATCCCGTCAAATTTAACAGGGTGTCTAAAGCGTAAGGGTTTGCTTTTCTCTTCAATGGGTCTCTTTAACCACGAGGCATCTATGCAAACCATTGAAAAAAACCAACTATGCGCCCCCACCATTCGCCGTGCAGACCCTGTAATGCCCAACCGGCTTACGCAAAGAATTCAGTCTGAATTTACCGACCGCTGGAACAACCAATGGAGCGGCCGTTCCCTGGTGCATGGCCGCGAGCCTGGCCCTAATGCAGTGCGGCTTAACGGCAACGACTATTTAAGCCTGGCTGGGCACCCCGACATTGTTCGGGCGCAAACAGACGCGCTTAAGCAGGATACGAATTTCGTTATCCAGTCCAGTGCGTTTTTACTGGGGCAGCACCCAGTGCGTAACCTAGAGCGCGGTTTAGCACAGTGGCTAGGCAAAGACGATGGACTTATTTGCCAGTCAGGCTACGCCGCCAACCTGGGCTTGATGCAAGCCATTGCAGACGAAAAAACGCCTATTTACCTCGATACCATGGCGCACATGTCCATGTGGGAAGGTGCCCGTGCGGCCAAGGCACCCGCCTACGCATTCCGCCACAACGACGCAGCCCACCTAGGGCGCATGATGGCACGCCATGGCCCTGGCTTGGTGGCGGTAGATTCGGTCTACAGCACCACAGGCTCAATGTGCCCGTTGGTAGACATGGTGGATGTGACCGAAAAGCATGGCAGCATGATTTTGGTGGACGAGTCCCACTCGTTGGGCACCCATGGGCCGCAAGGGGCAGGGCTGTGCGTAGAGCTAGGCTTGTCTGACCGTGTGCACTTTATTTCGGCCAGTTTGGCCAAGGCATTTGCAGGCCGCGCAGGCTACTTTACTTTGCCACCCTCTATGCGCAACTACATGCTGACGGCCAGTTTTCCCAACACGTTCAGCTCTTGCCTTTTGCCGCACGAAATTGTCAGCTTGGAGGCTACTTTAGAAGTCATTAAAAACAGCGATGCACAGCGCGCGCGGCTGGCCGAAATTTCACGCCGTTTGCGAACTAATTTGATGGAAATGGGTTACCCAGTACACCAAGGCACTGAGCAAATTATTGCACTAGAGGCGGGCGGCGAGCCTGCCACCCTGGTACTGCGCGACATGCTAGAAGAGCGCGGTGTTTTTGGTGCAGTGTTTTGCGCACCCGCCACCAGCCGCAATCGCGCTATGGTGCGCCTGACATTAACCAGTGCCATGACCGACGCTGAAATTGACCACGTAGAACAAGTGGCGTTTGAGATTGCCCCGATGGTCAATCCTCAGCAATGGCCGATAGCCAAACGGCATGCAGTGCAGCAGTTGTGCGAGGCGTAGCCTGCCTGCACCGTGCTGGACAACACCGCTTCGCTACCACCTGCTTTAGGCAATAGTTCTGGGCGGTAGCGAGGCAAAATAGTCGCGGTAGCTTACGCCGTAGGTCAGGCTGGAGGGCACCACAAAAACGGCCCCCAGCAAATTGCCGCTGGAGTCCAGCGCAAAGGTGGGCAGTGTTGTGGGCGCTTCGTCACTGCCCAGAGACATCAGCAGTTCATCATTCACAAAGTGGGTGCCATTGCGAACGCTGTTAACAACCAAACTGCCATGCTCGGTGGACTCTGCCAAGTCTGCTGCGCTGTGCAGGTCCGTTTTAAGCTCTAGCTGCAGCCAGTAGGCCTTGGCGTATTTGTCCAGCGCCAAAATGCCAAAGGGCGCAGGCACCACCACGTACTCTAGCCAGTGCTTTTCTTGCAAAAACCCACGCAGGTGGCTTTGCACATCGCGGGACTGCAGCATGGCGTACTGCTCGGGTTTTAGCGCACCGCGCCAGACAGCGTCGTGCAGTTGCATGGGCTTGCTGTGCTGTGTGCGCAGCACCTCGATCAGGTGCTTGCCAATATTGCCATGCTGTTTGGGCACATACTGGCCAATCAAGCCGTTGTTAAAGGCACCTACGGCGATCAATTCATCCGCTCTGCCTGTTAGCAGCACACGGTTGGCAGGCCATGCGGGCAGTTTTTCTAAAAACTCTAGGCCAGTCATGGCGGGCATAGCGTAGTCAACCACGCACGTTTGGGTTAGGCCGTAGCGGTAGTTTGCCGTGTTCCAGTAGTTTAAAATTTGTGGAATTAAAAACCTGCCACCCCGCCACTGGGTAAGTATCTGCTGGTGCTGCCAAACGTCAGCTTCCCACAGCGTATGCTGCGCATCTAGGTGCTGCAGGCAATCGTCGGCATGGGTAAACAGGCGCACGCCCCAGTCGCGCGGCATTACCAGGGCTAGGGTTTCTAGATAGCCCGCGTCGTCGTCTAAAAAGACCAGTGAATCAGGGCGATGGTAAAGAGGAAAGCGCATGGTGTGAGGAGCCGCGAGTGGTAAGAGGTTGCACAGGTAAGTCGATAGTAAAAAAAGTGCCCTTGGCAAATTCAGATCTTACGCCGATAACGCCGCCTGATTTTTGCACCACTTGTTTGCAATACGCCAGCCCCAGGCCATGGCCAGTGTCTTGGTTGGTGGAAAAGAAGGGCTCAAAAACACGGGCCAAATGCTCTTGGCCAATGCCCATGCCCTTGTCCGCCACCGAGAAGCGGCCTAAGCCAGCATTCACCCCAAGCTCAATGCGCAAGTCGCCCACTGTAAACCGCGACTGCGCCGCCTTCAGTGAGTACAGCGCATTTTTAAGCAAATTGTTCAGCACTTGAATAAACTGCCTTTCAGAGCCAAAAAACATAAAGTCTTGGTGCACCACCACCTCTATGCAGTTTTCTTCTTTTTTGGAGCTGAACGGGTACTGCGTAACCACTTTGTTGACCAAGCCTGTGGCCGACACCAGCTGCTTTGTGTGAGGCAGCTGCATAAAACGTGCGTTCATCATTTGCAGGTCAATATGGTGGTTGATGGTCAGCGTTAAGGCTTCCAGCCGTTTGGCCAGTTTGTTTAGGCCCTGCGTTCTGGACTTTTCATCGTGGTTGGTGGTTTCAGCCACAATAGCTTGCCCTATGAGCGAGGCGGTAGCCAATGGGGTTCTCAGCTCATGTGCCATGATGCCTATCAGTACCAGCGACTGGCGCAGCCGCTCTTGGCGCGCGTTGGCGCTAGAGGCTGCCAGCGCCAGGCCAACTAAAAAAGCAAAAATAATGACCACAGCGTTTGCTATTGGAAGTGACAATGTGCCGTCTAATTGCCAGTAGGCCAGCCCAGTAGTGCCAGACACTCCTGTAATCAGTCCCAGCGTTGCAATACGCCAGTCTGTCAAATGCAAGTACAGCAAAACAATCGTGACTAATGTGGCCAGCCACACTGCATTACCGTTGTTTTGCCAATACATCCAGGTGAAAAAAACGGGCAGTTGAATCCAGCAAAATGCGGTGAAATAACGAAGCGACCATTTGCTCAGAACGCCATAGTTCTTATTTGTGTACAAAAATCCCAACCCCAACACTGCTAATCCAATGCGTAGCCCTAGACTTTCATAGGCTTGAGGAGAAAGTGTGGACCATATATACCAAAACAGGGGATGCCCTAGCAGTGTGAAAATTCCCAACCATTTCAGCCGCGAGGGTGTTGGATGTAGTACTGTCTCTATTTCTGGATCCCAAAATATTGCGCGTAAGCGCAGTAATATCGGTTGCCGCAAAAATAACAATCGACTGTTTAATTTTTTCAAACGTAACTCCGAAGCACTACAAAGACATGTCTGCAATTTCTTGTGTCTATTGTGCGGTGGTTTTTTAGTAAAAGTATGAGCCCATGCAATCGCCCGCTAATTTTGACAATTTAACTCTGGACGGTCTGATGGTGGATTGGCTTAGTGCGCTCAAACCCTATTCGGTAGACGCATTGGTGGTGCTTGGCCCAGCGGTTACCGGTACGCCGCAGCAGCGTTGTGTGCATGCGGTGTACCCGCCGCGCCTGCAAGACGTGGCCAATGCGCTGGCCGAGAGCGAAGACTTTGGCTACGAGTGGCGCGCCAGCGATTCGCCCATGGTGGCCTGGCAAACCATCTCGCACGGGGCTTACGGCGACTTGGGCCGTTGGCGCTTGCTGGCGCTAGGCCATGGTTTGCAAAGCATGGTGCGGGTGGAGTTTGCATTGCCACGCGAACGCGCGTTTGAATGCTTTATGTTCACGCCGCAGGCCATGCACAACCGGGCTGAGGCAGCGGCACTGGTGTGGTCGGCCATGAATATTTGGCCCAAAATCAAACGCGCCATAGCCGACGTAACCTGCCCTTTAAGCCGCCGCGAGAAAGAATGCCTGGCTTTGGCTTTTGATGGCCAAACCGCTGCCGACAGCGCTGTTAGCCTGGACTGCAGCGAACGCACCGTCACCTACCATTTGGCCAACGCCATGCGCAAACTGCAGGTAGACACCAAGCTGGCTGCAGTGCAGCGTGCCTGTTGGTATGGTGCAATTTAATACGTTTTAGGCCTATCGCCCAAGGAAATGCTGCACGGGTAGCTATTAAATTGATAATAATTGCTTCCAAGCCAGTCGCCTGCAAATTTGCCAAGAAAGTC
>JAYWGO010000026.1:0-7947 GCA_043778205.1 Polaromonas sp. | reverse complement strand
TAAATCAACTACTTACAGCGACCCCAGCTAATTTCAATCGGAATTTGGAGCCTAAACAGCTCTCTCTCCTCTGAAAAACGTTGGGACACTACTGATATCGCCTTGGTACACGAATATCAGCCCAATTTAAATAGTTAAGCCTTCGCATACCCCGCCAACCATCCCCGCGTCTTCCCCGGGTTCATCAGCCCATGCGGATCGGCTATCTTTTTAAAGTCGATCTGCGCGTGGTCAATTTCTTTCATGCCGCCGTCTTCGATGGTGTAGACGTGGTTGTCAAACACCATGCAGCCATCGGCTTCAAATTCGGCCATGATCTCGTACAGGCGGTCTTTGTCTAGGTAGGCTACCAGCGGCAGGCCAAAGGCTACGCAGCCGCCGTACTGGCGGCCAAACTCGTGGTGCATTAGCACTTCGTCGCCCCAGCGCTCCATTTGCTGTTCTACCAACGCAATGTCTATGCCTGTGCCCGCAGTCCACGGCGCTACGGTTTGCAGGTTGGTCCAACTTTTGTCTACTCTCAGCGCCATCAAAGTGGTGTGGTTGTAGGCGCATTCAAAGGCGGGGTGGAGATTTTGTTTTTTCAGCTCGCTTTCAGTGAAGGCCATGGATTCTGCGCCGCTGTGCTTTGTTACCAGCGCGCGCCAATGGGACAGCGCCTGCGGATGCACCATTGAGAACACGGCATCTTTATTAGCAGGAAAGCGGCTGCCAAAGGTGCTTTCGTAGTAGGGCGCAATGCGCCGCTCTACGGCAGTGATAAGAAAGGCGTCGATCGTATTGCCAATGGCTTCTGTTGCCTCGCAGCCAAAGCGCAGTGCGGCGCTGTAGCTGTCAAACAATGCAATGTGGTGCACCCAATCTACAGCGGGTTTTAGGGTCAACGTGAGCGCGGTGATGATGCCGTTGGTGCCGTAGGCATGGTGCACTTTTTGGATGTCGGCACCGTGCAGTTCAATCACGCGCGGGCTTTCTTCCAGCGTCACCACGCGGATCATGGTCACGTTGCCTGCGTCTTTCAAAATACCATTGCGCACGCTGCCCGCGCCTGCGTAGCCGCCGGCAATAAAGCCGCCGATGGTGGCAATGTCGCGCGTGCTGGGGTACATGAGGATTTCTTGCCCGCCTGCCACCACGGTGCTGGCCCGCACGGCCTGCTCCAGGTCGGCAATCAAAATACCGGCTTCGCAGGTGACTTTGCCTGGCGCAATGTTAATCACACGGTTAAGCCCGGTAATGTCTAAAATCACGCCGCCTTCTAGCGGCACGCACTGCCCGTAGTTGCCGGTGCCGCCGCCGCGCACGGTGATGTTTAAACGGTGTTTAGCACAGGCAGCGGCCACCCGAATGACCTCTGCTTGCGTGGTGGGCCGCACCACAATGTCGCCCACTTTGCCGTCCAGCTGCGCGGTTAGCACGGGGCTGTACCAGTAATAGTCTTTCGACTGGGCGGCCAGCGTAGCAGCGTCGCGTGTGGTGGCGATGCCGGCAATGTCGGCTTGAAAATGTTGCCAAATGTCTGTGTGGGTCATGCGCCGTAATTTACCACCGGCTTTGGGCCCCTACCTGGGTAGGGGTTAGGCAGGCGCGCAGCTGGCTTGGGGCGGCACTGCAATGGGTTGAAAAACCATGTTCGTCGCAAAATCTAAAAATGCCTTGGTGCGGGCGGGTATGAGCTTGCGCGTAGGCAGTGCGGCGTACAAGTTAAAGTTGCCAAAAATCCAGTCGGGCAGCAGGTGTACCAAGGCACCCGACTGCAAATAGTTTTCTGCTGGAAAGCGCGGCAGTACAGCTATGCCAGCACCGCCTAGCGCCGCGCTGAACAGCACTTCGTAGCTGGTGGATTGCAACACCACCGGCATGGCGATCTCCACATGATTTTGGCTGGCATCCAGCCGGCTCAAGCGCAAGCCGCGCGATATGCGGCCCGAAGTGGCTGGCCACGGAAAACGCAGGTAGTGGTGTTTAGCCAAATCGGCTGGCTGCAAGGGGGTGCCGTGCCGTTGCAGGTAGCTGGGGCTGGCGCACACAATCCATTGGGCACTGGCAATTTTGCGCGCTACAAAGTTGGCATCTGCGCCTTCACTCAGCGTCACAAAGGTCACGTCAAACTCTTCTACGCGTGCAATCGGAAACGGGTCAACGTGCAGGTCGATCATGAGTTTGGGGTAGAGGCTGACCCATTTGCCCAGCTGGCTGGCCAAAAAATGGGTGGCAAACAAAGGCATCGACAGCACACGCAGCACCCCCTGTAGCTCGCTGGCATGTTGCAGGGCGGCGGACTCGGCATCGTCTACCTCGCTCAAAATGCCGCGTACCCGCAGCAAATAGGCCTCGCCCGCCTCGGTCAGCAGCAGCTTGCGGGTGGTGCGCTGCATCAGCCGGGTGCCCAGGTGCTCTTCCAGGTCGGTCACCAAGCGGGTTACGCCAGCGGGCGACATGTCTAGCACCCGCGCGGCGGCTGCAAAGCCGCCTTCGTCAATTACCTTTTGAAAGGTGCGCATCGATAGAAGCCTGTCCATATTAGTTCCCTTGCTTTGGTTAGATATACATCTTATTACGCAACTAAACTAAGCAGAATTAGTTGTTTATTTCATTTTTAGCAATGGTGTATTGTGGGCAAAGGGGTTTGAATTGTCAAGGGTATACCCTAAAGTTAGACCCATCGACGAGCCGCTAAGCAACCAACGACTCACCGAATTCAGAGCTTGTCTCTGAACGGGCGTAGTGCCCTTAAAGGTGTTTTTTATTTAAGGAAATTATCATGACAACGAAATTATTAACCGCAGCAGTTTTGGCATTGGCTTCTATGGGCGCTAGCGTAGCGTTTGCTGGCAGCTTTACTGAGGCATCGAACCCCAAGTTTGAAGGCGAAGCGGTTTACGCCAGCAAGAACGCTACACCTTTTGTTAGCACGCTGTCGCGTGCACAGGTACAGTCCGAAGCTGTAGCCGCCATCAAAGCGGGCACCATGACTGTCAAGCAAGGCACCGAAGACTATGAGGTTGCTATTGCCCGGACAGACTCTGCAGTAAGCACACTCAGCCGTGCGCAAGTGCGCGAAGAGGCCGTCATTGCCAATAAAAATGGCACCGCGTTCGTAGCGCATGGCCCTAGTGCACACAGTGATGCTTACTAAGCCACAACTGCTTAGGCTGCGGCCGTACTGACTGCGGCAGCAAAACTAAACCTTGAAGGCGAGGTGGGAGCAAAAGAGCTACGGCTCTTGCGCTACCACCTCGCCTTTTCTGATGACCGTGCGGCGCAGCCCGCCAGGGGTGATCAGTTCAAAGGTGTTGCGCGCAGCCAGCAGCACCAAGTCTGCAGGGCAACCCACCGCAATGGCCCCATCCCAGGGCAGGCCCATGGCGCGCGCGGGCGCGGTGGTAACGGTGCCAAGGCTGTCAATCGCGGGGCTTAAATGGGCGGCTTGTACGCCCAATGCAAAGCTTTGCAGCAGGTCGTAGCTGCCATAGGGGTAAAAACTGTCTGCTACGTTATCTGTAGCTATACATGCAGCATTTCCTTGGGCCATAGCCTCTTTTAGCCTTGTAATGCCACGTTCTACAGGGGTTGTGTCCCAAGCGCCTTGCAAGTACAGGTTGGTGGTGGGCAAGGCCACCAGGTGTATGCCGGCTTTGGCGCACAGTGCCAGTGTGTGCAGGGCCTGGGGCAACGGCTGCATGCTCAGTGAGCAGGCGTGGCCGCAGGTGACTTTGCCTTGGTAGTTATTTTTAACTGTCAGCTCGGCAATCGCCCGCAGGCCGCAGGCATCAGCGTCCAGGCCCTCGTCTACGTGAAAGTCCAGCTGCAGGTTGTTTTTGATGGCCAAGTCAAACACGCGCTGCAGTTTGTCGTAAATACGGCTGTTACGGTACACAAAAGCGCCCAGCAAAGCCGCTTCGCCCAGGCTGGGCTGGCCGGTTTGGCCCGCTAAATTAACACAGGCAACCTCAAGCGCCAATTCTTCGCCTGCAAAAGCGTCGTCAAAAAAGTCCAGCGGGGTCAGCGACACGCACTGCAGTGCAATGCGCCCACGCCATTCCTTTTGCAACGCCTCAAACACCCCCAGCGACACGGGCTTGCCAGGCACCACCCAGTCCAGGTGGGTGCGCATGGCGCGGGTGCCACTGGCATAGGCCAGACCCAGCGCCTGCTCCATGCGCGTGCGAATGCTGTCAGCCGACCAGCGCGCCCGGTGTTCGCCCATGCGCGTGATGGCTTTGAACAAATCACCGTCAGCCGCGCCCACTTCGTGCACCACAAAGGTTTTGTCAATGTGCACATGCACATCGGCCAAAGCCGGCAGCAAAATGCCACTTGCTACGGTATTAATAGCAGCTTGTGCAGCATTTACTTGGGCGACATGCTCTTTTTCTATACAAACATCAAACAAGCTGGCATCCGATGCAAACCCGCGCACGCAGTGCGGAATAAGGACGTTACGCAGCCACATTTACCGGCTGCTCTTGACTTCGCTCTCGTGCCAGGAGCCCAGCACCAGCTTGGAGACCAGGTTAAACACCAGGTAAATCATGATGCCGGTGAGCGACACCAGCACCAGCGCGGCGAACATTTTGGGTATTTCGGTGCGAAAGCTGGCCTCCAAAATACGCGATGCCAAGCCGGTTTCTTTGCCCGCTGCGCCTGCGGTAAATTCGGCCACCACTGCCCCTATCAAGCTCAAACCACCGGCTATTTTGAGGCCCGCAATAAAGTACGGCATGGCCGATGGGGCCAGCAAGTGCCGCAGGGTTTGCCAGGGGCTGGCGCGGTACAAAGCAAACAGGTCTCGCAGGTTGTGGTCGGCGCTGCGCAGGCCCACCACGGTGTTGGACAAAATAGGAAAGAAAGCCACAATCCACGCGCACAGCAGCAGCGCAGCGGTGGTGCTGTCGATAAAAATCAAAATCAGCGGGGCTATGGCCACAATCGGCGTGACCTGCAGCACGATGGCAAACGGGAACAAGCACAGCTCCACCCATTTGTTCAAAGCAAACAGCATGGCCAGCGCCACACCGCCCACCACTGCCAAAATGAGCGCGCCAAAGGTAATCTTCATGGTGAAGACCCAGCTGCCCATCAGCGAACCCAGGTTGTCCCACAAGGTTTGCAGCACCAAGGTGGGCGCAGGCAGTATGTAGTGCGGAATCTGGTTAATGCGCACCACGGCCTCCCAGGCACCCAGGGCCATGAAAAACACCACAAAAGGCAGCATTCTGGGTATTAAATAGGCTGCAGACCCGTAAATTGGCGCACGAGTAGCTATTGAATTTGTAGTATTTGGCAGGTGGCTAGCCATGGTGTTCTCCAGCATTTTGCAGCGCCTGCGAGACCTGCACGCACCACTGCGCGTAGCGCGGCGTGGTGCGAAATGCGTCGCTGCGGGGGTAGGGCTCGTCAATGGCAATGTCGGCCACCACGCGGCCAGGGCGTGCGCCCATCACTATGATGCGGTTGCTCAGGTAGACGCTTTCAAACACGCTGTGGGTGACAAAAATGGTGGTGAACTGCTGGGCCTGCCACAGGGCCAGGGTGTCGTTGTTCAGCTTAAAGCGGGTCATCTCGTCCAGCGCGGCAAAGGGCTCGTCCATCAGCAGCAGACGCGGCGCAGTGACCATGGCGCGGGCAATCGACACGCGCATCTTCATGCCGCCGCTCAGCTCACGCGGGTACACATGGGCAAACTGTGCCAGGCCAACTTTGTCTAGCGCCTCGCTCACCTGCGCCTGCGCGGCACTGCGGGAGATGCCTTTTAAGCGCAGCGGCAGCCATACATTTTCAAACACCTTGGCCCAGGGCATGAGGGTGGGCTCTTGAAAAACAAAGCTGATGTCTTTGGCGTGGTCTTTAGTTTGGCTGTGGGCAAGATTTTCGCCAGTGGCGCTGGGCCAGACAATTTGCCCGCTGGTTACGGGTGACAAGCCCGCGATCATTTTGAGCGCGGTGCTTTTGCCGCAACCCGAAGGCCCCAGCAGGCTGACAAACTGGTGCTCGCCCACCGCCAAGTCCACGGCTTGCAACGCCACGGTTCCATTGTCGTATTGTTTGCCTACGCCTTGCAGGGCCAAAAGGGTGCGCATGGTCTGTTTAGTTGGCAATGGTTAGGGGGCAATGTGCGGCGTGGGGTTCAAGGTACTTAAAGGCAAGCGGCTCACTTCCTGCAAGAACTTTGCCAGTTGCAAACCTGCTGCATCAATAATAGCGTGGCCCTTGGCCGCCGTGGCCGCTTGCGCATTGCCTGCCGCGCCCATGGCGTTGTAGTCTTGTACCTGCCAGCCCAGCTTGGCCGCAGTGCCGTTGCCCAAAATAGGGTAGTCGGCAGAGCGCTGCTGCGCCGTGCTGCGAAAGTACTGCGCCTGGGTCATGTCCACATACTTTTCCCGCAGTGCCAGCATCATGCTGGTTTCCATGTCACCGGCGTGAATACCAAAGCGGTGCTCCTCGGGCGGGAACAGTCCCATCACCTCATCGCCCAGCGGCAGGGTGTACCAGTTGGTGCTGTAGACAATCAAATCGTGCGCAGTGCGCAGGTCGCGCGCCACAATGTCCATCACGCTGACCTGGCCGCCGTGGCTGTTAAGCAGCACCAGCTTTTTAAAGCCCGCGCGCGCTACGCACGCACCCAGCTCCATCCATACACTGATCAAGGTTTGCGCGCTCAAAGTCAGCGTGCCTGGGAAGCGAATGTGCTCATTGCTTTTGCCCACCTGCTGCGTGGGCATAAACAGCACCGGCAGGCCAGCGGGCAAGTGCGCCAGCGACGCTTCAACGACACCGTTGACCAAAGTAGTGTCTACACTGACAGGCAGGTGCGGGCCGTGCTGTTCGGTAGCCGCCACAGGCAGCACGGCCACCGCTTGGTCTATGCTGGAGCTGGCAGCAAGTTGCGCAAAATGGCGGCTGGTCAGGTCCGCCCAAAACCGGGATGGAAGTTGCATACTTACATCTTAATCTGAAGTGGCGCAACACAGGCAGGCCTGTGTTGCATATTAGCCAGTCGCAAGTTATGCTTCGAGTGCCAAGCCGCTTTACCAACGCCAACGGAGGTCTTATGAAGCCCATCACTGAACTGCTGAAAAAGCGTGATACCCAGTTATTTCAGGTTGCGCCCGACGTTACGGTGTTTGACGGGCTCAAGCTCTTGGCCAGCTATGGCATAGGCGCCATTTTGGTTATGGAAAAAGACCAGTTGGTAGGCATATTTTCAGAGCGCGACTACACCCGCAAAGTAGCGCTGCAAGGCAAAAATTCCCGCGAAATTACGATTGCCGAGATCATGACCCGTGAGGTAATCTCGGTACCGCCCACTGCCGGCACCCGTGTGTGCATGGCGCTGATGAGCACCAAGAAAATTCGCCATTTGCCAGTGATGGACGGCAACAAAGTGCTAGGGCTGATCTCGATCCGCGACATCATGGACGACATCATTGCCGACCATGAGCACACGATTACGCAGCTGCAGAGTTATATTTCTGGGTAAGTGTTTGTTTAGTCTTTAGCGCGGCTTTTTAACAGCCCGTAGCAATGCTTGTGTGCCTTCGGTTGCTTGTGTAGTTGTCTGCTGTTTTTGAACAGCCCTTGGCAATGCTTATGTGCCCTGATAACCTTGGTCGGGCGACGGGACAGGTTTGTGCAAACTTCCGCGAATCACGCGCAGGCCAAGTAAGTATTTGCCCGTTTGGAAGTACGACGCGCCTTCGCTCCAGTTTGCACAAACCCGCTCCCATCGCTTCTCCCTGGCAAATTTGGTAGTTGAAGGCACGCGGGGCAGAGGCATGTGACGGTAACCGGCAGTGCGCTACCTAAAGACCGGGAACACCCAGGCCTACGTTTGTAGCGGCAATCGAAACCGTGGCCCTCTTTGCATCAAATGCCCCCAAACCAAACCGGCAAAGCGTCGATTGAGTGTGGCCTTGATGAAAATCTGGAAAAAGGCGCGTCGTA
>JAYWGO010000025.1:0-28390 GCA_043778205.1 Polaromonas sp. | reverse complement strand
ATTGAGTACACTTATCCACAGTTGCTGATTCAAAATCAAGCAACCCGCCCTGGCTCAATATTGGATCGGCAGGGTGGTTCAATATTCAATCGGCGCTGACATACCCCCTCCCCCCGAAACTCTCGCACGCAAAAATCACACTAAACGATCAGTTTCCGGGCTTGAAGCGCTAGACTTTTCATGCCCCCTACCCTGTATCGGGTGACTGCCCGACTACCCAAGCGGCCTATAGGTGAGCACTCTTTTAGCGGGGTTCGAATTACCCGTGTGTGCCAAGACGCTAGGAAGTACCTTGCAATTTGTCTGCTTACACAGCCCACCAACTCGGGTTAGGGTGTTTAAGAAGTGTGGGCACTGTGGGCAAATGCCAAATCGGGCTACAGCCCTTTATCCATGCGGGTTCCCAGCCCACAGTGCAAGTGTGGGCAAACCCAAAACGACTGTGGGCAGTGTGGGCAACTGCGTCCATTACAGTCCACTAAGGATATGAGGTGGGCTGTGCAGTCGTTTGCACACGTCCTTTATTGGAAAAAAGCAGCGCGAAAACAAACCCCACGCACGCGGCCACCGCCGCCGCACTGCCTACCCTTGGGGCTTACTCAGTCACATCTAGGATACTGGCTTTGAGCTTAATCACCATCGTATTGCCCATGCCAGGTAAACGCTCACGCCTATTGAAGCGGCCATCTGTTGCAGGCTCTAGGTGGCCTTTGTCGCGTAGCAGGCGCTTCACGGCCACGGGGTCAAAGCCTTGGCACAGCTCTTTATCGAACACCTCGGGGAATACAAAATACTCCACGCTGGTTTGCTCTGCGTCTGCATCGTTGATCTTTTCGCCGTACTCGCGCTGGTGGTCTGCATTGGCTTTAATCGGCTTGCCCTCTAAGGTGACCATACGGCGGTAACCCAACCGTGACAGCGTGTTAGGCGCGTGGTCGTCACCCGCTCTATGCCACCAAGTAAAGCGGCCCGCCCCGTGGGCTTGTATGAACATGCGCACCTGTGCCAACATACTGTATTCCTCTGCGTTGCCATTGCCACCGCGTGAGGCTAGCCATGCATCAAAGCACGATCTAGCTGCCCGTGTTGCTTCACCCTCTGGCCAGCCCGTTAGCCCGGCCATAGTAGCCAGTTCGCCCGCCGCTGCTACCAAAGCAAAGCGCCTGCCTACGCGGTGCACCTGCCCACTACTGCCTGTAGGTATCCAAGCAGTAGCAATCGCATCTATGGCCTGTTTGGTGCGTTGGGCTATGCCGTCTTGCGTGTCGATCACATGCTGAATAAACGCCACGCCTGCGCTGCCATAGTGCCTAGCTGCTGTCCGCGTGGCTACATCGCTAAACGCCGCGCCGCCGTCTACCCCGTGCAGATTTTCAAAGGCACCTAGGTTTGCGCCTGCATCCGCTGGTATGTCGCACATGCGCAGTTCCTGCCCTGCTTTAGCCCGCTTGCCACCCTCTGCCATGTGCTGGGCTAGGCCAATTTCACCAGCGCTTAAAAATAGCAATGTCCAACTTAGCCGGGGCTTGGGCAGCGCGGTGCGTGCTGCCCGTGCTTTGCTCTGGCCATTGCCCAGCATGTAGGCTACTTCCCCGGCCTGCTTGGGGTCAATTTGCGCCAGTTCGTCTAGCACCAGCAAAGCATCGCAGTGCTGGGCTGCAATGCTCTCTATGGCGTTATCAGTCGCACGCCAGCGCTGCATGTAGCTGGCACCACCAAACACCGAAGCGGCCACACGCAGCGCCGTGGTTTTACCGCTGCTACTGTCACCCCTAAAGTGAAAACCACCAGATTCACCACCCACCCAGCGCAGCAACACGCCCGCGAAGGCGCAACTAACGCTAAAGGCTAGGCGGCTATTGCCCACGCACAGCGCGGCCACCTTGCTACGCCACAGGTCTAGGGTGCCAGCGTTGCGAAAAGTGTTTTCCATGGCGCTATCGCTTTGGTAAATCACCCGTTCACCCTCTGCACTGCCTATAGTCTGCTTGGGCATCACATACACCTTAGCCCCGCCCTCTGCGGTGTGCCAGCCTGTGCGGTCGGTACAGCGTGCCCATGCCTGTGGCTTGCGGCTTTGAATGTACTCAGTCAGTCGCGCCTTGGCTGCACTGCCCGTTTGAATGCGCAGCCCCATGCTTAGCAGCGCGGCGCGGTATTCGTTGCCATCACCCGACAACATGCGGGCGGGCATTGGCCACAGCTTGGCATGGCCTAAGGGGTCTTTGAATTCCAACAAAAAGCCAAAGCCGTTACCTTCAAAATCGCGTGTGCCTGCGCTCACGTCTAGGCGCGAACACAGCAGCATAGGCGGCTTGGGTTTGCCATCGCTATCGCGGCCACAAAACCACACGCCGTTGTCTCGCACTTGGAAGGGGTCGTTATCGTTGGGCTGTTCGCCATCATGGCCAGGCGCATCGCTTTGTACGTCACTGATTAAGGGGTTCAATTTGACCCCCTTATTTGTATCAGGCTTCGCAGCAATGAATGCATCCATCGCGGCCTGCACTTGCGCACGCACAGCCTCTAGCCCCGTCCGTGCGTGTAGATCGTTAAAGTCACTTTCACCAGCCACCAAACCAGTGGGGAACACGGCCACACCCTTCACAGCTTGCGCGGCGGCGGTGGCTTTTTCTTTACCAGCGTTACGGCCTGTGCTAGCTTGTGTGTCGCGGTCATCATCACCACACAGCACCAGCGCAGCGGCTGGGTAAGCAGCGCGTAGGTTGATGGCCACGGCTTTAAGGTTGCCAGCATCAAAAGCGCAGGCCACTGGGTAGCCTGTGGCTTGGTGCAAGCTGGCAGCGGTGGCGTAGCCCTCTGCAATCAACACCCTGGATGGGGCTGCGCTGTCAGCAGTTGCACCCAGCATGTGCCACAGCCCAGACTTGCGGCCACCTTTCATAAACAGTTTGTCGCTGCCAGTTGTTGGCTTGGCTGGCAATATGGTTTGCAGGTTCCACAGCGTGCCCGCCGCGTCACGCAATGGCACCAACACAGCACCGTTGGCTTCATAGCGCACGCCATAGCCCTGCACGCCCTTGCGGGCTAGGTAGGGGGCTGCTGTAGCCTGCGGTGGTTTGTCGCTGGCTTTGTCCCAGCGCTCTACAGCTTGCAATGCAGTGGCCGCGTGTTGGGCAGCGGTGGCCTCACGGTCACGCTGGGCAGCGGCGGCGCGTTGCTGGGCTTGCTGTTTTAGTTGCTCTGGGCTGCGCACAGGAATGGGTGACAGACTGTCACCCATAACAAAACCGTTTTGCTGAGCTTCATGTAGCAGCGTGGCAATGGTCACACCGCCGCCCGGCTTAATACTTTTCCAAGTGGCTTTGGCAGACGCGGCGCTATAACCGTCAGCGGTGCTACTCCATTGGTCAAACAAGGCAAAGCCCGTATCGTCCGGGTATTCGCTTTTGATGGCCATGCCTAAACGTGCCCAGTCGTCACGTGGTAGGTTAGCTGATAGGTGCGTAAGAGCGGCGCGGATTAGCTCGGGGGTGATGGTGTGGTTCATTGTTCTTAGAGTGGTAACTCGGATTGACGATCATCTTTAACTCGTAACACGTAAAGCCCCACACTATTCACACTGCCATCCGCGTTCACTTGGTTCGTCTCAAGCGTGTCAATCGTGTGCGTTCTTCGCAGTTGATGGATTCGCGCTCTGGGGTCAGGTGCATTACAATCCACGCGCAATTGCGCCTCTGTCGCAGGGCTTTTTTCCAAACGTATGAGAATGGCAGCACATTGCAGCTTGGCACCGTTGTAGGGTAGTTTTGAAGGCATAGCTTTAGTCATTACGCATCCCCGGTGCACCCACCAATATGCGAGCGCTGCGAACGTGCATCACACACATGCGGCCACTAGCCCACACAATGGCATAGCGCACACCCTCATAGGTGAACTGCTTGGCTCTAGGTCGTTTGCCACGTACCCAAACGGCATACTTGTAAAGCCATTCAAGCGTGGGGCGGTTAGGTGAATCAGCCGGGGGAATCCGGCGCGGCTTGCTTGCTGCGTAAGCGTTGGATTCATGCAGCGCCCGAAGGTACACGGGCAATACCTGTGCATCCGTTTGCACAATCAAGCCTCTTTACTGGTTTTTATTTTTTCCTGAACCCATGCAGCTACAGAATTTGAATCCCAGCAAACCGCTCTTCGAGAGAGTTTTATGGATTTTGGAAATTGACCTTTTGACTGGAGGTCGTAGATAGAACTTTTCTTCAGTCCCGTGATTGCCTCTACGCTAGGTAGGCGTAAAAGCTGGCTGTTTGGGGTAGTCGTGCTCGGATGCGACATGGTGGGCTTGCTTTCATAGAAGTTAACAAGCCTTGATTCTCAAAGCGTCGCAATCAGACGCGGGCATACTTAAGGGGATTCTTTCTTTCCCTTAGGTTGTGAAAAAGCAGGCGGTCGATCTTTTAATATGGCCTGAACGCCCACCTTGTCTAGCGGTTCACTCGCGTCTAAATTTAGCACTGCAGTTGCTACATAAGCCACTAGACCATGATGCTCTTTGCCTCTGCTATGCACCAATTGAAATACCAAATGACGCACAAAAGCTGCTGTTAAAGGGTCGACGCTGCGTCTTGTCACTGCTCTAGGCGGTAGCCCAGCCATATACTGTTTGAGTAAATCAGAATAAATTTCTAGCAGTCCTAAAAGATCAATTGAATAACCAAAGCCAGCCGAAAGATTGCTTGTATCGTGCCAACCCAGTCCAAGGTTTATATCGGGTCTATCGAGTCTTTTAGGACAAGTTAAAAGATACCCTTCGCTTCTAAAGTTTTTGGGCAACGAAGATTTTTCGATGGCATCTTGCAAACTATTGATAGCTTTGTTTACTCTTTCAAAGCCCTTTTTTTCTTCTGTGCTAAGCGGTCTTTGAAACTCTTTATGCGCGGCTTCAAATGCATTCCTAACATCCACGTAGAGTGCATTTGCGTCATCTGGCGTGTCACCCAGTACTTTCCAAACTTTAGCCATATCGCTGTGGGTCGCCAGGCGTCTTGCTAATTCAGGTTCAAAGCGTGCAAAGATGCGCTGCTTATCTGCAAACCTCGCAAGTAGTGTTTCTTTTGCGTTAGTGGGTATGGGTGGCAACCACTCTTGTACGGTCTTATTTGTTGCGTTGGTTTTTTTGGGCTTAATCATCGTAGTGATACCTACACCCCACCACCACCAATTCATCGCCCGTAGCCCGGTACACCAGCCTGTTAGTTTCATCTATACGGCGTGACCAATAGCCTGACAGGTTGCCCACTAGTGGTTCGGGCTTGCCTATGCCGTCAAACGGGTCACGGGCGGCGGCTTCGATCAAGATATTGATACGCTTTAGCGTCTTGCGGTCTTGGCCGTGCCAGTAGGTGTATTGCTCCCAGGCATCGGGCACAAAGCTAATAATGCGCATTGCGTGATGGCCGCTATGTTAGGCAGCTAGCAGCTTGCGTGACTTGGCTTTGCCCGCTTTGTCTTGTGCAATAGCGGTGGCCAGCTTAGCCGCGTTAGCGGGCGACGATACCAAGTGCAATGTTTCCATCACGCTTTGGTAATAATCGAATGACATTACCACCGCATCCGCGCCATCGCGGCGGTTGATGATGGTAATGTCTTGGTCGTCACTCACGCCGTCCAAGACGGCTTTGAATGAATTGCGGGCTTCGGTGTAGCTGATTACGCGCATAGTGTCACCTGTGATACATGGTCTTGGTATTGTACAGGTAAGTGCGTATACGTGCGCTACGATTTGCGGTGTTGGTAGCGCTGGCGTGGCAACTACTTCGCGCCGATTTTTCCAAACTAGCAGGCGGGCAGCGTGGCCGGGGCTGGGGTGGCGACTGGGAGCAAAAGGGATGTAAATACTATGAGTGAGTGATTTTTCTCTACTCTTTGTAGTTTTGCCCTCACTCTGCCCACAGTCTGCCCTCACTTTGCCCACACTGCTAAACCGGGCTGTAGCCCGCACCAGTGCTAGAAAGCTGGGTTTTGCCCACATGCCCACGGTCAAATTCGCAGTTCCGGCCTGCAAAATGGCTAAGGCTTTCATGCTTTGCGTTTGCCAATTGGGATGATAGCCGCGCCTTTTCGCTTGGTGTCTAGGTAGTCAGCCCACCACTGCATTAGCTTGGCACGCTCTGCGGTGTAGGCGCTGCGGTGGTAGGCGGCGCGTACTTTGTTGCGCTCTATGTGGGCTAGTTGCCGCTCGATCACGTCTGCGTCTTTGTCGTTTTCATTGGCCACGGTGCTAAACAGCGCCCTAAAGCCGTGGGCGGTGGCTATGCCTTTGTAGCCCATGCGTGCCATGGCGCTATTGAGGGTGTTTTCACTGAGCGGCTTGCTGCGGTAGCTGGGGCTAGGGAACACCAGCTCACTATCGCCCGTAAGCGGCTGAATACTGCGCAGCACTTCTAGCGCTTGCATGGGCAATGGTACTTTGTGTTCGCTGCGCATTTTCATGCGCTCTGCGGGAATAGTCCACAGCGCCGCTGCCAAGTCAAACTCTGCCCAGCGTGCCCCACGCAGTTCGCCGGGGCGGGTGACGGTTAACATTAGCAAACGTAGCGCGTGCACGGTGGTGGGGTCACCATCATAGGTGTCTAGCTTGCGGTAAAAATTGGCAATCTCAGCCTCGGGCAGCATAAGGCGGTGGGTTACTTCGCGGGGTTTGAGTATTTCACCGGGCACTAGGTCTACCATGGGGTTCACTTCAATGCGTTCGTGGGTCACTGCCCAGCGGTATATCGACTTGATGCGTTGCAACACCCTTGAGGCCAGCTCACCCGCGCCGCGTGCCTCGATCACCTTAATGCAGGCCATCACTTCGCTGGGCTTGATGCTGGCCAGCGCCCTATCACCCAGCGCGGGGAACACGTTGGCCACCAGTGATGCGCGTATGGCACCTTCGGTTTGCGCTTCCCAGCGGTCGGTCTGGTGGGATAGCCATGCATTGGTGACGGCTTCCAAGGTGTTGACACTTTCCAATGCGCCGCGTACTTTTTCAGCTTTGCGCAGAGCGCCGGGGTCTTGCCCGTCTTGCATTAGGCGCTTGGCATCGGTGGCTTTGTCGCGGGCATCGCGCAAGCCCACGGCGGGGTACACCCCCAAGGCTAGCCGCTTTTCTTTGCCGCCATGGCGGTACTTCATTCGCCAGTAGCGGCCACCCGCTGTGGTTATTTCCAAATAAAGGCCAGCGCCGTCGAAGTGTTTGCCGGGTGTAGACAGGTTACGCAGCTTGGCATCAGTCAGTTTCATGGGTACCTTGGTGATCGTGGGGGCACATTTGGGGGCATATCACGATAGCATAAAGACACAATCCAGTATCCATGCGGGTTTCAAGGGTAAGTGTGAGTGCGGCCTCCCCACGAACAAGCCCGCGAAGGTTCATTACCTTCCGGGCTTTTTTATAATCACCACCAATTCGTCGTCGGTAGCCCGGTAGACCAGCCTGTTAGTTACGTCAATGCGGCGTGGCCAATAGCCCGACAGGTTCCCCACTAACGGCTCGGGTTTACCGATACCTTCAAACGGGTCGCGGGCGGCGGCCTCGAGCAATAGGTTGATGCGCTGTAAAGTTTTGCGGTCTTGGCCGTGCCAATAGGTGTACTGCTCCCAGCAGTAGGGCACAAAGCTGATTACGCGCATAAGATCACCTTGTGTACATGGTCTTAAAAATGTACAGGTAAGTGTGTAATTGGTATGGATGCAATAGCACTCAATGCCCTTGGTTTAACCCACACTGCCGCCAAGCCTCATACACCGCCACGGCTACCGAGTTGGACAAATTTAAACTGCGCTGACCTTCGATCATAGGCAGCCGTAACCGCTGTGAGACTGCGAAAGTGTCGCGCACTACTGCGGGTAAGCCTGCGGTTTCTGAGCCAAATACCAGCCAGTCACCGGCTGCAAAAGCCTGCGCAAATGCGCTGTGGCTGCCTTTGGTGGTCATGGCAAACATGCGCTCGGGCAGGGGCGATTGGGCAGACAAAAAAGCCTCCCAAGAAGCATGGCGTTTTACGTTGGCGTACTCGTGGTAGTCCAGCCCGGCGCGGCGCATGTAGCGGTCCTCCATGCTAAAGCCCAGTGGCTCTACCAAGTGCAAAGCGCAGCCGGTGTTGGCGCACAGGCGGATAACGTTGCCGGTGTTGGGCGGGATTTCGGGGTGGACGAGGACGACGTTGAACATGGCTGTATTGTCTCAGCAAGCTAGCCTTGGCAAATTTACCTGGGTAAGTGTGCAGGCCCAAGCCCAGTACACTAAAGCACAATTTTCAAGCCTCACTTTCCAGCTTAGCTGTCCAGCCTGCCCCCATCATTTATGAGCCTGATCAAATCTGCCTCCGTCGTCTCGTTGTTTACACTGGCATCACGCCTCACCGGCCTGGTGCGTGAACTGCTGATGGCGGCCATGTTTGGGGCCAGCGCCATGACAGATGCATTTAATGTGGCCTTTCGCATTCCCAACCTGCTGCGCCGCCTGTTTGCCGAGGGTGCATTTAGCCAAGCTTTTGTGCCTGTGCTAGCGGCCAGTAAAGAGAAAAATGGGGCTCAGGCAACCGGCCTGTTGGTCAACAAAGTAGCCACCGTGCTGGCGTGGGCGCTGGTGCTTACCAGTATTGTGGGCATTGCGGCTGCACCGCTGTTGGTGTATGCCATGGCCAGCGGGCTGCAGCGCAATCCGCAGGCCTTTGATGCGGCCAGCTTTATGACGCGGCTGATGTTTCCGTACATTGCATGCATGTCGCTGGTGGCGTTGGCCGCGGGTGTGCTTAATACCTGGAGGAAGTTTGCCGTGCCCGCTGCCACGCCCGTGCTGCTTAACCTGTGCATGATTGCTGCGGCTTGGCTGCTGGCTCCCTGGTTCAAGACCCAAGGGATTGAGCCAATGTATGCCATGGCGGTAGGTGTCATGGCCGGTGGCCTGCTGCAGTTGGCGGTGCAAATCCCCGCACTGCGTGCCGTAGGCATGCTGCCGCGCATTGCACTGCGCTGGTCGGACGTGAAGGCTGCCTGGCGCGACGACGGCACGCAAAACATTCTGCGCCTGATGCTGCCTGCCCTGCTGGGCGTGAGCGTGGCGCAAGTATCGCTGTTGATCAACACGCAAATTGCCTCGCACTTGGCGACCGGCTCGGTCAGTTGGCTCACCTATGCCGACCGTTTGATGGAGTTTCCTACTGCTATGCTAGGTGTAGCACTGGGCGTAGTTTTGATGCCGCAATTGGCCGCTGCCAAAGCTGCCAGCGATGGTCAAAAATACTCCGATATGATTGACTGGGGCCTGCGTTTGGTGGTGCTGTTGGCGGTGCCCAGCGCTGTGGCGCTGCTGACCTTTGCGCAGCCACTGGTGGCCGTGCTGTACCACTACGGCGCGTTCAAAGAGGCTGACGTACCGCAGGTAGCGCAGGCGCTGATGGGCTATGGCCTTGGCTTGATCGGTTTGGTTGCCATCAAGGTGCTGGCCCCGGCGTATTACGCCAAACAGGATATTAAAACGCCCGTAAAAATTGCCATAGGGGTGCTGATTTTTACGCAAATTTTGAACTATTTTTTAGTGCCCTACCTGCAGCATGCGGCCTTGGCACTGTCGATTGGCTTGGGCGCACTGCTTAACGCAGCCTGCCTGCTGTGGGGCTTGTTGCGCAGCAAAACCTTGGTGCCCAAGCCTGGCTGGGGGCGCTTTGCGCTGCAAGTAGTGGCCGCCAGTGCGCTGCTGGCGGTTTTTTTAATGTGGGCTGGCAGCACGCCAATGCTGCCTTGGTTGGCATTGCAAAGTGCTATTTTCCAGCGGGTGGGGCTGCTGCTGCTGGTGATTATTGCAGGAGCCGCACTTTATTTTGCAGCTTGCTGGGCTGCCGGCCTGAAGGTGCGCGCGTTGCTAAAGCCGTAAATCCCTGCGCTTGAATTTAACGCGTTTTTGTGCCACAGTATGGCCGTGCAACTTCCCTATGATACCCCCACGCCGCTAGAATATTTCTCTATTCTGGTGGCCAGCGACGAGCAGTTTCCGCTGCTAGAGGCCGCCGCTTCTATTGCCCAAGACGAATACCCCCTGCTGGATGTGCAGCAAGTGCTGGGCGATGTAGACCAGCTGGTGGCCCGGCTAAAGCGGCGCTTGCCCAACGATGCGCCTGCAGTGCAACGCCTGCGTGCGATCAACCAGTTTTTTTACCGCGACCTGAGCTTTGCAGGTAACGTTAATAACTACTACGACCCCGACAACAGCTACCTAAGCGCGGTACTGCGCACCCGCAAAGGCATTCCTATTACGCTGGCAGTGTTGTGGATTGAGGTGGCCCAAGCTATTGGGCTGAACGCCCGTGGCGTGGCGTTCCCTGGCCACTTCATGGTCAAAGTTAACCTGCCCAAAGGCCAAGTGGTGATGGACCCGATGAACGGCCAAAGCCTCAGCCGCGACGACCTGAGCGAGCGGCTAGACCCCTACAAACGCCGCAGCGGTTTGGTGGATGACTTTGATGTACCGTTGGGCCTGTACCTGCAGCCCGCCCAACCCCGCGACATCATTGCCCGCATGCTGCGCAACCTGAAAGAAATTCACAAAACCCAAGAAGACTGGCCGCGCCTGATAGGCGTGCTAGACCGTTTGATTGTGCTGCTGCCCGATGCCTGGAGCGACCACCGCGACCGGGGCCTGGCCAATGCCGAGTTAGGCAATCTGGCGCCTGCCGTAGTGGATTTAGAAATCTATTTGACTAAAGCCGAAGATGCCCTAGACCTGGACGCGATTGCCGAACGGGTGGCTGAGCTGCGCCGCATGCCGGGTTAGCTTGCGCGGGCAGCGGGCAGCGTTCAGTGTTCAATAGGCATTTCTAAGCGTTTTAACCTTGTGGCCCAAGGAAATGCTGCATGAGCAGCTATTAAATTAGTAGTAGTTGACTGGTCAGGTGCACACCAATTTGACGGCTTTAAACAGCGCCAGGTTCCTCGCTCCACTCTAATATTTCCCACAGCGCGCTGGCATTGTCCATGTGCACCAAGGCTTCGCTACCACTGGTGCGTTGAATTGACAAACCCATATGCTGGCCTTCCAGTGCAGGCCACGTAGAGTGCTGCACATGCCACTGGTTTGCCTGCAGTAAACCAAATGAGATCTCTACACTGGGGTCTGCTTGGCTTAAGGCTGCAGCGTGGGCAGCGGGCCGCACCCGCATGGCGTAGTCCCCTGCTAGCAGCAGGCGTGCGCTGGCTTGGCCGTCGGTTCGGGCAGGTTCGGCCAAGGCAAGCATGCGGCCTGTGGACTGGGGCAGGCGTTGCCACACTTCGCGGTAAATGCCGTGGATGCCGGTTTCAATGACTGTCTCGGGGTTTTCAAACACCATCCACCCTGCATCGGGTGTTGGCGCTGGCGGTTGGTAATCTACCAAACGGTGCCAAGTGCACACCTCGCCTGCTTCGCTACGGGTTACTTGCGTGATACCGCAAAACCCCTGCTGCACGGTCTTTAGCAGTGTGCTGTCTGCGGCGCTGTAAGGCATCAGAACACCAGGGTGGGTTACGCGGGCACTGGTGGGCACGCGCAGGTCGGCATGCCATCGGCCAAGCTGCATCCAGCGTACCAAGGTGGTGGTGTCACACAGCTGGGGTGTTTCTAGCAAAGTGCGCACCCATACCCCATGGTAGCTGGGCGGCACAGGCGCGCACTGGGGCATGGGCTTGGCGTGCCAAGGGTCGGGGTGCGTGTTGGATGGCTGCATGGAGCGATAAGGCTAGGGGCTATGGGCTATGGGCTATGGGCTATGGGCTGGGGTCTTGGTTGCGGGCTGGTGCCACTGTTTGGGCCTGCACAAAAGGCGCTAGGCCACGGTAAAAAGCCATGTCGTGGTTGGGCCATAGCCAAGCGTTTGTCTCGTGCGCAATGCGTTTGAGCTTGCGAATACTGTCAATAGCCTGGTCCTCGCGGCCTTGCCAGAGGGTGCCGGGGGCTATTTCATCGTCCAGGTTTTCTTGCAAATCGGCCGCATCGCCTGCCAGTAGCACAGGGCGGCCTTGGGGCAGCTCAATCCACAGCGACATATGGCCTACGGTGTGGCCAGGGGTGGCAATGGCTTGCACGCCGGGCAGCACGCTGTATTCACCACAGTGCAGCTTAAACTGCAATGGCGTGCCTGCATCGTCGGTTAAATCGTCGGCAAACACGGCAGCATCTGCACCACTGGCACCGGCTTGCATTTCGCCATGCTGCACATGAATTTCTGCCCCACAGCCGCAGCGGCGCAGGTCTTTCAGGCCTCCAGCGTGGTCAAAATGCAAATGGCCAATGAAGATAATGTCTACGTCAGCCGGTGTGAGCCCCAGCCGCGCAAGGTGGTGTGGGATGCGCTGCTCCTCGTGCATGTCGGGTGCGCCAAACTCAAACACCTCTGGGTTGTAGTAATGGGCGCGGGCGACGGGGTCGTTAATTTTGCGATGGTCGCAGCCTACGTCGTACAAAATGCGGCCGTTGGCTGTCTCTAGCAAATAGGCCAATATCGGCGCTTCTATCTGCTGGCCATGGCCGCGCTGGTAGGTCGATATGGACTTGTCATACCGGTGCGTAGCGGTCAGCAGGGGCCAGAGTTTGCGTACTTGGGTCATAGAGTGTCCAAACTATTTACGCCACTGTGCTAACAGTGAAACGCTATAGCGCACTGTACCAAAGATGCCGCCTTCTACCGCCATCATCGCCAGCGCGGGCTGCTGCAGCGCTGGCGATGAGGCGGCGCAGGCATCGCTGACGGTGGTGCAGCTGTAGCCCAAGTCGGTTGCGGCCCGCACCGTGCTGTGCACGCACACCTCGGTAGTTACGCCACAAACTACCAAGCTGTGGATACCGCTAGCGCGCAGAATGTGATCCAGGTCGGTTTGGTGAAAGGCGCTGTAGCCGGGCTTGTCAATCACTGTCTCGGTGGCCGCAACCTGCATTTCATCGACCATGTCGTGGCCGTGTTCACCGCGCACAAGCAAGCGGCCTAAGGGCCCTGCAGAGCCAATCTCAGCGCCTGCCGCGCGGCTGCGGGCCAGTTTGGCGGGCGGGCAGTCTGACAAATCAGGGCGGTGTCCTTCGCGGGTGAAGATGACCCGCATGCTGCTGGCGCGTGCTGCAGACAGCAAGGCTTGTATGGGCGCAATCGTTTCGCGCAATCGGTGAATGTCAAGCCCCGCTTGGGCGGCATAGCCGCGGGGGTCTAAGAAATCGCGCTGCATGTCAATAATCAATAAGGCGGTATTGGCGTTGTTCAGCATGTCTGCAAGTACCCTGTTACTGGAAAGCTTCGTTCACTGCAGTGGCCATGCGCTGCGCCAATTCGATGGCCATCAATTTGCCCTTCTCAACGCTAGAGCCTTTGGCTGATGAGAGCACACCCGAGAGTGGCACCCAGTTCTTTTTGGTAGGGTACACATCGTAAGGCGGAAAGTCGGCTGGCGGTTCGTCGGGAATCAAATCTGTACGTACCAGCGAGGGGTGGTAGTGCAGCATCATCGAGGTTTCAATCACCGCTGCATGCTCCAGCGCAAAGCCGGGGAAGCCGTTAGGAAACACACTGGCAAGTGTGGCTTCGGTTAAAAAATCCCAATACTCTAGGCGCATGACCTTAAGCTGGGCAGAGGGCCCCAGATCGCGCAGGCCCAGGTCAATGCCTTCGATTAAAAACCACTGGTTCTCATAGTGCCCATTGACGATAACCAGCTTGGTTGCGCCGTGCCGCGCGAACTCGCGCAACGCATCACGCACTGAGCCAATCAGTGTGGTTGCATCCACGCTGGTGGTGCCGCAAAAGTGCTGGCCACCGCCGCACTTGGGCTGCGATTTATAGCCATACGACAGCGTGGGCGCTACCAGCCCACCCACCAGTGCGGCGGTGTCGGCGGCCACTGCAGCGCTGAGCAAACCGTCAGTCCCTAAAGGCAAATGGGGGCCATGTTGCTCCAGTGCGCCAACGGGCAAAAAGATAGGAGGCTGCCCGGTTTTGATGCGTGCCTCGTAGTCAACCCACGAGAGTTGGTTCATCCAGATGGTGCTCATGGTGTGTCCTTGGGTTTTTCAGTTCGTGGATAAATGTGCAGCGTGGCTTGCGTTGCCGCTGGTGTCAGTGGCCTCCAGCACTGCGGCCATGCCGATGAGTGCCGCACCTACAGATTCCAGTAGCGTCATGGTTTCGCTGCCCAATAGTGTTGCGGACAAGATCGCCACTATCAGTTCAGTAATTGTTATCACGCCAGAGCGCCCAGCCTCCATGCGCGTAACGCTCCATTGCCATGCATAAGTAACCATGCTTAACCACACGATAGAAAAAGCTGCCAGCAGCATTAAAAGGCCGGGTGTGAAGTGGGGCAATGTGCGGCTCGCTACGTGGCCAGTGGACAGTAGAGGCAGCAGCAAAAACATCAACAAGGATGTGAAACCGCAGCCCAACAGCAGCCCCGCTGTCTTGCTCCCAGCGGGCACCTCTTGGGCTTTGCGTGCCAAAATATTGTTGCCTGAAAAGCCCAGCCCAGCGCTGACGGCCAATACGTCGGCTGCGCTCGGCGGTGCGGCGAAAGCGGCCATGCCGCCTACCACCAAAAATGCGCCCGCCAAAGCCAGCACTACAGCCAATGCGCGCCGGCCCGACACACGCTCGCCTAAAAACAGGCGGCCGCCCAGTACCGACCACACAGGTGCCAGATAAAACAGCAGCATTACGCGCACCACATCACCCAACACGATGGCGCTGACAAATGCGGTGTTACCCCAGCCACCGACCAGTGCGATGAGCACCAACAGACCGGTCTGCCCGCGCCAATGTTTGCGCTGCGCCATGATCAAAGGTAAACCCAGTAGCCCCGCAAAGCCGTAAGTGACCGTCGCCAGCAACGGCCCAGACAAACCCTGCGCAGCAAAGCTTTTGAGCGGCCACCAAGTTAAGCCCCATACCATTGAGGCAATGACCAAGACCCAGACCGCACGCATGCTCTGTGTTGTGCTCACGGCATCACCGATCCACCGTTAGGCCCCAGAACTTGCCCGCAATAAAACTTGGATAAATCACTGGCCAGAAACAAAGCGGTGGCTGCAATTTCCTCGGTCTGGGCAAAGCGGTGCTGCGGAATGGCCAGCTCTATTTCAATGGTTTCAGCGCTCATGGATGCGAGCGACACCATAGCGGTGTCTACCGGCCCCGGCGCTATAGCATTGATGCGAATGGCAGGCGCAAACTCGCGGGCCAGCGAACGCGTGAGCCCAATCACACCGGCCTTGGCGGCGCAGTAAGGTGCAAATTGCGCACGCCCCAAGATACCAAGGTCTGATGCAATATTGACCACCACACCACTTCCGCGCATAACCATGCCGGGCAACACCGCTCTGCACATCAAAAAAACCGACTTCAAATCGACATTGAGCATGTTGTCCCAATCGGTTTCGGTAGTGTCCAGAAACGGCTTTTCTTGGATGATGCCCGCGTTGTTAACTAAGATGTCGATGGGATGGGCAATGGTTTCTAGCTGCGACAACATGGCTTGCACATCAGCGGCTTTGGAAACATCTGCTTCTACGGCCCAAGCTTTTACGCCGATGGCCTCCAGCTCTGCCAGCAGTGCTTGCGCATCTGCAGCTTGCCCCAAGTGGTTGATGGCGATATGCGCCCCTGCTTGGGCAAACAGCAGTGCTGTGGCTCGCCCAATACCGGTGGTTGCGCCGGTGATCAACGCGGTTCGCCCGGCCAAGCTGAGTGTGGGCGGGTTCACGCCATTACCTCTCCGTTGCTGGCAACCAGGCTTTGTCCTGTCATGCTGCGCGCATCGCTGCTGGCCAAGAACACATACACGCCAGCAATGTCGGCAGCAGACAACATGCCCGGCAGCGCCTGGCGCGAGAGAATTTCGCGTTCTACGTCTTCTTCGCTGCGGCCTTGTGTTTGGGCCATGCTGCGCAGCGAGGCCATGGCAGCATCAGTGCGAATCCAGCCGGGGCACACCGCATTAACCCGAATACCCCGCGGCCCCAGCTCCCAAGCCAGCGCACGGGTGAGGCCAATGACTGCATGTTTGCTGGCCACGTAGGCTGAAAAATCCGCCACACCCGTTTTGCCCCAAATGGAGGCTTGGTTGATGATGCTGCTGCCCTCGCCCATCAGCGGGAGCAGTGCGCGGGTAAGCCGCACCATGCTGCTTACGTTGTTGTCCAGCAAATCTGCCCAGCGTTGCATGGCGTCTGGCGCGTTGTCAGACAAGGGCGTGGGGTATTCAGCGCCTGCGTTATTCACCAGCGTGTGAATGCTGATGTTCTGCGCTGTTAAATTTGCAGTTATTGCGGCCAAAGCCGCATCGTCACACAGGTCGCAGCAAAAATGGGTGACCTTGGTTGTTGACGATAGCTCTTTAGCTGCCTTAAGCAGGGCTGGCGCATTACGGTCAATTAAGACCAATTGCGCTTGTTCTATCGCAAAGGCCGTGGCAAGCGCCCGGCCGATGCCGCTGGCAGCGCCTGTAATGACCACCACGCGCCCCTCAAACCCATAGCGTGTCACTGTTAATCGCCTGTCAGACGGCAGTTAAAAACGAAACACCTACGGCACCCACAAAGCGATCAGCGCGTCCGGGCGTGCCTATGGTGGCCACATCGCCGTAATCATCAGCCAAGATGCGTTTGACGCGGTTGATGTGAAAACTGCGCAATAACTGCACAACGGTGATAACTTGTGCATACTCAGTCGGATACAACTCACGATGGTAGGCAGGCAGGCGGTACCAAGGCATGGTGGGGCGCTCGTGGTGCGCGTTGTGAAAGCCGAAATTTAGCCACAGCAGGTTGAGCGCTGCGCTAAGCCATGAATTTTTTACACTCACTACATCAGTGAAAGTATTGGCCTGTTCATATGCCCGATCACGCAGTTTATCTTTGGGTACGGGGGTGTCGTCAAGAATGGGGTATGCGTCATAGGTGTGTTGAAAGCAGTCTATAAAGCGCAGCAAGGTGATAAATACCAGGATAGCCAGGCAGTACAGCACCAGCGCCTTGAGAGATACCCAGCCTAGCAATGCCAGGGCAGATCCTCGTGCAACTGCAATCCCTATTACGCGCAGTTGTGCAGAGGGTGTATTTGCCTTGCTGCCCTTCATAAAAGGCATTGCCACTACAAAGCCGCGCATCAAAAACTCAACGGCTGGAAAGTAGGCCCATTCCAACGCCAATACAGATTTGCGAATCCATGCAGGCGATCTTAATAAGAAGCCTTTGGCGTCAAAGGTAACTACATCGGCTCGCTCGGTATGGTGGCGCATGTGTTTGCGGCGCATGTCGTCAAAGCGCGCATAGCAGCTGCCGTTAATCCAGCTCATCAATGTACCCCAGCCGTTATTGGTCTGCGCAGTTTTAAAAATCGCTTGATGTGCAAACTCATGGATGAAGTAGGCAGACCACGTCAAGCTCAGCACCAGCAGCGCAAACCCGAGCATATTCCAGCCAGTGGCATCTAGCACCAATAAGCCGATACCTAATGGGTACATCAGCAAAGTAGCGGCCAAAGCCAAACTGTTAGGCCAAAATCCATCCGCATAACGGTACATAGAATTCATGGTGCAAGCCTCAATCTAAATACTGCGTCCGAAATTTTCACTCCGGAGCGAGATACAGCGGCCTTGTAGCGCCGCAAAAGTTATTTTTTGGCGATTGCCGTCACAAACTGCGCATCCATGGTGGACTCAGTCGCTGGAATGGTTTTAATCTGTCCCTTGGCCATCAACAATTTTCCAATCACATCACCACTTCCGTAATACGAGGTGGTATCAGCAGACTTCATAAATGCTTTGGGCATTTCTGCCAAGGGGATGTTGTATACGCCGCTCAATTGCTCTTTGACTTCTTTCGCTGTCACGCCCATGAACTTGCCAATGATTTTGTAAGATTCTTCAGGCTTGGCTTTCATGTAAGCCATACCGTCAAGGTAAGCTTTCATGATGGAGGTAATCTCGCTAGGTTTTGTTTTGATAACTTTGTCATCAAATACCAGCACGTCTGCGATCAAGCCAGGCGCATTCTTGCTGGAAAAAATAACTTTGAATTTTTTACCTCCACCTTGACTGACGATTTGTGACAGACTCGGCTCGTAAGTCACGCCAGCAGGCATCTGTCCAGAGGCCATTGCTGCAGGCACGCCCTCTGGTGTCATGTTGACGGGGACAATATCTTTGTCAGACAGTCCCGCTGTTTTTAAAGCGTAAGACAACAAAAAATCAGAGGGTGATAACGGGTTAAAACCTACTTTTTTACCTTTGAGATCGGCAACTTTAGTGACCGTTTTGTCTGCAACGATCGCATCCCCACCGTTGGAGTAGTCAATGGGCATTACCACTTTTTGTGCTTGGCCCGCAGCAACTTGACCCACAACTTGGTCATAGGTCAGCATGCCGCCATCAACCGCACCGCTGGCAATCGCCGGTGGAATTAATGCAGGGTCAGAGAACACCTGCAGTGACACCTTCAAGTTGTACTTTTTGTATAAGTCTAGGGCTTCTGCAACATAGAAGGGACTGTACCCAATCCACACCACAGTGCCTATTTTCATGGTGGTAGGACCTGCGGCAAAGGCCGAGCTTGCTGCAGCGGCTATTGCCAAACCAACTAAAGGTTTGAAAAGCCGGTTTACCAGTATTCCACCGCGTTGGCTGGAACCTGTTGGCGCTGTACGCGGTGCTGAGAAAATACCCATGATGAACTCCAGAAGTGAATAAAAATAGCAGGAAGAGACGATGTGTACGTCGCTCTCCCGGGCTTTTATCCCTCCGTGGAGTTTTTGCGCAAAGGCCGCAAAAACCGGCACACTCTCGGACCAGACACCACCCAACTATTTGTATGAGAGGCCGGAACCCTAGTGCACCTAATTGAACATAAGTGAGACGGTTTGTCTATGTTTGCTCCCATACCCAACCGGCACAACCTGCATTAAACAGCTAGCAACATGCGTGCCACATTTACTGTGGTGTTAACTCTTGGTTAGATGCTGTTGGACGCAAGGAAACGAGACAGTGACCCACAAGTGCACCAAAGTGGTTCACAGCTTGCCAGAGGCGATGGATGCAAGGTGGGCGCGCCATCCACCATGGTGCGTAATATCTTGCGCTGCTTCTGATGCAATCGCTTCACACACAAAACCTTGAACTGTTTCTCCCTCTTGCAAGACTATGGTGCCGATGCCTAAAGGCGCAGGGATGCCAGCCACAAAAGAGCCGAACTCACTGGCGGGCAGCTCCCATATTTCCATGGCGATGGGCGCACCACCCACAGCAACACGCACCATGCCCGGCCGGAAAGGCGGCCCACCCGGCAGCGCATACAGTTTGTAGTCTGCCGAGCTGCTCACTGACCGAACCAAACGTGCGCCGCGCGAGGTGAGCTGCCTATTCAAGGGCAAGCCACTTAAATGTGCGCCGCAGACCGCGACCTGTACCTGGCCTGATGCAAACAACGCTGCGTTGGGCACCACACCCGCTGTGTGGGGCGCGTGTTTGGTTGCACCCACTGTGGCCATGGCGCTAGCATGCACTTTGGCGGCCATAGTGAGCAACGGGAAGTCTTTGCCGCATTGCGCTACCAAGGTCACACCACAGGGCATGCCATTGGCCATGAAGCCGGTGGGCACTGCGATGGCAGCGAGGTCTAGCAAGTTCACAAAGTTGGTGTAATGACCCAAGTTGGAGTTAAGGCGAACAGGGTCTGCCTCAACCGCTGCAATGGTGTAGGGCGTGCTGGCGGTTGGTGTGACCATGAAGTCAATCTTGTCCCAGACAGGGCGGGTTATGAGTTCCAGGTCCTTGAGCTTGTAGAGCGCAGAAAAAGCATCGGGCGCGCTAATGTGAAGGCCTTTCTCGGTGATGGCGCGGGTGACCGGGTGCAGCGCTTCGGGTTTGGCCTCAATAAACGAACGTATGGCGGCATAGCGCTCAGCCACCCACGGGCCTTCGTACAGCAAAGTGGCCACTGAGCGAAACGGTGTCAGGTCCACCTCTACCGCTGCGCCGCCCATAGCAGTGAGCTTGGCCACCGCTGCATTGAACTGGGGTAAGCCCTCCGCATTGCCGTGAAACTCCAGGTCCTGCGGGCGTGGTACACCAAAGCGAAATGTCTTGGCGCTGCCAAAATTAAAACCGGCAGCGGGCATGCTGCGGGCAAACGCGTCCACGCCGTCAGGCCCTTGTGCTACCGACAACACGCTTGCCGCGTCTGCTGCTGTCAGTGCAAATACAGACACCACGTCTAGCGTGCGGCAAGCTGGGACAACACCCGTGGTGGGGATGCGGCCGCAACTGGGCTTGAGGCCAATCAAGTTATTAAAACCTGCTGGTATTCGCCCAGAACCTGCCGTGTCGGTTCCCAAAGAAAAGCTGGCCAAACCGAGCGCAACCGACACCGCCGAGCCTGCAGATGAACCGCCAGACACATAATCCGGGTTGATCGCATTGCGGCAAGCACCATAGGGTGAGCGCACGCCCACCAACCCCGTAGCAAACTGGTCCATATTGGTTTTCCCCACAGGGATAGCACCAGCATCTACCAAACGCTGCACTACTGTGGCGCTGCGCTGTGGAGTGTATGCAAACTCAGCACAACCAGCAGTGGTGGGGATCGAGGCAAGGTCGATGTTGTCTTTGATCGCAAACGGAATGCCAAACAAGGGCAGTGTGCTGGGGTCGCGGCCCTGTAAAGCGCTGGCATAGGCCCGCATTTCGTCCAAGGAGAGTCGGCGTATCCATATGTGGCGGTCTAGTTCAACATCTTCGGCCAGCATCTGGGCGTGAAGTGATTCAACCAGTTGCATCGGCGTTAAGCTACCGCTGAGGTACTGGCTGCGCAGCGTGGGCAGGGAGAGATCCGGTCGCATAGACATTCCTTATCAATTAAAGTAGCAGAGCTAAAGCTTGGCCGGCCACGACCGCCTGCCCTTCGGCGCACAGCAGTTTGTGTACAACGCCGTCGCAGGGCGCGTGCACAGTAATTTCCATCTTCATGGATTCCACCACCATCAGTGCATCGCCCGCTTTAACGGCGGCACCCACCGCCACCAAAACTGACCACACACCACCAGATACCTGAGACGTGACCACCTCGCCCTTAAAACCATCAAGTTCTGTTTTTTGCTCAGATGCTTCAGCAGGGTTGACCTCATCTCGAATGTCAGACAGGCCTGCTGCTTGCCAGCGCTCGCGCTCGGCTTCAAACGCAGCTTGCTGGTGCGCTTTAAACGCAGTGATGGACGGGGCATTGGTTTGCAAAAATTCAGAATAGTCTGACAAACGAAAAACACCCTCCTCGATTCGCAGTGGTGCACGGCCTGCAACAAAATCTTTGCGCAAAGTAAGCAGTTCGTCGGCACTGACTTGGTAAAACCGAATTTGGTCAAAAAACCGCAACAGCCAAGGCGTGCCCTCTTCAAACTCGCGCGTGACGCGCCAGCGGTTCCACATTTGCACCGTGCGGCCAACAAACTGGTAGCCGCCGGGGCCTTCCATGCCGTACACGCACAGGTAGGCTCCGCCTATGCCTACAGCGTTCTCAGGGGTCCAGGTGCGGGCAGGGTTGTACTTGGTGGTAACCAAGCGGTGGCGCGGGTCTAGCGGTGTTGCCACCGGCGCACCCAGGTAGACATCGCCCAGTCCAAGCACCATGTAGCGGGCGTTAAACACCACGTCTTGCACAGCCTGCCAGTCGCCCAGCCCGTTCATACGGCGAATAAACTCAATGTTACTGGGGCACCAAGGTGCATCGGCGCGCACCGACTGCATGTATTTTTCAATCGCCAGCTTGGTGGCATCGTCGTCCCACGACAGGGGTAGCCATACCGTGCGGCTAGGCACTTCTATGTTGCTCACACTGCCCTGTAAGGTTTGAATTTGCAGCAGCTTGTCCATCAGCGTGCCCAGGCTGATGAGCGCTGGGTCATAGTGCACTTGCAGCGAGCGAATACCGGGAGTGAGGTCCACAATGCCCAGCAGTTGGCCCGTAGCGCACCCGTTTTTTAGAGCTTGCATTAGGGCGTGTACGCGAAAACGCAGTGCCAAGTCCAGACTGAGTTCACCAAATTCAATCAGCACATTACAGTCACCCGAGCGGCGGTACACCACTTCTACACCGCCTTGCGGCGCGTCGGTGCGGTGCAAAACGGCGCTGTTGGGCAGGTTGCGTGCAGAGGTTTGCGCCAGCGGCAAGGTTGGCTGCGGCTCCAATAGTTGGTTCTGCTGTGCTGCCAGCGCGTTAGCAGCATCCAGCGTCATGGCGACAAAGCGCACCGTGTTACCGGGTGCCAGTTGGCCTATCTTCCACAGCTCGCCGCGCACCACGGTAGCGGGGCAGACAAAGCCGCCTAAGCTAGGGCCGTCAGGACCCAAAATGACGGGCATGTCGCCAGTAAAGTCTATCGCGCCAATAGCATAGGCGTTGTCATGGATGTTAGACGGGTGCAGGCCTGCCTCACCACCATCACTGCGGGCCCAAGTGGGCTTGGGGCCGATCAGGCGCACGCCGGTGCGGCTGGAGTTGTAGTGCACTTGCCATGCGGTGGAGAAAAATGTCTCCATGTCGTGCGGTGTAAAAAAGTCAGGCGCTGCATGCGGGCCTACCAGCACCCCAATGTCCCAATGTGCAGCGTAGGCTGGCTGCAGTGCAGTGGCCTGGCTGCTGGAAAGCGTTGGGCTGGTGCACTGCGCGCCGACATGCAGCACATCGCCAGCGCGCAAAGTGCGCCCGCCGTGCCCACCAAATTGGCCTAGCGTGAATGTAGCGCCGCTGCCCAAATAATCAGGTACATCTATACCGCCGCCCAATGCTAGGTAGGCGCGGCAACCCGCACCGGTTAAGCGGCCTATGCGCAAAGTTTGGCCTGCTTTGGCGGTATGCTGTGTCCACATGGCCAACGGAGTGTTGTCCAGTGTGAGTTCTATCGGCGCGCCTGTAACTGCAATCTGCAGATCGCAGCGTAACTTCAGCGTAGGCCCAGCGACGGTTATTTCTAGCGCTGCCTGCCCGCTAGGGTTGCCCACCAAGCCGTTGGCAGTGCGCAGCGCCAGCGCGTCCATAGGGCCAGAGGGCGGTACGCCTACATCCCAGTAGCCTAGGCGGCCTGGCCAGTCTTGCACGGTGGTTTGTACGCCACCGCTTACAACATCGAACGCGCGGCTGGGCGCGGTGTAGCTGGCCAAGCTGCGTGTGGTGTGCTGGCCTGCAACAAACGGGGCAAAATGCATCACGCCGCGCAGATAGTCTAAGTTGGACTCTAGGCCCGCCACGCGGCTTTCGGCCAGCGCACGGGACAGTTTGTCAATGGCCTGTTCGCGCGTGTCTGCCAGCGCAATGATCTTGGCCAACATGGGGTCATAAAAAGCGCTGACTTCGGTGCCGCGCTCAACCCACGTGTCTACCCGCACATCCGAAGGAAAGACCACTTCGGTCAAGATGCCCGTGGATGGCTGGAAATTTTTATACGGATCTTCTGCATAAAGGCGCGCTTGTATGGCGTGGCCGCGTTGCGCTATGGGCAAGCTGCGCAGTGCGGGCAACTCGCCTGCGGCCAACAGCACCATCCACTCTACGATGTCGACCCCCGTGACGGCCTCGGTTACGCCATGTTCTACCTGTAGGCGTGCATTTACTTCTAAAAAATAGCAGTCTTGCGTAGCCGCATCCACCACAAACTCCACCGTACCTGCAGAGCGGTAATTTACCGCTTGGGCAAGCCGCTGCGCGGTGGCGTGCAAGGCACTGCGTACCTCGGGGCGCAAATTAGGCGCAGGGGTTTCTTCCACCACTTTTTGGTTACGCCGCTGCAATGAGCAGTCACGCTCGCCCAGTACCAGCACCTGGCCATCGCCATCGCCAAACACCTGCACTTCGATATGCCGTGCATCAGAAATGTAGCGCTCTATAAACACGCCAGCCTCAGAAAAGTTGGCCTGGGCAAGGCGGCGTACAGACTCAAACGCACTGGCCAACTCCGCTGCGCTGGCGCACATTTGCATGCCAATGCCACCGCCGCCCGCGCTGCTTTTGAGCATGACGGGGTAGCCAACGGCCGAGGCTTCTTTTAAAGCGGTGCTTACATCAGGCAGCAAGCCTGTGCCGGGCAATAAAGTAACTTGGTTCTCACTGGCCAACGCGCGGGCGGAGTGCTTAAGGCCAAAAACCCGCATCTGCGTGGGTGTGGGGCCTAAAAATACCAGGCCTGCAGCTTCGCAGGCCTCTACAAATTGGGCGTTTTCAGACAAAAAACCGTAGCCGGGGTGAATCGCCTGCGCACCGGTTTGCTGGGCCGCATCAATTATGCGCTGCATGCTAAGGTAGCTGCTGGCAGGGGCAGCCGGGCCAATGCAAACAGATTCGTCAGCCATGGCCACATGCATAGACTCGGCATCGGCTTCAGAATAGACGGCCACTGAGCCTACGCCCATACGGCGCAATGTGCGAATAATGCGGCAGGCAATAGCGCCGCGGTTGGCAATCAAAACTTTGGTAAACATGGGCTGGGTAAGCTGCGTGGGCTACAGAGGTGTGCAGGTCGTCCTGCGGTGGTCGCGTGCAAAACGGGCCGTCCAGCTTGCAAATAGGGCAGGTTGTTTAAGCCGCATCCCACACCACAAAGCGAACAGGTGTGGGGTTGTAGGCATTGCAAGGGTTGTTCAACTGGGGGCAGTTGGACACCAGCACAATCACGTCCATCTCAGCACGCAGCTCTACATATTTCCCGGGGGCAGACACACCGTCTTCAAAAGTGAGTTTGCCTTTTGGAGTGACCGGCACATTCATAAAAAAGTTGATGTTTGAGACGATGTCGCGTTTGGTCAGGCCGTAGGGCGAGTGGGCAATGGCCAGCGTAAAGTTGTCGCGGCAGCTGTGCATAAAGCGCTTTTCTAGCGCATAGCGCACGGTGTTGCTCTCGCTGGCGCAGCCGCCGCCCAGGGTGTCGTGCCGGCCGCAGGTGTCGGCCACGATGGTCAGCAGCGGGCGGCCTTCGCTGGACATAATTTGCGTGCCGGTGGTGAGGTACAGCGCGCCTTGCGCTTGGATGGTGTGGGTGAGGCTGTAGCGCTCTAGCAGGTTGGCCGCACTGTAGAAAAGCGTGTCCACCGCTTGGTTGCCTTCTAGGTCCACAATGCGCAAGGTTTGGCCGCGCTTGACAACTTTCATCCATGCTTCCCCTGCGGGGTGCACTTCATCAAACAATGCCAGCGCGGGGTCAAGGCGGCTTTCAACTAAAGAGTGGGTCATGGTGAGGCTTGGGAGAAATGGGTTTAACAGATGGACAAACGGCTAGAAGAACAGGCGTCAACGGGCGTGCTACAAGTAGTACCGCTCCGTGTTGATAAATCCACGCCCGTTCTCTGGGCAGTGCAGTCGACACACATCGTTAGCACCGGCTGTGCCTGAGCGCCATGCAGTGAGCTGCACGGCCTGGGGTGCGTAGCTGGGTGCAGGGTCTAAGGGGTGTGGTGCGGTAGACAGTACCACCAGTGTGTTCATTTCAAAGCGCAGGTCGATGTGCTGCGCTTTTTTGCGGTGGGCTGTGTCAAAAGTAAGGTGGCCGCTGGCATCGGCCACGGCTTTGCTAAACCAATTGAGGTTGGTCACCACATCGCGTTTGTCCATACCCCATTTTTCTAGCTCTACCAAAAACCCATCCATCCCATTGCGGTGCATGGCGTTGCGGTGGGCTCCATACCGTGCCTCACCATACTTGGCTAAAGTAGCGGCTGCGTCCAGCACGCCGCACACGGTGTCGTGCCAGCCGCAGCTGTCTTGCGCTACAGAGCACAGCACCCGGCCCATGTCGGAGTAGCACACATGGCCTTGGGTTAGAAAGGCAGTGTGCTGGGCCTTGAGCGTGTCGGGCATGTTGTAGCGCTCGGTTTTTTCTTCTTGGTTAAACAGCAGCATGCCCACGTTGGCTTGGCCGGTAGTGTCCACCAGCCGCAAGGTGTTGCCCCGCCGCAGCATGCCAGACCAGTGCGCGCCACCGGGCACCAGCTCGTCCCACAGCACCAGTGAGGGTGAAAAGGCGGTGGATGCAGCAGGCACTGCGGCGCGGGCTAGGGGGCTTAGCGTGGCAAAACTGGTTTCCATGGCAGGCTTTGTAGTGGACTTTAAAGAGGGATGAATAAAAACAAGCGCTAGACTAGCGCGGCTTTTTGGTTAAGCTTGCCTAGCAAGTCATGGTCTGTGGCCATGCCTGAGCTTTCGCGGATGCGGGCCAAAATCTCGGCTTTAAGTGCCCGAAACTCTGGGCTGTGCTTCATGTCTTGGTGCCTGTCTGGGGGCAAAGGCACTGGGTAAATGCTGTGAATACGCCCAGGGCGCGGTTGCATCAACACCACCCGCTGGCCCAGGTAAATGGCTTCTTCTACATCGTGGGTCACAAACACAATAGTGGTTTTCTCAACCTTGTGAATATGCAAAATCAAATCGTGCATGACCTCACGGGTTTGCACGTCCAGCGCACCAAAGGGCTCGTCCATCAGCAGCATCGAGGGGCGGCCCATCAGCGCGCGGGCAATGGCTACGCGCTGCTGCATGCCGCCCGAAAGTTGGTTGGGGTAGCTGTTGGCGACCTTGCCCAGGCCAATCAAGTCGAGCAGGGCATCGGCCCGGCCTGAGGCTACTTCGACATCGTTAGAGCTTAAATTTTCACGGTTGGCTTGCAGTTTGCGGCTGAACTTGATGTTCTCCATCACGGTCAGCCACGGGTACAGGCTGTAGTGCTGGAATACCATCGCCCGTTCGGCGCCCGGGCCTACGATGGCCCGGCCATCGCAACGGGCCTGCCCACTGGTGTGCGTCTCTAGCCCAGCCAAAATCCGCAGCAAGGTCGATTTGCCGCAGCCCGATGCACCAACCAGGGTCACAAACTCAGTGTCATCGACGTGCAGGCTGATATCTTGCAGAGCATGCACACTATTGGTGCTTTTCGCACCAAAAAATTTACCTAGCTGCTCAATTACGACTTTAGACATGTGGATTACCTGTGACCGTGCAGCCACGGAAATGAGCGGCGGTGCAGCCAGCGAAAGGCTTGGTCCAGCAGCAGGCCAATCAGCCCGATCAAAATAATGCCGCCAAAAATCGTGTCGGTTTTAAGAAAGCGCTGCGCTTTCAAAATGGCGTAGCCAAGCCCAGAATTTGAAGCTACCAATTCGGCCACCACCAGGTAAGTCCAAGCCCAGCCCATGGTGATGCGCAGTGTGTCTAATATCGCTGGCTTGGCCGACTGCAGCAGCACCAAGCGAACCATCTCGTAGCGGTTGGCACCCATGGTCAGCGCCGCCTCAATTTGCGCTGTGGGCACCAAGCGCACGTTTTCAGCCACCATCAGCACCATTTGAAAAAAAGTACCAATAAAAATGATCGAAATTTTGGCACTTTCGCCAATACCAAACCACAGCATGACCAGGGGAATGAAGGCCACTGCAGGCATGTAGCGCACAAAATCAGTCAGCGGCTCTAACAGCGCCTCTACCGGGCGAAATGCACCAATCAGGAGCCCAATAGGCAAAGCCAGCGCAGCCGACAGCACAAAGCCTGCGGTCACCCTGTACATGCTGATGCCCGCATCGCCTAGCAAACCATCTTCCAACAGCCAGCTAAAAAGGCGCTCGATAACGGCCCATGGGCCAGGTAAAAAGATAGGGTCAACCCAACCAGAGGCAGACAGGGCAGCCCAAGCCACCAAGGGGCTAAGTAAGCCCACCGCTGCAAACAACCAGTACTGGCCACGGGTGATGGTGGCAGCAATAGCCCAAATGCTGGGCTTGGCCTGGGCGGGTTGGAAATCTGACAAACTAAGCTCCTATGGCGATAAATAGCAGGGAAATACCGTCGGCGTAAACCGTGATCTCCCGGGCTTTTATCCCTCCGTGGAGCCGCACCTGCATGCAGCCGACCACTCTCGGACCAGACAAACCCATCAACAAATGCGTTTCGGAACCCTAGTGGTCTTTAATAAAAAATATGTTTCTTGGTTTATGTAACGTGTGCCTCTTAACTTATGCAGAAAGCAAATTCAATGCCAAGCTAGCTAGGCGGTGAAAAGCGTTGCACAAAGTCATGCAGGTTATTTCTAAGCCTTTTAGCCCTATGGCCCAAGAAAATGCTGAATAAGTAGCTATTATTTTAATAGTAAGGTGCTCGACTTGTCTAAGCGGCACTAGATGGCGTGCCCGCCTTGCCTGCAGCATGCCAGGCCCTGCGCAACTGCGTGTCCGAGCTAAAGCCCGCCAGTTCTGCCGCCAGCCCTACCGAATGCCCAGCACCCAGCGCGCGCTCGGCCAGCGCCAGCCGAACGCTGCGCAAGTAGGCCAAGGGCGCTTGGCCCACGTGGTCGTCAAACAGCCTTGCCAAATGCCGTGGCGAAGTGCAGGCCACCTCGGCCATGCGCGTCAC
>JAYWGO010000024.1:0-28859 GCA_043778205.1 Polaromonas sp. | reverse complement strand
GTATTTGCCCGTTTGGTAGTACGACGCGCCTTCGCTCCAGTTTGCAAATAACACGCTCCCATCGCTTCTCCCTGGCAAATGGGTTTGAAGGCACGTGGGGCCGCCGAATGTAGCGGTTACCGGCAATTCAGTAACCTAAGACCGGGAACACGCAGGCCTATGTTTGTAGCGGCAACCGAAACCGTGACCCTCTTTGCATCAAATGCCCCCCAAACCAGACCGGCAAAGCGTCGATTGAGTGTGGCCTTGATGAAAATCTGGAAAAAGGCGCGCGGTGCATAAGGTAGCCCAGCGCGCCCTGATTTCGTGCGTGTTTTTGGAAGATTTTGCAGCAAGGCCACACTCAAGCGGCGCTAATGTACAAAAGCTAGGAAAGCAATCTTCAAAGACCCTAAGAAAACCAAGAATTTCAAGCAAATAGCCCTATGACCCAAGAAAATTCTACACAGTGAGCTATATTTTAGATAGCAAATGGTAATGCACCACCCCCGCCTTGCCCGACCGCGTGACGGCCAAGCCCAGCACCGCCAGCTCAGCATCTGTCCACAGCTTAGGGGCTTCTAAGTACACCGCACCTTGGCTAGATACTGCATGCGCAGCGGCGGCCAAGGCTTTGTCAAAAATGGGGGCCTCGAACGGTGGGTCGATGAACACTACGTCTACACTGCCCGCAGGCAACGCCTGCAAAATGGCAATGCCGTCGCCGCGCTGGATGCGCACTGCATCGGCTTTGAGCTTGGTTTTCAGGCTGGTCAGCTGGTTGATCAACCGGGTTTCAGACTCAATCAGCAGCACATCTAGCGCGCCGCGCGATGCTGCTTCCAGCCCTAGCGCGCCGGTGCCCGCAAACGCGTCTACACAGCGCAGGCCACTCATGTCTTGGCCTAGCCAGTTAAACAAGGTTTCGCGCACCCTGTCGGGTGTCGGGCGCAGGCCGGGGTGGTTGACCACGGCCAGCTTGGTGCGCTTCCACAGCCCGCCGATTATGCGCACCTCGCCTGCGGCTTGGGGTGGGCGCAAGGTGCTTAGCACGGTCTTTTTAGCGGGAGCTTTGCCTGGGCTGGCGGGGTTGGCGGGTGCAAACTTAGGGCTGGCACTGCGGGCCAGTTTGTCTACGATGTAGGTCATCTCTGCGGTGTTGCGGCTGGATATTTTCATTGCGGGTTACCTCCAACCACCACAGTCACCATCTTGGCAGGCTGCAGTTTGCGCTGCAGTGCCGCCTTTACCTCTGCCAAACCAATGCTGTCGATGCGCGCGGTCCAGTTTGTTAAATAGTCTAGCGGCAGGCCTAGCCAAGCGATGTTGGCAATGTTGTCCAGCAGCTTTTTATTCGAGTCGATGCGCAGGGCAAAGCCGCCCATCAGGTTGTCTTTGGCGCCTTGCAGTTCTTCGGCGGTGGGGCCGTCTTGCACCATTTGGGCCAAGGTGTCACGCGCCACTTGCACGGCCTGGGCGGCTTGGTCGGGGCGGGTTTGCAGGCCTATGGCAAACTGGCCTGCGTGCAAGCCGGGGCTAAAGTAGCTGTACACGCTGTAGCTTAGGCCGCGCTTTTCGCGCACTTCGCGGGTCAGGCGCGAAGTAAAGCCGCCGCCGCCCAAAATATGGTTGCCCACCAGCAGCGCAAAAAAGTCGGGGTCGCTGCGCTTGTAGCCGGGCTGGCCAATCAGCACATGGGCTTGGGCAGACTCAAATGGCACGGCAATGTTTTGTGGCGCAGTCAATGCCGCTACCTCGGCCACGGCAGGCAATCCATCGCAGCCGTCCTGGGGCAGGCCTGATAGCAATTGTGTAGCTAGTTGTGCAGCATTTTCTTGGGTTACAGCCCCTACAATGCTTACTTTGGCACGGCAAGCGCGGATGTGCGTGCTGTAAAAACTGCGCATGGCCTCTACGGTGATGCGGCGCAGGCTGTCTTCGGTCAGCTCGTTGCCATAGGGGTGATCGGCGTACACGGCAGCGTTAAACCGGCGCGCTGCGATGGTGGCGGGCTTGGTGTTGGCCTCTTTGATGCTGGCGCTGATGCGCTGCACGTCGCGCTGCCACAGTGCGTTGGCAAAGGCAGGCGCGGCCAGTTGCTGCGCGGCCAGTGCCACGGCCTTGGGCAGCAGGTCGGGGTAGGTCAGCGAGCGCAGCGAAAAACCCATGCGGTCGTCGCCTGCGCTGGCACCGGTGCTGGCACCCAGGTCGGCCCAGGCCTCGCCCAGCTGGTTTTCGTCCAGTGCGGGGCGGCCTTGGTAGGCCAGCACGCCTTTGCCTAGCTGGCCGCTGGTCACGCTGGCCAAGCCTTCCAGGCCGCGCGGGTCGCGCCGGCCTCCGGCATCAAACTCTATCTGCACGTCCACCATGGGGATGCCCATGCTGGAGACCACAAACACCTGCGCGCCGCTGGGCAGCACAGTGCGCTGCACTGGCAGGTTAGCCCAAGAATTTAAGGAAAATAGGGCTATCGCCCAAGGAAATGCTGCACGAGCAGCTATATTTTTAATAGTATTCATGGTGTAAAGCAGGGTTCAGTGGCGCGCGCCTGCAGCGGGTTTGCGGGGCTTGCGGTTTGGATCAGGCGGTTGCGGTAGCAGCGTAGCCACGGTGAGCGCGTCGTCGCCAAAGTACTTGGCCGCCACCTCTTTAACCTGCGCGCTAGTGACTTGGCGCAGCCTGCTGATGACCACTTCGTCGGTGTCCAGCGGCAAGCCGCTGGCCCAGTTGGCACCGAGCGATCGGGCCTGCGAAAACACCGAGTCTTGGCTGTACACCTGGCCTGCCACCCACTGGGTTTTAACGCGTGCCAGCTCGGCTTCGGTGATGCCAGTTTGGGCTACTTTGGCCACTTCAGCGCGCAGTGCGGCTTCTAGCTGGGCGGCGGTTTTGCCTTTGGCGGGCACGCCGTCCAGGGCGCAGATCTGCGGGCCACGGCCCGACAGACCGCAGTAGGCTCCGGCGCTGTCGGCCACGGCGTTGTCGCCTTGGGTTAAGGCTTTGTCCAGCCGCGAACCGCTGTAGCCGTCCAGCACAGCGGCCAGCACGATCAGCGCGTAGGAGTCCAGCGTGGCGGTGTCTTGCGCGCTAGGCGCGGTGATTTTCGGCACTTTAAAGGCCAGGCTGACGTAGGCTTGCTCGGCCGGGGCTTTAAAGTCCAGGCGGCGCAGGCCCACTTGCAAGGGCTCTTCGCGCGGCTTGCGCGCGGGCAGTGCACGTGCAGGGATGGGCCCGTAGTATTTTTCTACCAAGGCTTTGGCGCTGGCCACGTCAACATCGCCTGCTATCACTACAGCAGCATTGTTGGGTGCGTACCATTGGCGGTAAAAATTGCGTGCATCGTCAGGGGTCATGGCATCCAGGTCGCTCATCCAGCCAATAATGGGGCGGCGGTAGGGCGAGGCGGTGAACATCACAGCGCCCATGGCCTCCCACATCAGGCTGCGCGGGTTGTCATCGGTGCGCGAGCGGCGCTCTTCTTTCACCACTTCCAGCTCTTTGGCAAACTCTTCGTCGGCCCACTGGTTTTTGGCAAACCGGTTGGCCTCTAGCTGCACCACGTTGTCCAGCTTGTTAGAGGGTATTTGCTGGTAGTAGCCGGTATAGTCTTTGGCGGTAAAGGCGTTTTCACGGCCCCCAAGGGCAGCTACTTTTTGCGAGAATTCTCCCGGTTTAAGTACATCGGTGCCTTTAAACAGCATGTGCTCCAGCACATGGGCTACGCCGCTGGTGCCGTCCACTTCGTCCATCGCGCCCACCCGCAACCACAGCATATGCACCGCGGTAGGGGCGCGGCGGTCGGGTTTGATGATGACCGTAAGCCCGTTGGGCAGAGTGAACTGCTGGGCTAGGTTAGTGGGGGATGCCGTGGGTGCAGGTGCAGGTTCAGGCTGGGTTTGGGCCAGGCTGTTAGCCCCAGCAGCCATACAAATACTGGCCAACAACACATAACGTAAATTTTGCATAAATAACTTCATAGAATGGTGTGATTGTAGAAACCCCCAAAATGTTCTCGTTTTTTCGTAAAAAAGCCCCTGAAGTTGTTCCCCTTGCACCTGCAAGTTCTATAGCAGCACCTGCAAGTTCTACAACAGAACCTGCAAGTCCTGTCACAGCACCTGCTGCTACGCCTACCGGGCCGCTTGCTGAGCCGCCCAGCATGCCCATTGGGCTGGAGGTGCAGAATGTCCCCGTAGGGCTTTCACCGTCGCCCGTGCCTCCCAAGCCTGCCGTGGTACCAGCAGCCGAGCCGGTTTCGCTGGCCCCTGGTGCCGCGCAAATTGCTGCACAGGCCCCTAATGTGCCTGTTGCACCTGCTCTGCAAGAGGCCGCACCCGCCGCTGCCGCGGCTGGCGCGTCACGCCTAGGTTGGCTTACCAAGTTAAAAAACGGTCTGCGCAGGACCGGCAACTCGATTGCCACTGTGTTTACGGGTACGCAAATTGACGACGCGCTGTACGAAGAGCTGGAATCTGCCCTTTTGATGAGCGACGCTGGCGTAGCCGCCACCGCGCACTTGCTGGCCGACCTGAAACGCCGGGTCAAAGACAGCAAAGCCACCAATCCAAGCGTTGTCAAAGCGCTGCTTGCGGATGCCTTTACCGAGCTGCTGCTGCCGCTGCAAAAGCCCCTTACCATTGGCGAATTCAAACCTACGGTGATGATGATTGCCGGGGTCAATGGCGCAGGCAAGACCACCTCGATTGGCAAGCTGACCAAGCACCTGGCAGACTCCGGGGCCAGCGTGCTTTTGGCCGCCGCCGACACCTTTCGCGCGGCCGCACGCGAGCAGCTGACCGTATGGGCCGACCGCAACACGGTAGACATCATCAGCCAAGAAGGTGGCGACCCCGCAGCAGTGAGCTTTGACGCTGTCAGTGCAGGCAAGGCCAGGGGCCGCGATGTCGTGATGGTAGATACCGCAGGGCGGCTGCCTACCCAGCTGCATTTGATGGAAGAGATCAAAAAAATCAAACGGGTGATTCAAAAAACTGGTCCTGTCCACAGCCTAGGCACCGCCGGGCCGCCCCAAGGTGACTGGGCCCCCACGGGGGGCAGCGCAGCACACGAAGTGGCAAACGTGGGGGCAGTTCCACCGCACGAAGTGTTGCTGGTGCTTGACGGCAACACCGGGCAAAACGCCCTGGCCCAGGTCAAAGCCTTTGACGAAGCCTTGCAGGTTACTGGCCTGATCATCACCAAGCTGGACGGCACGGCCAAAGGCGGTGTGATCGCCGCCATAGCCCTTTGGGCACGTGAACGCGCAGCCAAGCAACCAGCCCTGCGCCCGATCAGCATTTACTTTATCGGCGTGGGCGAAAAGCTGGAAGACCTGGAAACTTTCAGCGCACGCGAGTTCTCTCAGGCTTTGCTGCAATGACTTGCGTTTAAAGCTGCACACAAATCTAAAAGTAACTTGGCAACGTACCCATGGGTAAGAATTTACCCAGCTAACCGACACACCCCATACCACCACTACAACACTGAGGATTTTTGATTTATGACTTTTGCACTGAACCGCCGCAACTTGCTTACCCACACGGGCGCTGCCGCCTTGGCTGCCACCACGCCATGGGCGCTAGCCCAAACCCCTGCTTGGGCCGACATTGAAAAAAAAGCGCGCGGTCAAACCGTGGTGTTTAACGCCTGGGGCGGAAGCGAGCAAATTAACGCCTACCTGGCCTGGGCAGCGGCTGAGATGGCCACGCAGTTTGGCATCAAGCTAGAGCATGTGAAGGTGACCGACACCGCCGATGTAGTTAAGCGCGTACGCAACGAAAAAACCGCTGGCCGCGCTACCGATGGCTCGGTAGACATGGTGTGGATCAACGGCGAGAACTTCTTGGCCATGAAAAAAGAGGGTTTGCTCTTTGGCCCGTTTGCAGAAAGTTTGCCGGCCTTTAAATTTGTAGACACCGAAGGCAAGCCCACGACCCGTATCGACTTTGCCGAACCCGTAGCCGGTATGGAAGCCCCTTGGGGCATGGCCCAGCTGACCTTTTTTGCCGACCGCGCCAAAGTGCCCAACGCACCGCGCAGCACTGCGGCCCTGCTGGCGTTTGCACGTGCCAACCCTGGCCGTGTGGCCTACCCCAAGCCGCCTAACTTTCACGGCACCACCTTCCTTAAGCAAACCTTGCTGGACGTTACCGCCGACAAAGACGCTTTGTACAAAGCCTACGACGCTGCGGCTTTTGCCAAAGTTACCGCGCCGCTTTGGGCCCACCTTGATGCGCTGCACCCGCACCTGTGGCGCGCTGGCAAACAGTTTGCAGCCAACTCTGCCGCTGTGCGCCAAATGATGGCCGACGGCGAGCTGCTGCTGGCCCTGACCTTTAACCCCAACGAAGCTGCTAACGAAATAGCCGCCAGCCGCCTGCCTAAAAGCGTTTACAGCTACCAGTTTGACACGGGCACCGTAGGCAATACCCACTTTTTGGCCATTCCGTTTAACACCAAGAGCAAAGAAGCCAGCCAAGTTGCGGCTAACTTCCTGATGTCGCCGATTGCCCAAGCGCGCAAGGCCGACATAGCCGTGTGGGGCGACCCAACTGTGCTGGCACCTGGCAAAATGCCGGCCCTAGACGCAGCACGCTTTACCAGCGCCGCCGTGCCCGGCCAGGTAGACCGCACAGCCCCTGTGCTGCCCGAGCCGCATGGCAGCTGGGTCGACCCGATTGAGAAAGAGTGGCTGCGCCGCTACGGAGCCTAAGCTGAACCCGTGGCAGCGCCGTACACCCGCTGCACACGCTGCGCGGCGGGTGGGCCATGTGGCCTGGGCTGCGCTGGTGCTGGCACCCTTGACGGGCGTTTTGTGGGCCGCCGTGGCCAGCGCGTGGGACGCGCAAGCCTGGGCTGAGCTTAGTTCTAGCCCGCTGCTGTGGCCCGCGTGGCGCATGACCCTGTGGACGGGCTTGGCCTCGACCTTGCTGGCCTATGGCCTGTGCGCTTGGCTGTTGTCGCGCACCTTTGCGCTGCCGCTGTGGGCGCGCCTGGTGCGCGCGCTAGGCCCCATGTTGGCCGTGCCGCATGCCGCCTTTGCTGTGGGCTTGGTTTTTTTAATTGCGCCTAGCGGCTGGTTGCTGCGCGCAGTATCCCCGTGGCTTACTGGCTTGACGCAGCCCCCTGCCTGGCTTAGCTCGCAAGACCCATGGGGTTTAGGCATGGTGGCTGTGCTGGTGTTCAAAGAGCTGCCCTTTTTACTCTGGGGCATTGCCAGCCAGTTGCAGCGCGACGATGTAGGCCTGCGCCTTGCACGCGAACTGCGCGCGGCGCAAACCATGGGCTATGCACGCCACACAGCTTTTTGGCATGTTGTGTGGCCACAGCTGGTACCGCGCATGCGCTGGCCGTTGATGGCGGTGCTGGCCTATGGCCTGACAGTGGTGGACGTAGCGCAAATTGCTGGGCCTTCAAACCCTGCTACCTTGTCGGTGCTGGCCTGGCAGTGGCTACAAGACGCCAGCCCAGTGACCAATGCACAAGGCGCGCAAGCCGGTTGGCTGTTAGCAGGCACGGTGGCAACCGCCGCCCTGCTATGGGCCAGCAGCGCAACCCTAACGCGGCGGCGCAGCCACATGCTGCGCGGCCTGCGCGGCGCAGATGCTGCCAAGCCGCTGGCGAACGCCGGTACAGCCGCTATAGCGCTGCTACTGGGTGTGTACGGGGCGGTTGTACTGACTTTGCTGCTTAGCAGCGTGGCAGGCGTGTGGCCGTTTCCGCAACTGCTGCCACAGGCGTGGACCTGGCAAGGGTGGCGCAGCGTGGGGGGCAGCCTGGGCACCATCAGCGTCACGCTCATCTTGGCTATGGCCAGCACCGCGCTGGCCCTGCTGTGGGCTATTACCTGGCTAGAGTGGGCTCCCAGCGCTTGGGACAAAGCCATGCGCTGGCCTTTGGCACTGCCGCTGCTGTTGCCCTCGGTGCTGTGGGTGGTGGGGCTTCACCAGGTGGCTTTGCGCACAGGCATTACCGCCAGTTGGGGGGCGCTGGTGCTTGCACACACCTTGGCGGTACTGCCCTATGTGGTTATTGCGCTGAGCCCAGCTTATCTGGGCTTTGATGCGCATTGCGCGCACATCAGTGCCAGCCTAGGGCGCAGCCACTGGGCTTTTTTAACCCGCGTGAAGTGGCCTATGCTGCGTGCGGCCATCGCCTCTGCAGCTGCCGTGGGCGTGGCCGTGAGCGTAGCCCAGTACCTGCCTACGCTGTATGTGGGCGAAGGGCGTTTTAGCACGGTCACCACCGAAGCCGTTACCCTGGCTTCGGGCGGGCAGCGCTCTTTGGTGGCGGCATATGCTTTTTTGCAGTGGTTGCTACCGGTGCTCGGCTTTGCGCTGGCAACTTGGCTGGGCAAGCCGCGCCGCTTTGCAACTTCAATTTAACGGCTTTTTGCCAGCACACAACACCCTACACTCCCTAGCATGGCCCTGGACATTCACGTTACCCACCTGCGCGCTGGCAACAAACTGCTGGTGCACAATTTGCACGTGCACTGCGCGCCAGGCCAGATCGTCACGCTGATGGGGGCCAGCGGCTCGGGCAAGTCAAGCCTTCTGGCAGCGGTATGTGGCACTTTAGACCACAGCATGCCAGAAGGCCACGCTGCTCTGAACCCCGCAGTCCCCAGCAGCGGCCTGCATTTTGCAGGCGATATTTTGCTCCAGGGCCAGTCGGTTGCTGCGCTTTCTTGCGCGCAGCGGCGTATTGGCCTGCTGTTTCAAGACGACCTGCTCTTTGCCCACATGACCGTGCGTGAGAACCTGCTGTTTGCCGTGCCAGCAGGCCCCACAGCGCAGCGCGAGGCCGCGGTGCAAGCGGCGCTGAACGAACTGGGCTTTGCCGACATGGCCCAGCGCAGCCCCAGTACCTTGTCGGGTGGCCAACGCGCCCGCGTCTCCTTGCTGCGCACCTTGTTGGCCAAGCCGCGCGCGCTCCTGCTTGACGAGCCGTTTTCCAAGCTGGACGCTGCCCTGCGCCAGCAGTTCAGAGAGTTTGTTTTTTCCCACGTACGCCAGCATGCGCTGCCCACCTTGCTGGTTACCCACGATGCAGCCGACATAGCCGACCCTGCGGCGGTGGTTCACCTGTAAATGCCCCATGTTAGACCGCTACATCGTCCCACTGATCAAACCCGCTGTTGACGCTATCGCCCGCAAGCTGGTGCGCGCGGGTGTGCAGGCAGACCACGTGACGCTGCTGGCGTTTGCCTTGGGCATGGCAGCAGCGCTGTGCATTGCGCTGCAAAGCTACTGGCCAGGCGCTGCACTTATTTTGCTGTCGCGGCTGTGCGACGCGCTAGACGGGGCCGTAGCCCGGCAAACACAGGCCACCGATGCCGGAGGGTATTTGGACATTACGCTGGATTTTTTGTTTTATGCAAGTATCCCGCTGGCCTTTGCCGTGGCCAACCCACGCACCAACGCCCTGCCCGCAGCTTTTTTATTGGCCGCTTTTATCGGCACTGGGTCCAGCTTTTTGGCTTTTGCCACCTTGGCCGCCAAACGCGGCATCACCCACCTAGCGCAGCCCAACAAATCGTTTTACTTTTTAGGCGGCCTCACTGAAGCCACGGAAACCTTGCTGTTTTTCTTGGCCATGTGCGTGTGGCCGCGCTACTTTGCCCAGATGGCCAGCTTGTTTACCGCGCTGTGTTGTGTCACTATAGCCTCACGTATCTACGGGGGCTGGCGTAGCCTGCGCTAGATCGACAGATCAACGACGTAAGATTTGGATCTGCCGCGCGACTAGCAAAGTAGATTGACACAAATAACTATTTACTGAAAGAGGATGCCACTGTGGATAAGAAAAAAATTGTAATTTTGCTGGCCATCATGGCTGCTATAGCCGCATTTTTTGTACTGGACTTAGGGCGCTATTTGAGCCTTGACTACATCAAAGGCAGCCAACAAAAATTTGCTGATTTGTACGCAGCCCATCCTGCTGCAGTCATTGCTGGTTTCTTTGCCATTTACGTAGCGGTTACGGCACTGTCGTTTCCCGGTGCTGCTATTTTGACACTGGGTGCAGGTGCCATTTTTGGCCTGGTTGCGGGCACCATTATTGTGTCATTTGCGTCCAGCCTAGGGGCCACCATCGCCTTTTTGGCCGCGCGGTTTATCTTGGGTGAATCGGTACAAAAAAAGTTTGGCCAGCGCATGGCAGAAATCAACAAAGGCGTGGACAAAGAAGGTGCTTTTTACCTGTTTACCTTGCGCCTGGTGCCGCTGGTGCCCTTCTTCGTTATTAACCTGCTGATGGGTTTGACCAAGATGAAAACCTTGACTTTTTATTGGGTTAGCCAAGTGGGCATGTTTTTGGGCACCGTGGTGTTTGTCAATGCAGGCACGCAGCTGGCCAAGATTGACTCACTCAAAGGCATTTTGTCACCTGGCTTGATTGGCTCGTTTGTTCTGCTGGGCATCTTTCCCATAGTTGCCAAGAAAATTGTGGATGCCTTTAAACGCCGCAAAGTGTATGCCCGCTGGAACCATGTAAAGCCTGCCAAATTTGACCGCAATATTATCGTCATTGGCGCAGGTGCGGGCGGCTTGGTCACTGCGCTGATTGGTGCAGCAGTCAAAGCCAAAGTAACCCTGGTGGAAGCCCACAAAATGGGCGGCGACTGCCTCAACTTTGGCTGCGTGCCCAGCAAGGCCATCATCAAATCGGCCAAGCTGGCGCACATGATGCGCCATGCTGAAAACTATGGCCTCAATGCTGCATCACCCACTTTCAGTTTCAAAGCCGTCATGCAACGGGTGCACGACATCATTGCAGAAATAGCCCCGCACGACAGCGTGGAGCGCTTCACAGGCTTGGGTGTTGACGTAATAGAAGGCTACGCCAAAATTGTGACACCTTGGACGGTCGAGATCGCCTTGAACGATGGCACTAAAAAAACACTGACCACCCGCAGCATTGTGATTGCTGCGGGCGCGCACCCTATCGTGCCGCCGCTGCCTGGCATCGAGCATTCTGGCTACGTCACCAGCGATACGCTGTGGGATGCGTTTGCCAAACTGGACGAGCTGCCCAAGCGCCTGGTGGTGCTGGGCGGTGGCCCGATTGGCTGCGAACTGGCGCAAAGCTTTGCACGCTTAGGCTCGCAGGTATCGCAAATAGAAATGGCACCACGTATTTTGATTAGAGAAGACGAAGAAGTGTCTGCCCACGCCGCCAAAGCCCTAGAAGCTGACGGTGTGCAGGTGCTAACCCGCCACAAAGCGCTGCGCTTTGAAAACAGCGGCGGCGTAAAAACACTGGTGGTGGAACATGCGGGTGCAGAAAAGCGCATAGAGTTTGACCAAGTGATTTGCGCTGTAGGCCGCTTGGCACGCCTCAAAGGCTACGGCCTGGAAGACCTGGGCATACCCACCGGCCGCACGGTAGATACCAATGAGTACCTAGAGACGATTTACCCCAACATATTTGCGGCAGGTGACGTAGCAGGCCCCTACCAATTTACCCACACTGCAGCGCACCAAGCGTGGTATGCAGCAGTCAATGCGCTGTTTGGCACTTTTAAGAAGTTCAAGGCCGACTACCGCATCATTCCTGCTGCTACTTTTATCGACCCCGAGGTAGCCCGTGTAGGCCTTAACGAGAGTGAGGCCAAAGCGCAAAACATTGCCTACGAAGTTACCAAATACGGCATTGACGACCTGGACCGCGCTATTGCCGACAGCGAAGCCCACGGTTTCATCAAAGTGCTGACCGTGCCCGGTAAAGACAAAATTCTAGGGGTAACGATAGTAGGCGTACACGCTGGCGATTTGCTGGCTGAGTATGTGCTGGCCATGAAGCACGGCCTAGGCCTAGAAAAAATTCTGGGCACCATCCATGCCTACCCCACACTTGCAGAATCTAACAAATACGTTGCAGGAGAGTGGAAGCGTGCGCACCAGCCGAAAAAACTGCTCGACTACGTGAAAAAATACCACGATTGGCGGCGCGGCTAAGCCCATAGTCTGAACTTTGCACGCCTACCCCCACTCATACCCCTTAACAACTGCTGCCTAGGAGCATGCCATGAAACGAATTACTACAATTTTAATAGCTGCTTGTGCAGCATTTGCTTGGGCGACAACCGCATTTGGGCAAAATTTCGACCATAGCTATGCTGCCTGGGATGTGCAGCTGAAAAAGCAGGTCAAATGGCTGCCCGACAACAAACAAAGCCGCGTTAACTACAAAGGCTTTTCTGCAGAGCGCACAGAGTTAACCAAAACACTGGAAACACTGTCGGCCGTTACGCCTGCCCAGTACGCTGCCTTTAGCAAAGAGCAGCAAATGGCTTTTCTTATCAATGCTTACAACGCTTTCACCATCGAACTCATTTTGAGTAAATACCCCGATGTCAAATCTATCAAGGACTTGGGCACGGCATTTTCAAGTCCGTGGAAAAAGAACTTTTTTACCTTGCTAGGTGAAGAACGCAATTTAGATTGGGTAGAGCACCAGCGTTTGCGCCCCAGCATTGCGGGTGGTGGTTTTAAAGACCCACGTGTCCACGTGGCCATGGTGTGCGCCAGCATTGGCTGCCCTGCCCTGCCAGCAGAGGCTTTTACAGCCGCTAAACTGGACACCCAGCTAGACGAAGGCATGGCGCGGTTTATAAGCGACAAAACCCGTAACCGCTACAACGACGGCAAATTGCAAGTTTCTAGCATTTTCAAATGGTTTAAAGAAGACTTTGAAAAAGGCTACAAAGGCTTTAGCAAAGTAGAAGATGTGTTTGCCAAATACGCTGATGTGTTGACCACAGACAGCACAGCCCAAGGGCAACTTCGTGCCAAAACTGTCTCTATCAGCCACCTGGACTATGACTGGTCTCTTAACGACGCTGGCCGCTAGCCTGCTGGTTGCCTGCCTGCCTGCGCAGGCAGCAGGGCTTGCCGCTTTCTCTACGGCTAACGGCGCACAAGCTGCGCAGCCGTGGCAATTTGTAGGCCTGCCTGCGCGGTATGCCAAACCGCCCACACTGATCGATCTGCACGAACTTGACGGCAAAAAAGTTCTGCGGTTGCAGGGCGACAAGTCCTGGGGCAGTTTGGTGCATCCGTGGACCGGCGCTGCGGCAAGCATTAAGTTCGACTGGCGGCTGGACAAAGCTTTGAGCCAAGCCAACTTCAAATCCAAAACAACAGAGGACACCGCGCTTAAAGTATGCCTTAGCTTTGACATGCCGGCTGACAGCATCCCCAGCGCAGAGCGTGCCGTGTTTAAGCTAGCCCAGTTTGTCAGCCGGGACAAGCTGCCTACGGCCACGCTGTGCTACGTGTGGGCGCAGGCCGAGGAGGTTGGCAGCGTGCATGCCAGCCCCACTACGGCCCGTGTGCGCTACCTGGTGCTTAACACGGGCAACGCGCAGCTTGCTACTTGGCAGACACACCAGCGCAGTATTGCCGCCGATTTTTTAAAAGCCTTTGGCGCTGAAGCTACCGCAGTACCTGCGGTAACGGCTATTATTGTAGGAGCAGACTCCGACAATACCCAGAGCAGCAGTCTAGGGTATATTGCAGACATTGTGGTGCAACCTTGACAATACAAAAACTGGTTTTACTCGGTATGGGACCAGCCCATTTGCACGTGCTGTCGGCTTTAAAAGCCGCGCCGCGCGCAGACACCGACGTGCACGTGATTACCCCCACCGATCACCTGCTGCACTGCACTATGCTGCCGGGCTTGGTAGCAGGCCACTACAGCAGCGCTGCATGCACCGTGCAACTGCCTGCGCTGCTGGGCACCAGCAGCATCAAGGTCAGTTATACAAGCTGCATTGGCATTGATACTGAGAGCAGGCAGCTGCAACTTGGCAACGGACACACACTGGCCTACGATGTGCTTAGCATCAACGCCCGCCCTGTGGTTGACAAGGCCGCTGTTGACATAGCCTTGCCAGGGGCCAAGGAGCATGCGGTCTTCACCCAGCCCGCCGAGCAATTTGCCAAGCTGTGGCCTCAGCTGCTGGCCCATGCGGCCGATAAAGCCTTGCGCATCAGCGTCGTGGGCAGCGATGCATGCAGCGTCGAACTTGCCATGGCGCTGCAGCACCGCCTGGCGCATTGCAGGGTAAGCTTGATTACGCAAGCAGCTGCGTTGGTACCGCGCTACCCGCCCAGCGTGCAGCAGCGTGTGCTGCACGCACTTAAAAAAAGCAACATCACCGTGTTGCAAGACACCTGCACTGCTATAACGGCAGACCACATTAGCCTACGGTCTGGGGCCACTGTGCTGTGCGACGTGCCGCTGCTGACCACGCAGGCCCACACGCCAGCGTGGCTGCAGGGCCCAGTGCAAGCACCCGTCTTTTGGTGCAACCATGAGGCCATGCACTCTGGCCCTGCACTAGAGGGCCAACTGCGTGCCGCTTTGGCAGGTCAAAGTTTAACCAAACCAGCAGCATCTGGCCTGCCTTTGAATCCAATCAGCTGCGGCAGCCGTAAAGCCTTAGCCTCTTGGGGCGCGCTTACCTTACCAGGCGCTTGGGTTTGGCGCTACACCGATGTAATAAACCGGCGCTGGATACGACAATACCAAACATGATGGGTAAAACGCTCTTACTTTTTAACTACGACTGGGATGCCCAAGGGTTTGCCCGGCTGGCCGCTACGGCCCGTTACAGCTTTGACAGCCGGGGCTTTGACCTGTTTGCTTTTCCTAGCAACCTTAATTTGGCCTTTTTCGATATTGACCGCTTTATTAGCAAGCTAGCGCGCCAAGCCAAAGCCCAGGGCTGGACCGCCGTGGTGTCGCAGCACGAGCAGTTTGGTGCACTCAGTGCGGCATTGTTGGCAGAAAAAATGGGCTGGCCCGGCACACCGCCTGCCGCCGTGGTGGCCTGCCAGCACAAGCTGTATGCCCGCCAAGTGCTGCAGCAGGTATGCCCAGAGGCCAACACCGGCTTTGTGCGCTTGCCTGCCGCCTACGGCGAGCCCACCCCAAAGGGTTTGCCGTTCCCAGCTTTTGTCAAACCCATCAAGGCGGCATTTTCGGTGCTGACCAAGCTAGTGCATTCGCGCGAAGAGCTGCACCAGTTCACACGCTTTGGTGCCTACGAACTGCTCATCATCAAACTGCTGGTAGAACCCTTTGAGCGGGTTAGCAAACGCTTGCTGCCGCAGGCTGGCACCTCGCACAGCATGCTGCTAGAAACACCGGTGCATGCTGCACAGTACTGCCTAGACGGTATCGTGCACAACGGCAGTACTAAGCCGCTGGGCGTGGTCGATGCCGTGATGTTCCCTGGCACACAGGCTTTTATGCGCTTTGACTACCCCAGCCAGTTAGGCGCAAACGTGCAAAACAGAGCGTTGGCCGTAGCTACAGAGTTTTTGAAAGCTATCGGTTTTACCCATGGCATGTTCAATATGGAATTCTTCTACGACGCAGCCACCGACAAGCTGACGGTGATTGAATTTAACCCCCGCATGGCATCGCAGTTTGCTGACCTGTACCAGCGTGTAGACGGGCTAGACCTGTACGCCATGGCGCTGGCCATGGCCCACGGCCAAGACCCTTGGGCCGTGCCCCGTACCTTGCCCACAGCCCATATTGCCACCAGCAGCGTGTACCGTGTGTTTGACCACAGTGCAGCGCACCTGACGCAAAAAATACCGCCCATGCCCAACCACGCGCAACTGGTTGCACTGGGCGCTCAATTTCCAGACCATCTGCTGCTGCAGTACCCCAAATCGGGCCACTCGCTGGCACGCGACTTTAAGTGGCTGGGCAGCTACCGCTACGGCATCTTGCACATGGGCGGTGCCAGTGCGGCTGACCTGCGCGCGCGCTGCCAAACCGCTAGCGATATTTTGCAATGGCCTTTGCCTTATGCAGATACCGCGTTGCATCTGGGCGCGTATGAAACTTCTGTCACCAATGGGCACTCTAACGCGCTTACCCCTCAACCTGCCTCTTGGAAACTCTCCACATGACATTGCAAACTACACTGCACTTAACTCTGCGCCGTATCGCAGGACTCGCAGCTATAACAGCCATGGCCGCTCTTGTGGGCTGCGCCGCCATCAACGCGCAAAACCCCAGTGGCGCAATCAAACCCGTAAACGCCCATGTCATCGAAGGCACCAGCAGCGTGATGCTCAAAGGCTATGATGTCGTGTCTTACTTTACCAATAACAAGCATGCCTTGGGCAGTGCGCAGTTTGCCAGCGTCTACGAGGGTGTGAACTTCTACTTTGCCAACGCAGAACATAAAACCCTGTTTGACAAAGAGCCCACCAAATACATCCCGCAGTACGGTGGCTACTGCGCCGACGGTATTGTGTACGGCATTCCCTGGGGCGGCGACGCGGACACCTGGATCCTGCGTGAAGGCAAGCTGTACATCTTCGGCGGCCAAGGATCTAAAGACGCTTTTGAGCTGGACGCTCCTGCCAACTTTGCCTTGGCTGACAAATACTGGAACGAAGAGATCAAGGGCAACAACAGTTTTGTCCAGCGCACCAAACGCCTGGTGTTCAAAGTGCCGCACTACAAGAGCGGGAAAGAACTGGCTGATTTGGTGGCTGCCAAAAAAGCCAAGGGCTAGCGCGCAGCGAAGGCAAACTGCGGCTAGTTAGCGGTGGTGATTTCACATTCCAGTGCGTTCTTCTCTAGCATCTCTTTGGATATGCCTTGCACATGGCAAGTCCACATGCCTTCTTTGTCTTTACGGAACTGAATTTTCGGCTCGGCTTCTTCGCAAGTTTCGCACTGCATGCTTTTTTGCAATGACAGTTGTACGCCAGGCAAGCGCTTAGTATCGGCCTTGGCCATGGCCCGGTATTCAACCCCTTCTTTATCGACATTTTGCAACTTGTCGAATACCGCTTGAGAGGGGCTACGGTTTTTATTCGACTCCATATACCCGTCAATCGCGGGCAATATCTCTGCCAGTTGGTTAAAAACCGTAATGAGGTTGTCGTCATCCGCAGTTGTACCAGAGTTTTTGGCCGCATCTGCAGTTGCAGCTTCATTGTCTTCACCGCGTCCACTGACTTCTTCATCCCTGTCGATTTCAAGGATTTTTTCCCACAGCTTAATTACCGGGTTTTTGCCGAACAACCCGCCAACTGAAGTAAAAGCACCCGGAAAAGCCAATGCTACCACCAGCACCAAAATCAAAACGCCAAACATCAGCCAGTACAAAAAACCAATGATCGCGCCGCCGTAGCCCATGCGCGGTGACAGCAGTGCAATCATCCAAGCCCAAAAGCTGCGCCGTGGGAACACCGCGCTGCGGTTCTCCAGCACCATCATGCGTTTGCAAAGCCAGGGGTAGTCGGCAGTCAGCTCGTTCACAGCCATCCAGAATCCGCCGGTATCCTTGGATTGGGCCTCAAAAGCGCCTAAATTAAGTTTTTTCCACAGCTCGGGGCCCGCTACCAAGACCGCCAATGCACGCTTGGCATCGTCCAAATTGTCGCAACTGGCAAAGCCGTAGCGGTCGCAGGTGTACTCGCGTGCACGCGAGTAAGCGGGCGAAAGCAACGGGTACAGCATGCCCGGCCACAGCCACCAATGGCGGCTCAAATGTTTGCGCTTGATGTGCCCCAGCTCGTGGCCCATGTAGAATTTAACCGCCTGCGGCCTGTCCTCTAACGCGTCCACCACGGCACTGAGCAAGACCACGTAGTCACGGCGCATAAACCGTGTGGCCATTGCGTTGAGCATGCCGTCAGCCTGCGCCAAGTACAACTCGGGCTGCTTGGCCATGCCTAAGCGCGTGCAGGTTTGGGTGTAGGCCAGGTACAAGTCTGGGTATTGCTCAGCTGACACCTTTACCGAGTTGCCTTTGAGCCAGGCAATCAAGAGTGAATGCGCAAACATCCCCAGTAAACCCAACAGCAGCATGATCGGAATAATAAAACCCAGTGACAATACGATCAAGATCAGCCAAATGCTGACTGCAAAATACGCACTGATCCAAAACAAGGGTTCCTCATGACGGTAGGGAATTACATGGACGGGTTTGTTCGGGTCTAACACAGCATCCGTGCTGTTTGAGGGGCCAGGCAATGGTATTGGTAAATCGGTGGTCATAAAAACAAATAAATTTATAGCGAAAGACACAATGCGAAAACAAAAATGCCCGCACAGATGTCGGGCATTAGGGTCGGGCTACAGCGCCAAATTGGTGGTATTTATACCGCGTTGGCAATCATGGCAACCGGTGGATTACCAAAACGGTTAGCGCCTTGCGTGCCTTCAATAATTAAAAGGTACAAAACATACAGGCCAGCGAACGGAATCAGGCCCAGCAGCATCCACCACCCGCTGCGGTCAGAATCGTGCAGGCGCCTGACACTGACAGCGATGGTAGGAATGAAAAGCGCCAATGCAAAAATACCTATCAAAATACTGAACATCGCAGCCATCGAGGCAGGTAGCATGGCGCCAAGAATAGTGACAGCCACCATGATCAAAATGTAAACCAAATAGAACATCCAAAACTCTTTGCGTCCAGCGCGCCCAGAAAAGCCTGCGTAGTTCTTAATGACCATCATAAATTCGTTCATGATTTTTTCCTCTAAAAATATTGTGGTTGTAGATTTGTAAATAATTTACCGAGTTATTGTAAGCACAGATAACTGGATGCAACCAGACCTCCAAGACGTAATTTGCCATAAATGTGCCCACAACGCCAGGGTTTAAGGGCGTATTTCAGCGCAATCAAGGGGTTCAAATAAATGGTAACTTCTTGTATATTGCCACCGAGTTCAAAGCGGCAAAACAAGCGCAGCGCTATAAACGGCCACTATGGAGCCGCAGTACCCGGTCACAACGCCCTGCCAATTCTTCATCGTGCGTCACCATGACAAACGCGGTGCCGTGGTTACGTGCAAGCTGCAGCATTTGCACGTACACACCGTCTGCAGTCGAACGGTCTAAGTTGCCGGTGGGCTCGTCGGCCAACACACATGCAGGGCGGGTAACCAGCGCGCGGGCGATGGCAACGCGTTGGCGTTCGCCCCCTGAGAGCTCGCTGGGGCGGTGGTGAAGACGGTGCTCCAGGCCTACGCTCGCTAGCATTTCAGTAGCTACTTGCGTATAATTTGCTTGGGCCAAGCGCCGAATCTTCAGTGGCATGGCGACGTTGTCCAGCGCCGTAAATTCAGGCAAGAGATGGTGAAACTGGTAGACAAAGCCCAGGTGCTGGTTGCGCCAACGGCCTTGTTCTGCGGCGCCCATGCTGGTCATGTCGCGCTGCATAAGCTGCACACTGCCAGCGGTGGGTGCATCCAGGCCACCCAGCAAATGCAAAAGCGTACTTTTGCCAGAGCCCGATGCGCCGACGATGGCGACAGTTTCGCCGGCGTGGATTTGCAGGTCGATGCCGTGCAACACCGTCACGTCCAGCGTACCGTCGTGAAAGCGTTTGGTTAAACCGCTGGCTTGCAAAATGACGGTGCCCTGCGGTTTACCAGCTGTGTTTGCTTGCGATAACGGCATGGCAGTGCCAACAGGTTGGTTAGTGGCCTCATTCATAACGCAGCGCCTCCGCTGGGTTCACGCGGCTGGCGCGCCAGCTGGGGTACAGCGTGGCGGCAAAGGCCAAGATCAGCGACAGCACCACGATGGGAGAAATATCGGCGCTTTGCGGTTCGCTGGGCATGCGGCTGATCAGGTAAATATCACGCGGCAAAAAACTGGTGCGCAGCACAGCTTCTATCCACGGCACTATCACGTCGATATTAAATGCCACAAGCAGGCCTAGTGCCAACCCTAGAAAAGTGCCTATCACGCCCACCATAGCGCCCTGAACCACAAATATGCCCATGATGCTGCGCGGGCTGGCCCCCAGGGTGCGCAAAATGGCAATGTCGGCGCGCTTGTCTTGCACGGTCATCACCAGTGTACTGACCAGGTTGAAGGCCGCCACTGCCACGATCAGCGTCAAAATAATGAACATCATGCGTTTTTCTAGCTGCACTGCGGCAAACCAGGTGCGGTTTTGCCGCGTCCAGTCGCGCACCAGCAGGCCATCAGACAGCTGCACTGTGAGCTGCTGGCCTACCTCGCGGGCTTGGTGCAGGTCTTTGATTTTCAAACGCACGCCGGTGGGGCCATCCAGGCGAAAAACCTTGGCTGCATCGTCTATGTGCAGCAGCGCCAGCGCGGAGTCGTATTCAAAATGGCCTGAATCGAAGGTGCCTACCAGCGTAAATTGCTTTAGGCGCGGTACCACGCCGGCAGGGGTGACTTGGCCACTTGGCGCAATCAGCGTGACCTTGTCGCCCACCCGCACACCCAGGCTACGGGCCAGCTCGCCACCCAAAATAATGGCAAACTCACCGGGTACCAGACGCTTGAAGGCATCGTCCTTTAAAGTTTGGCCCAGCTCTGTCACCTCGGGCTCTAGGGCCGGGTCAATACCGCGCACAATGGTGCCCTTCATGTCCTCGCCCCTTGCCAGTAAAGCCTGCGCAGATATAAAAGGCGCAGCACCTACTACCTCAGGGTTGGCCTTAACTTCTTTGAGTGTTTTAGCCAAATCAGGCAGCGCAGCGCCGTTGGGTGCAAACACCTCTATGTGCGAGACCACCCCCAGCATGCGGTCGCGCACCTCTTTTTGAAAGCCGTTCATCACGCTCAGCACAATGATGAGCGCGGCTACGCCCAATGCGATGCCCAGCATGGACACACCCGAGATAAAGCTGATAAAGCCGTTGCGGCTGCTAGAACGCCCAGCGCGGGTGTAACGCAGCCCTACTTCAAGTTCGTAAGGTAATTTCATAATTTTTGTCAGTTGCGCTATTGTGGCATCCCTTGAGCGGGCACAATGGACAGCATGCCTTTAGCTAGCCATTACTTGATTCCATTCGCCTCGGTTGGTTCCGACGGCTGCGCACGGGCGCTGGAGACCCTGCAACTGCCCTACCTGAATAAACTGCTGCAACGCATGGCCCTGCGCAGTACCGATGCAGGTGACGAATACACCCTGAGCCCACCCCACGAGCGGGCCTGGGCCAACCACCTTGGGCTGTGTGCAGACAACGGCAAAACGCCTTGGGCCGCCCACACGCTGTCACTGTTGCCCGCGTTGTCAGAAGCCTATGGCTACCAAAGCGGCCAGGCTTGGGCGTACATCACGCCCTGCTTTTGGCATGTGGGTGTAGACCAAATTCAAATGCTGCATCCCGATAGCCTAAAACTGAGCGAGGCTGATTCCCGCACCGTGCTTGAGGCCGTGCGCCCGTATTTTGCCGAGGACGGCATTACGCTGCACTACCACAGCCCCACCCGCTGGTATGCCCACAGCCCTTTGTTTGACGGGCTGGCCACCGCATCAACTGACCGCGTGGTAGGCCGCAACGTTAACGCCTGGATGAGCGAGGGTGCACAGGCCGCGCCCCTGCGCCGCCTGCAAAACGAAATGCAAATGCTGCTGTACACCCACGCGGTAAACGATGCGCGGCAGGCTGCAGGCCAGCTGCCTGTGAACTCGTTTTGGGTCAGCGGTGCAGGTGCTTTGGCGGCACCCGTGGCAGCCCAACCGCATATCACCGTGCTAGACGCTTTGCGCGAGCCTGCTTTGCAAGAAAGCTGGGACTGTTGGAGCGGCGCGTGGCAGCAGCTGGACAGCACGGTAATCAAAGATTTACACGACAAAGCCGCAAGTGGCCAGCGCATTGACCTGACGTTGTGCGGTGAGCGCGCTGCGCAGCACTGGCAAACGTTTGCGCCGTCTATGGCACAGCGATTTTTAAGCTATTTGGGCCAGTATTTAGGCTTACAGCCCAAGGAAATATGGCACAAGAAGCTATGAAATTAATAGTACGGGATATTCCACCGCGCGCCGCGTTTGCGCTAGAAGAGGCGGGCGTTCACCCACTGCTGGCCCGCCTGTACGCAGCGCGCGGGGTGGCCAGCAAAGACGAGCTGGACGACGGCTTGGGCAAGCTGCTAGCTCCATCCACACTCTTAGGCTGTGCAGCCGCTGCCGTGCTGCTGGCCGATGCCATTGCAGCCCACAAAAAACTCTGCATTGTGGCCGACTACGACTGCGACGGGGCCACGGCCTGCGCCGTAGGCTTGCGCGGCTTGAAACTGCTGGGTGCGAAAAATGTGAACTACATCGTGCCTGACCGCGTGGTAGACGGCTATGGCCTTACGCCGCCCATCTCCCAGCGCGTGAAAGACAGCGGCGCGGATGTACTAATTACCGTAGACAACGGCATTGCCAGCGTGGAAGGTGTAGCCAAAGCCAAAGCGCTGGGCCTGCAGGTGCTGGTAACTGACCACCACCTGCCAGCGCAAAAAGACGGCGTCGTGTTTTTGCCCGAAGCCGACGTGATCGTCAACCCGAACCAACCGGGTTGCACCTTCGAGAGCAAGTCGATAGCTGGCGTAGGCGTGATGTTCTACGTGCTGCTGGCACTGCGCGCTGAATTAAGAACACGCGGCGTGTTTGACCAAACCACACAACCTAAGTTGGATGTGCTGCTGCCTATCGTTGCCCTAGGCACGGTGGCCGACGTGGTCAAGCTAGACCCGAACAACCGCCGCCTTGTATCCCAAGGCCTAAAACGCCTTAAGGCCCAAGCATTTCCTGCAGGAGTAGCTGCGCTTTTTGTAGCAGCTGGACGCAAACGTGAACTCGCCAGCACCTTCGACTTTGGCTTTGCCTTAGGGCCACGCATCAACGCTGCAGGCCGCCTGGACGACATGAGCCTGGGCATTGAATGCCTGCTGACCGATGACCCCACACGCGCCGACGAGCTGGCCAAACTGCTGGACGGCATTAACCGCACCCGCCGCGACATTGAGGCCGGCATGCGCGAGCAAGCCGAACAAGCCGCTGAAACCATGTTTGACGAAAGCGAACTGCAACACAATGGCGGCCCCAGCGCCGTGGCCATCTTTGACCCCGATTTTCACGAAGGCGTGGTGGGCATTGTGGCCTCGCGCATCAAAGACAAACTGCACCGCCCTGCTTTTGTCTTTGCACCCAGCGGGGCCGAGGGCCAAGAGCATTTGCTTAAAGGCTCAGGCCGCTCGATCGCAGGTTTTCACTTGCGCGACGCGCTGGACTGTATCGCCAAGCAACACCCAGGCGTGCTGCTGCGCTTTGGTGGCCACGCCATGGCGGCGGGTTGCACCATTGAAGAAGAAAATTTTGAGACATTTGAGGCCGCTTTGCAGCAAGTGGCCGCCCAATGGATTGACAAAGCCACGCTGCTACGCCGCCTGGAAACCGACGGCCCGCTGCCCGCCGAATACCGCCGTACCGACATGGCCGACACCCTTAACCAAACCGTATGGGGCCAAGGCTTTGCACCGCCGGTATTTTGCGAAGAGGTAGAAGTGGTGTCGCAGCGCTTGGTAGGCGAGAAGCATTTGTCCCTCAAGCTTAAACACCAGGGCCAGCCGGTCGATGGCATTTGGTTTGGCCACACCACCGCCCTGCCCGCTAAAGTCACCATGGCTTTCAGACTGGAAGCCGATGAATGGCAGGGCGTGCGCAGGGTTAAGTTTTTTGTAGAAGGTGTTGAGGGGTTTTGAGGATGGTTTAACCCGCTTGCGCGCGTTAACTCAAATTGGGCAAGGCCAAGCGGGAGGTGTCTTCTTCGTTTTCTTGGGTACCACCACGGTTGGCGTTGATGCGCCCAATGTCGCCAGCAAGAATATCGCCCGTAACATACACGCCATCAAAACAGCTGGCATCAAAGTTGTTGATCGCGGGGTTCAGCTTGCCAATGGCTGCTTTCATGGCATCCACGTCTTGGTAAATTAGCGCGTCGCAGCCGATCAGCACGCGTATTTCTTCGACGCTGCGGTTGTGGGCTACCAGCTCTTCGCTGGTGGGCATGTCGATGCCATACACATTGGGGTAGCGCACGGGCGGGGCTGCGCTGGCCATGTAGACCTTGCGGGCACCGGCATCGCGGGCCATTTGCACAATCTCTTTGCTGGTGGTGCCGCGCACGATGGAGTCGTCTACCAGCAGCACATTGCGGCCTTTGAACTCGCTGTTGATGGTGTTGAGCTTTTGGCGTACCGACTTTTTGCGCACGGCTTGGCCAGGCATGATGAAGGTGCGGCCCACGTAGCGGTTTTTTACAAACCCTTCGCGGTAAGGCAGGCCTAGCAAATGCGCCAGTTGCTGCGCGCTGGGGCGGGATGACTCGGGGATGGGAATAACCACGTCAATCTGGTCAGGCGGCACGGTAGAAATCACGCGCTTGGCCAGCGTTTCGCCTAAATTAAGCCGCGCTTGGTAAACCGAGATGCCGTCCATCTCAGAGTCGGGCCGGGCCAGGTAAACAAACTCAAAAATACACGGGTTCAGCTGCGTCTTGGCCGCGCACTGCTGGGCGTGCACTTGGTTGTCCAGGTCTACAAACACCGCCTCGCCGGGGGCAATATTGCGCAGCAAATGGTGGCCTGTGCCCTCTAGCGTGACGGACTCACTGGCAATCATGATGGTGCCGTCGTCTGACTTGCCCATGCACAGCGGGCGAATGCCAAACGGGTCTCTGAATGCGAGCAAGCCATGGCCTGCGATGAGCGCCACCACGGCATACGAGCCCTTCACGCGCGCATGCACGCCGCGCACGGCGGCAAACACATCGGCTGGTTTGAGCGACAAGCCGCGCGTAGTTTTTTCTAGCTCGTGGGCCAGTACGTTGATCAGCACCTCGGTGTCGCTGTCGGTATTAATGTGGCGGTGGTCGGCGTTAAAGAGTTGCTCTTTCAGCACGGGCACATTGGTGAGGTTACCGTTGTGCACCAGCACTATGCCAAAGGGGGCGTTGACATAAAACGGCTGGGCTTCTTCTTCGCTGAACGCGTTGCCTGCAGTGGGGTAGCGCACTTGGCCCAGGCCCATGTTGCCGGGCAGCGAGCGCATGTTGCGGGTGCGAAACACGTCGCGCACCATGCCCTTGGCTTTGTGCATGTAAAACTTGGTGCCCAGTTGGGTCACGATGCCAGCTGCATCTTGCCCACGGTGCTGGAGCAGGAGCAGCGCGTCATAGATAAGCTGGTTCACCGGCGATTGGGAGGCTACGCCTACGATTCCACACATATTTGAGGTCCTAAGCCGGGGTGCTTGGCCCCGGCGGTTTGAATGTACTTGGTGAGCGTACTGGGCAGCCAAGGCTGGGCTATTTTAAGCAGCACGGTTAACTTGCCTGCGCCCACAGATTCGCGCCACGCAGTGGTTTCTTGCAAGGGTGTCATGAGCACAACGGCGGTCAATGCCAGCAAAATCATCAGTGCGCGCAGGGCTCCAAAAGCTCCGCCCAAGGTGCGGTCTAGCTGGGTAAGGCCCACACGTTGGAGCATTTTTTTAACCAGCCAGGTCAGTAGCCCGCTGGCAATTAAAGTGCCAATAAACACCACCACAAAACCCAGCATGTAGCGAAACTGCCCACGCGCGCCTTGCAGGTTGATCATCTGGCCCACCTCGTCAGCAAACAGATGCGCCAGTACAAAAGCAGCCACCCAGCCCACAATGGCCAGCACCTCATGCACCAAGCCGCGCCACACCCCTAGCAGTACCGACAAAACCAGCACGGCCAGCATGGCCCAGTCTAAATTGGTCAGGTTAATCAACCTACGGCCCTCGCGCACAGGGGGTGTAGCGTCACAGCGTTAACACCGAAGCTGGCAGGTTCAGCGCTTTGATTTTGGCGGCTGCTTTGTCTGCCTCGGCACGGCTGGTAAATGGCCCCACGCGCACGCGTATGCGGTCGCCATCGGCGGTTTTGGCCACTTGGCTGTAGGTTTTAAGGCCTGTTTTTTCAACCTGCTGGCGCACCTCTTGGGCTTTGGCAGCGTCACTGAAAGCACCAAACTGCACAATAAAACGGCCAGCATCGGTTGCCGAGGGCGTTATGCTCGATGTTGCAGCTGCAGCTGCAGCTGCGGGCTTGGCTGCGCTGCCATCTAGCAAGGCTTTGGCCCGCGCTGCCTCGGCATCTGCAGCCAGTTTAGCTTTGGTTTTTTCAGCGCTTGCTTTGTCAGCCTTGGCTTTATCGGCTTTGATTTTTGCCGCAGCTTTTTCTGCAGCCTGCTCTGCCGCCTTGGCACGCGCTGCTTCGGCTGCGCCTTCGTTACCGCTGGCAATCCCGGCTGTTGCCGCTGCCGCCGCCACTGCTGCAGCGCCCGTAGCAGCCGCTACAGGTGCTGGCTTGGGCGGCACTGGCTTGGCTACTGAAGCTGCAGCCAAAGGCTTGTCTGCGGGCTTGCTGGAAGCCACGATTTCTTCTTTGCCCGACAGGCTGGCTTTATCCTCTACCACCGCCCCAGTGGCTGCGGCAGACGGCGCATTAGACGGCGCCAGGGGCGCGACTTTGTTTTTGTCAGGAATATCGATCGGAATGTCTACCGCCACGGTGCGCGGCTGGCTGTCAAACAAAATAGGAAAACCCACCACCCCGGCCAGTACCAGCACAGCCGAGCCAATCAGCCGGAACTTGGCTTTTTGGCGCATCGCTTCTACGCTTTCTACCGGCGGCTGCGCGCGGGAACGGCCAGTTTGCACCGCAGAGTCTTTTTTACCGAATTTAAACCAAGCCATGAAGCCCCTTGCTGCGCTGTGTTGCGGTGATAGTTGCGCTAATTAACGCATAAGTTACGCGTTAATTAACGCGTGTACAGCTGGGTAAGCGCCGACGGCGTGCCGGTTGACGCACCCAGATGGGGCGCGTTCAAACGCGGGGTGCCTTGCTGCAAAACACCGCCCACGGTAAAAAACGACCCAAACACCACGATTCTATCGGTTGCACTGGCGTTGGCCACCGCAGCGTCCAGGGCAGCTTGTGGCGATGTGTAAACGCTGCTGCCAGCGTCTGCCCGCTGATTTTGCGCCGCCCACTGGTTTTGCAGGGCCAAACCGGTGGCCGCCCGCGCCGTGGGCAGGCTGCAAAAGTACCAGCTGTCTACCATAGGCCCCACTTTGGCCCACATGGCCGCCAGGTCTTTGTCGGCCATGGCCCCAAACACCGCGTGCGTGGTGGGGTAAAAACCCATGGCATCCAAATTGGCCGCCAGCGCGGCCACCGAATGCGGGTTGTGCGCCACATCAAGTACCAAGGTAGGCTGGCCGGGCACAATTTGAAAGCGCCCCGGCAGTTCGACAAAAGCAAACCCGTTGCGCACGGCCTGCGCAGTCACAGGCAGCCGTTCGCGCAGAGCCGTAATGGCGGCCAGCACGCCGCTGGCGTTCATCAGCTGGTTGGCACCGCGCAGGGCCGGATAGGCAAGCCCCGCGTAGCGGCGGCTTTGGCCCTGCGCATCGCGCCCGGCCCAGCCCCACTGCTGCTTGTCGCCGCTGTAGTTAAAGTCGCTGCCCATCAGGTACAGGTCAGCGCCAATCGCGTTGGCGTGCTGGGCAATGCTCTGTGGCGGCATGGGGTCGCTGACAATAGCGGGTTTGCCAGTGCGCAAAATACCGGCTTTTTCAAAACCAATACTCTCGCGGTTGTCACCCAAAAACTCCATATGGTCCAGGTCAATGCTGGTGATGATGGCGCAGTCGGTGTCAATGATGTTGACCGCATCTAACCTGCCGCCCAGGCCCACTTCTAAAATCGCCACGTCCACCGCTTGCTGGCCAATGAGCACAAAGAAAGCCAGGCTAGTGAACTCAAAATACGTGAGTTCTACCACATCTAATTGGGTTCTAGCCCTCTCAATGATTGCACAGGCAGCTATAAATTCAGCAGCACTGGCCATTTCACCGCCGATGCGACAGCGTTCTAAAAAGTGCACTAAATGCGGGCTGCTGTACACCGCGGTGCGGTAACCGGCCTGGGTGTAAATGGCCTCCAGCATGGCGCAGGTGGAGCCTTTGCCGTTGGTGCCGGCCACGCTGATCACCGGGCACTTAAATTCCAAGCCAGTGCGCTGCCACACGGTGCGCACACGGTCCAGGCCCATGGCAATATTCTGTGGGTGCAAGCCTTCGATGTACGCTAGCCAGTCGTCTACGTTGTGCAAATGGGTCGGGAAGGTCATAAGCCTCTATTGTCGCAAATCAGCGTTGCACAGTGAGGAATTCGGATACTATATATTTAATAGCAAACTATTGAGCGTTTACTTGGGACTGAGGGCTAAAACGCTTACAAACTCTTAATTTTTAGTGTTTTGGTATTGTTTTGTAGGGAGGCTCGTTTTTAGCGTGGTTTAGTGTGCACAGTTGGGTATTTGCCGACCGCCCTCATACTGGAGTACCAGAAATCGGTCGGTCAGCAAAAACCCAACCGTGTGCGATCCAAGTAGTGCGCTATCGGTAGTCTTCGACAAAGACTTAGTGTTCAATACGGTTAACGCACACAATGGTAGCGAAGTAAGATAGTGGTTGCGAAAACTTGACATCAATTCATACTTACTTGTACTATAAAAATTCTGAAATAATTTTTCAAAAGGTGGTAACTTTATGAAGTCTATGCAGGTTTTTCATTCACAACCACTGATGTTGGTCATCGTTTCCTGCGCTTTGGTGATTTTGTCATTATTTCCGTCTAGAAGTGACGCAATTACTGACACATCTAAGATACCAATATTACTGTATCACTCTGCAGAATACCCTCAATCAGGGCCTTGTACATATTACAACACCCCATCAATAGGGTTACAGGAAGATTTGAATTCGCTTCATTTGTTTGGGTATACCGTAGTTCCTGTTTCGTGGATTGTTGAATGGGCTGCAGGCAGAATGAGTAGCAGTGCGTTACCCAACAGAGTTGTAGGCATTACTTTTGATGATGGTAAAGACCTTGATTGGTTCGATAAAACTAATCATCCAACTTGTGGGACGATTAAAAGTTTTGGTTCTTCGTTGAATTCACTGTGATTTTCATCTGCCTTGCATGCTCATATTTAACTTCCCACAATGAAATCGACACAAAATATGGTGTTTAAATTTT
>JAYWGO010000023.1:0-28911 GCA_043778205.1 Polaromonas sp. | reverse complement strand
GACGATGCTGGAGCAATCGCCTGAGCGCGTAATGGCCTACTTCCAGGACAAGCGGGTTCGTTATGCGGCTTAATACTTCACAGGGCCGGAGCAATAGGTTGGGCCTTAGCTTGGCAAGGCGGCGTCGTTTCCGGGTGCCGGCAGCGCCAGTACTTGCTTGGCCCATAACGGAAGCACCGCTGCAAAAACCTGCGTTTTGTTGCCCCTGCAACTGGCCACGCGGCTGGGCGGGCTGATGCTGCTAGTGACGGAGCCTGGATTGTCGTACAGCAAGGCCAGATCAGCCAAACGCACGGCCCGCTGCAAATGCCCTAGCGTGCGTGGGTAGCGCTCTAAAATGCGCTGCTCTGGTACGGGGTGGCCCCCCTCGCTGACCCGTTGGCGTATGCGGGCCAGCAGGTTTGTGGGGTTGTCCATGCACACCACCAGCAACACCACAGCAAACCCGGCTTTTTGCGCCTGTGTGATCAGCGAGAGCTTTGACGGGTGCGAAAACACCGTTTCGCTCACAAAGCTGCGGCCTTGCGCAATTAAATCTGCCCGCCGCGTGTCTGCCCAATCGCGCGCCGCCTCTGAACGCTGCTGGGGGTTGTGGATATGCTGCAGGTGGGCTGCCTCGTACAGGTCGGCGTTGACAAACTCTGCTCCAGCAGGAATTAAGCGGTCGGCGACTGCGGCGCGGTACAGGCTTGACTTGCCTGCGCCGTTAGGCCCGGCAAGCAGGTAAAAAATGGCCTGCGCCATCAAGCTGCCATAGCGTGCGCGGGTGTTGTCTGTGTACGGTTGGCCAGCACTATCTCACGCATGCGCTCGGCCAGGCTGCCGTTCGCCTCGGCATGTTCAAACTGCGCTTCAATAGCGTCTAGCGCGCTGGCCGAAGTGGCTGCACGGCTGGTGGGCTGGCCACCGTCTTGCAGGCCCAGCGCATTGGCTGCTTCGCGGGTGGTCAGCCCGCCGTCTTCTACGGCTTTGCCCAGCATGGCCCAATACTCTATTTGCCCTGCGGTAGAGCGGCGCATAGCCTGGGCAGTGTGCTTGGCTTCTACGAGCAAAGCACGTGGCAGCTTGACCGAACTAAAGGCGGGCGATGTGTGTGCGGTGGACATACAAATTCCTTAGAATGAAAGCCAACTGTAGCATAAAGTGGAAAAAAGCGCCAAAAAGCCTCACTAAGGTGTTGAGAGGCAGTTGGTGCCAAACTGTCGCGCGCACAGCGCCTATGCAAAAAGGCTCCCGAAGGAGCCTTTTTTGTGTACGGCTTCGCTATGCCGGGGTTTGCGGCAGGGTAGCTGCTAGCACACGGTGTTAGCCGGGCAAGGCGTTTTTTTAACCGGTGCTTTTTTGACCGGGCCGTTGGCGGGCACGCCGCCAGGGGCTGCTGTTTGGCTCGGCGGCGCTGCGCCGTCTACCGTCAGCTTACCGCCGCCGCCCAGGCCTTGGCCTTTGACGGTTTGCGCTTTGTAGCTGCGCAAGGACTTGACCATTTGGTTGTACGAGTCGGTAAATGCAGCAATTACCACTTTGCCTTGCGGCGTGTTGGTGTAGCCGCCCATGCCGCCAGCAGCGCTGCCGCCAAACAGTACCGCGCCCACGCTAAAGTCGGTGTTGGTGCTGCTGCCTTGCGAGGCCGAGACCTGCACGCCCGAGCGGTTGTCGGTCAGCATGAGCATGGTGGAAGCTTCGTTGCGGCGTATGCCGCCTGCGATGGCACCGGCCAATGCCAAGGGGCCACCAAAGCCAGCCAAGCCGCCGCCGCCACCACTGGTGCCACGCGCGCTGACCAGTACTTCGGGGGTCATGCTGTAGTCGGCTGCCACCATTTGGCCGCCGCCCATGTTGCTGCCTGCACGGCCCTGGCCTGATGCAGCAATGGCACGTTCACGCTCCATCGCGGCCATGGCCCGGCCACGTTCCACCACAATAAAGCAGTTGCTTTGCTGGATCATCAGGCGCAGCACCGGCACGGTGGAGCCAAGGCGGTATTCGGTGGTGAACAGGCGGTACCAGTCTGCAGAGGTTTCTTCTACCAGTGCCACGGTACCCAAGGGGCCATCGCATTTTTCTAGCGATGCGTTTGCACCTTGTGATGCGCTGCCGCCCGCAGAACCGGTGGCTGCTGTGTTGGCGGTCTCAGAGCCGACTTTAGGCTGGGTGGCGTTGCAGCCAACCAATGCAACGGCCATGGCCGCCATAGTAAGGGTGAGTTTCATGAAAATCTCCGAAAAAAGCAGGGCTAAGCGGGCTGTACAAAGTGACGCTAGGCAAACTGAAGCGACCTAGCCCGCCACGCTTGAACACACTTAGAGCACATTATTTCACAGACCGTTCCCTATTACGTGGTAATTTTGCATACTTATGGCCTGCGCATGGTAAGCGTTGTGTTACATGCTGCCTGCGCAGGTAGGGTTGCGCAACGGGGTAATGTGGGGTAAGCGGCGGTAATATATTCAGTGGGGCGCAGCGCTTAGCTGCCGCGCAGCTTGTCAATCAAACCATTCAGCGCCTCCATGCTGCCAAAGGCAATGGCCAGCTCGCCCATTTCTTCAACCTTGCCGCGCAGTTTGACGCGCTTTTTTACACGCACCTCTACCTCGGCCATCAGCAGGTCTGACAGCTCTTCTTCTACCCGCTTGAGGTCACGCGATTTTTCTTTGCCAGGTTTTTGCGGCGTGAGGGTGAACTCGGCCGACAACTTTTTGACCAAGCTTTCGGCCTCACGCACCGACATTTTTTTGCCCACAATTTGGTTGGCGGCGGTAATTTGTGCAGCCCGGTCTAGGCCCAGCAGGGCGCGGGCGTGGCCCATGTCAATGTCACCGGCCATCAGCATGGTTTGCACAGGGTCGGTCAGGTTGAGCAGGCGCAGCAGGTTGCTGGCGGCGCTGCGCGAGCGGCCTACGCTTTGCGCGGCTTGCTCGTGGGTGAGGCCAAACTCTTTGATCAAGCGGCTCAGGCCCTGCGCTTCTTCCAGCGGGTTCAAGTCCTCGCGCTGGATATTTTCTATCAGTGCCATGGCGGCGGCGTTGTGGTCGGTCACCTCTTTCACCAGCACCGGCACCTCGGCCAGCCCGGCCAGTTTGCAGGCCCTGAAACGCCGCTCGCCGGCAATAATTTCGTACTTACCGGCTTTCTCGCCGTAGCGTGCCAGGCCGTCTGTGTCGTCTGCCAGCTTGCGCACCAAGATCGGCTGCATCACCCCTTGCTGCTTGATCGACTCGGCCAGCTCGTACAGCGCGCCCTCGTCCATGCGGGTGCGCGGCTGGTACATGCCGGGGATCAAGTCGGTAAGGCGCAATGTGCTGGGCAGGCCGTTGTTGGCAGCACTGCCGGCCGGTGTATCTTGTACTTTGGGGCCCAGCAAGGCTTCTAGGCCCATGCCAAGGCCTTTGGGTTTTTTGGTAACCATGTTCAATTTCTCTCGTTTGCTGTGCGTGGGTTATCTGTGCGCTTGTGATGGGCACTCTAGGCTTAGATTATGAACGGGCCGTGGTGTGCATGGCTCAAGCGGGCTTGGGCAGGCTCGGTCACGCTGAGCCACGGCGCCAGCAGCGCCCTGCCCGCAGGCCAGTGGCCTAAGCCGCTGTCGCCGTTAATGTGGCCCACTGGGCCTGCACTGTAGCAACGCGCCCCCCAGTGGGCGGCCATGGCTTGGCCTGCGCTGTGGCTGGCAAAGGGGTCGTTGCTTGAAACGACGCACACCGGTGGGAATGGCAAAGGTGCCAGTACCGGTTTGCGCCAACTGGCCATGTCGGGCGGCAGATCGGCTTGGGTTACGTCAGGCGGCGCCACCAGCAATGCGCCGCGCACGGCGCTTGTGTGCGCAGATGCAGCTGCCCACGCGGCCACCAAGTGGCAGCCTAAGCTGTGGGCTACCAGCACAATACCGGTGCTGCCGGAGTTATCGGCGCAGTGTGCAGCGCGCGCGTTTTGCGCCAAGTGGTTCACCACTGTCTCTTCCAGCCGTGCGCACCAGTCACCCCGCAGCGGGCGCTGCCAGTCATGTTGCTCCACCCGTGTATCGCCGTGGGCGGCTTGCCATAGGCTTTGCCAGTGGCTGGGGCCTGAGTTAAGCCAGCCGGGGAGGATGAAAACAGGGGTCATGGGCTGGGCTGAGTAAAGGTGGGCAATGAATGTTCAAAACAACACAGATTGTAGTTTTGACCAAGCCGTTTTGTTAAAAGTCTTTAATTCGCCGTGTTTTGGCTGCCGCGCGCCGACGCGAAAAAGCCGTGCCAACCTTCAGGCTGGCACGGCTTGGTAGCGCGCTGCAGTTCAGTGCCTGCTGCTCGGGTTACAGCAACTCAAACACCAGGTACTGCAAAATACGCTGCTGCGGCTCAAGCTCGGCACCTATCTCAGCCTCGTTGTGGTACGAGGTGTAGGTGACGCGACCACTGCCTACTGCAAAACTCATGGTTAATGGTTTGACCACACCTGTGGACGAGGCAAAGTCAACTGCGCCCGAGGCCCATGTTTTAACGCCTGTGCTACCAGCTTGTGTGCTGTTAATCACGGCCCAACCTGACAGAAAACCGGCAATTTTTACAGTGCCATCGGCTTGTACGCAAGGCCCACCTGCACAGCTGACTGAGCGCAACCACGCTTGCAGTGAAGGGTCTACCGTGGCGTTGACGGTAATGCCGGAATTGCCTACCTCTGCAGCGTTGATGGTTTCAGCTGCATTAGCTGCGGTCGTATCTGAGCCGTAAAAATCAATATAGGCAGGGAACACCTGCTCAATAATGTTGTAAGCGAGGTCGCTGGCATACAGTCTGCCCCCGCCTTGCACGTACTGGCGCAAAATTTCTTTGTTGGCCGTGGTCAGTGGCACAGACTCGTCGGTGCCACAGTTCCAAAAAACGATGGTGTATTTAAAAATATCCGGCTTGCCGTCACCGTCTGCATCCACGAACAGTTTGTCAGATGCTTCGTATCCGGCGGTGGCCTCGTTGTTGCCTTGGTACAGCTTGAATTTTTCGGTGCCCAGCTTGAGCTTGCCAGCCTGCAGTTCACCGAAACCTAGTTTGGCCAAAATATCTTCGATACTGTCGTAGGCACCCGTAACCACGGCTATCTTGGGCGCGCTACTGCCTGTAGCATTGCCCACCACGAAGGCTACGTTGCCTTGGGTTATGACACCAGCCACCGGTGCGGCCAAGGGGATTTCAATTTTGAAAGTGCCTTTGACGGCAGTGAGCTTGGCGTTAGCGGGTATTTGCGCATTTAAATTAAAGCTGCCGTCGTTGCCGCTGCAGGTGGATGCCCAAGTGGCATCGGGCGCGGTACCGCAAGTTGTGGCGGCGGCGGCTGAGCCCACACTGTTTGCTACATAGACCAGTGCATTGGCAATCGGCGTAGCGCCATCGGGCGCAACCACTTTGCCAGCAATGGTGGCGGGGGTGGTAACTGCTGCAGGTGCTGGCGTATTAGTAGAAGAAGCGCTGTCGCCACCCCCTCCGCAAGCAGTTAAAAAGCCGCCAAGTGCGACAGATAGCACGGCGGTACGTAAGGCCCATAGCCGGGTAGAACGGGTTGACATTGAAGTTGCTCCTGAAGTGTGTGATGTAGGTGCACCGGGTACGCGGCGCACACTTGGCGATACTGTGACTGTTGCCGCCTCATTTAGAACGAATCTGCGCTGGTGCAATAGCGACGTATGTGTTACTAAAAGTTTGCGCAGGCGATTTTTTAGCACAACACGGAGCTAGCAAGTGGGCAACTAAGAACCTCAGTTAAAGGTTTTTAAACGCGCATAGCGGCATTTTTAAAGACGTTTTAGTGCTAGCGCCCAAGGAAATGCTGAATATGCCGCTCTCTTTTTAGTAGTACTCTCAACACAAATGACCCGCTGCTTATGCTGCATGTTCTAACAAGTTAGCGGTTCTTACTTTTTACAAGGGCCACCGGCTGCACACCACTTACTGTATACAGTTAGTCGGACAGCGCCTTGGTCTCGGATGCTTAAGGCATGGCCTTGATGCGCTCTACCATTTCGGCAGCAAACTCTACAAAGGCCACGCTGCCTTTGGCCTGGGGGTCAAACACTACGCCGGGCAGGCCGTAGCTGGGGGCTTCGGCCAGGCGCACGTTGCGCGGAATCACCGAGTTGAATACTTTCTCGCCAAAGTGGGTTTTCAGCTGCTCGCTCACTTGCTGCTGCAGCGTGATGCGCGGGTCAAACATTACGCGCAGCAGGCCGATGATTTGCAGGTCGGGGTTCATGTTGGCGTGTACTTGCTTGATGGTGTTAACCAAGTCGGTCAGGCCCTCTAGCGCAAAGTACTCGCACTGCATGGGTACGATCACGCCGTGCGCGCTGCACAGGCCGTTCAATGTCAGCATGGACAGCGAAGGCGGGCAGTCGATCAGGCAAAAGTCGTATTCGGTTTTTACGTGGGCCAGCGCATTCTTGAGGCGCTGGTTGCGGTGCTCTAGCTGCACCAGCTCTACCTCGGCCCCGGCCAGGTCGCGGTTAGCGCCCAGCACGTGGTAGCCACACTTTTCGCTAACCACCCGCGCCTCGGCAATGCTGGCCGACTCTAGCAGCACGTCGTACACCGACAGCTCTAGCGTGCGCTTGTCTACGGCCGAGCCCATGGTGGCGTTGCCCTGTGGGTCTAGGTCGACCATCAGCACACGCTGGCCTACTTTGGCCAAGCCTGCAGCGAGGTTAACGGTGGTGGTGGTTTTACCCACACCGCCTTTTTGATTGGCAACGCAAAAGATTTTCATGGAGGGCTAACTACAAACAACAAGGACAATTATTTAGACACGGCCAGTTTGATGCCAAAGCCTATCAAGAACAAGCCCGCAATTTTGTTCAGCGCGCTGGTCATGCGCGGGCTGGCGCGAATGCGCTCGGCAGCAAAATGGGTGATCAGGATGGAGCACACACAGTACACCAAGGTAATGGCTGCCACGGTGACAGCCATCACGCCATACGTTAGCAGGCCTTGGTGCTGCGCCGGGCTGATGAACAGTGGGAAAAAGGCCATGTAAAACACGATGGCTTTGGGGTTAAGCAAGGTGATGGCCAGCGACTGCATAAAAAAGCGCTTGGAGTCCATTTTCAAAATAGGCGCATCACCGGGCTTGGCCATCAGCATTTTGAGGCCTAAAAAAGCCAAGTATGCCGCCCCTGCAAATTGCACTATTTTGAAAGCCGTCGGGTAGGCAGACAATAGCGCCGCTACGCCTGCAACGGCCAGCCACATGAGCACTTGGTCGCCCGCCATCAAGCCCAACATAGCCGCCAACCCGCCGCGCAGGCCCCCTTTGCTGGTGGAGGTGATGAGTGCCAAATTGCCAGGCCCTGGGATGAGCAAAAACACAAGGATAGCCACTGTAAATGCGCCGTAGTCTGCGATGCCGAAGAATGAGCCGAACATGGTGTGGTGTGCCCTGGTTTTGGGTGGTTGGGGATGGGAGTTTAACCGGGGTGGCCATGGCTTTTGGTGCCTTTGCTGCTTTTGGTCTGGGATTGTTGGTTTTCTGGGGGTTAAATTGCTTAGTCTTCGTTTGTTGGCGTGCAACCTGTAGCTTCGCCAAAGACTTTGTGTTCAATACCAGTGGTGGGCTACTTTTTGTGCAGGTGATGTGGCGTGTGCCCGATGCTGCTCGCTTTTAGCAAATTCTGTTCGTTTTGAATCTGCCTCTGAGTTGGCGTACGCCATTGCGCTTGGTGTGTACGGCTACGCGGCTGTCCCCCGCCCTGCGGGCTCCTCCTTGATGCCGCTACGCCGTACACACCAAGCGCAATGGCAGCGAATATGGTTGGTGCGCGACCGTTGATCGCCGCCACGTCACTCGGATCAGGTCGGCGGTGCTACTTCAGCGTAGCGGCATTAAGGAGCATACAAGGACTCGTTGGCCCTAGCTAGGCCAACACGGGGGACAGCCGCGAAGCTGAAGTAGCACCGCTGACCTGATCTCGTACAAGACAAAAAGCCGAATTCAGGACACTTCACCGGAGATCAAGTGCATTAGGCCACTGCGTGTGAGTTTGCCCGCATCCATACCAAGCACCGCTCTGCCCCCAGCCCCGGTACCTGCAGCTGTTCCACGTGAAACACCTCAACATTGCCAGGTAAGGCAGTCAGCTCGTCCGCCGGATGCTTGCCCTTCATGGCCATCCATACACCGCCCGGCATTCCTGCTTCAGGCTGTTTCACGTGAAACTTGGTCAGCGTCACAAAATCGACCAAGGAGGAAAAAGCCCGGCTGGTAACCACATCAAACGGCGCGGCCTGCATTTCCTCAACCCGCGCATGCACGCCGCGCAGGTTGGGCAGCTTGAGCGTGAGTGCGGTGTTTTGGATAAATGCTGCTTTTTTGCCCACGGTGTCTACGCAGGTGACATCCAGCTGCGGGCACATGATGGCCAGCACCGTGCCGGGCAGCCCTGCACCGCTGCCTACGTCTAGCACACGCAGCTTGCTTTCTTGAGGCTCTTGCCCATGTGGAGTTTGCCCCTGCAGCGATTGTCCTTGGGTGCCGCGCCCTTGGGCGTGTTTCAGCAAAGGTGCAACCACCGCCAGCGAATCTAGCAGGTGGTGCGTTAGCATGTCGGCCGGGTCGCGCACGGCGGTTAGGTTGTAGACCTTGTTCCATTTTTCAATCAGCGCCATGTAGGCCAGCAGCGCCTCGGTTTGTGGGGCGGTTAAAGCCAAGCCTAGCTTTGCAGCCTCGGCAACCAGCGTGGCAGTGAACGGGGTTGTCATGTTGCGCGCGAAGCTGCAGCAGTGCCCGCAGATAAAAATGGCGCAGGTAGCCACTGTGGCCCAGCATGGCAGGCTGTGCCAGCGGGCGCAAAGGGTAGCAGCATGCAGTGCAACATTACGACGCGTCCCAGCAGTTGCTTTTTTGTGCAGGGTTGGCCACCCAATGGCGGGTTTGCACTTGTACCAAACCTTGGCCGCGTTTGCCCAGCAGACTACCACCTTGCGTGCTGTCGAGTACGGTGGCCATGCGCCAGCCAGAGCCCAGCTCTTTGGTGCAACGGGCGTTGGCCTCGGCCAGTGAGCCCAGCACAAAGCCTGCGACCGGTGCAGTGGCACCCAAAGTGCCGCCTGCCCACAGGGCGCTTACGGTGTAGGTTGGGCTGCTGCCGTCAATCTTGGTGTCGGTAGCTACGCCCACAGAGTCGCTGGCAGAGCCGTCTTTTAGTACGCACAGTACGGGCAGTGCAGTGCGGCAGGCGGTGTCGCCCTGCACAGGGTTGCATTGTGGTGTGCTAGGTGCAGGGGCCGTTGCTACAACGGGGGCCGCTGCCGGTGCTGGTGCTGGCACTGTGCCGGTGGCTAAGGCGACTGTGCTTGTGGCGGCAGTGGGCGTGGTGGCAGTGGGTGTGGCCACTACCGGCGCAGCTACGGCAGCAACCGCCGCGCTACCTGGGTTGCCCATGTCCAGCGGCAAGCCGGCGCAGCTGCTGTACATCGCGTTTACGGCATTGCCTGGTGGCGTGCCATGGCCAAAGCTCAGGCCAAAGCGGTCTAGGCTTGCAACGCCGGGTGCGGCAGCGGCGGCGGCCGTTTGTTGTGCAGCAGTTTCTATGCTGACCGCAGCTTCTTTGGCTTTAGCGGCATCTCTTTTCTTCTTGCTCCACCATAGCGGCACTACCAAAACGCCTATCAGCACCGCCACAATAATTGCAGGGCGTATGCCCATGATGCCGCGCTGCTTGTGCGCTAGAGGGGCGGGGCAGTTGATTGAAGAGTTCATGTTGAAGGAGTTTAGGGTGCGGTAGTTCATTGCGCAGTAGTTAGGTGCAAATAAAGACCAGGCGGGTTACGGGGAAGGGCTAGGCAAAAACCAAGCAAAGAGCACGCCTTGCAAGCAGTGTAATGGCAGCCAAGGCTGGGCCAGGCGTTGAGAGCGCATAAAGCGCTTAAGCCGCTTCAACCTGTGCATCGTTGACTGCTTGGGTGTTTGCAATACTGCCGTTTTCTTTGGCAAAGCCTTTAAAGCTGCGCTTCTTTAAATGGATGAGCAGCAGCGAGATACTGGCCGGGGTAATGCCTGATATGCGCGAAGCCATGCCCAGCGTCTCAGGCCGGTGTTTGCTGAGCTTTTGCCGGGCCTCAAAACTTAGCGCAGTTACCTGCAGGTAGTCTAGCTCTGCGGGCAGGCGCAGGTGCTCGTAGTAGGCGGCGCGGGCTATCTCTTCGCGCTGGCCTTCGATGTAGCCCGCGTACTTGATGGAAATCTCCACCTGTTCCACCACTTCAGGCGTGGTTTCACGTGAAACATGTGCCGCCGCCAGGCTGGCATTCGGCGTACCATCTTTGTTCAGCGTGGCCATGCCCATCAGGCTGTCGTAGGTCACTTCGGGGCGGCGCAACAAATCGGCCAGATTGTATTCGCGCTCTATGGCCTTGCCCAGTACGCGCTCAGCTTCTTGGGCCGGCAGGCTGGTGGGGTTGACCCACGTGGTTTTAAGCCGCTCGGTCTCTTGCGCCACGGCATCGCGTTTGCGGTTAAATGCGGCCCAGCGGGCATCGTCCACCAAGCCCAGCGCCCGGCCCTGTTCGGTCAGGCGTGCGTCGGCATTGTCTTCGCGCAGCTGCAGGCGGTACTCAGCCCGGCTGGTAAACATGCGGTAGGGCTCAGTAACGCCCTTGGTAATCAGGTCATCTACCAGCACGCCTAGGTAGGCTTCGTCACGTCCGGGCAGCCACATATCGGCTGCGTAGGCCACAGCGCCCGCCGCGCTCAGTGCGGCGTTCCCGTACCCCATGCTGCGCGCTTGCAACGCGGCGTTAATGCCCGCAAACAGGCCTTGCGCGGCAGCCTCTTCGTACCCCGTGGTGCCGTTAATTTGCCCAGCAAAAAACAGCCCGCCAATGGCGCGGGTCTCAAAGTTGGTTTTTAGCTCACGCGGGTCAAAGTAGTCGTACTCTATGGCGTAGCCAGGCCGAATAATGTGCGCGTTTTCTAGCCCTACTATGCTGCGAATCATGTCGTACTGCACGTCAAACGGCAGGCTGGTGCTAATACCGTTGGGGTACACCTCGTGGGTGTCCAGGCCCTCGGGTTCCAGAAAAATCTGGTGGCTGGTTTTGTCGGCAAAGCGGTTAACCTTGTCTTCCACACTAGGGCAGTAGCGCGGGCCTACGCCCTCAATCTTGCCGGTAAACATGGGGCTGCGGTCAAAGCCTGCGCGAATAATGGCGTGGGTGCGTTCGTTGGTGTGCGTCATCCAGCAGGGCACTTGGCGCGGGTGCATGGCAGCGCCGCCGTAGGCGTGGGCCATGGTGCTGAACACGGGCACCGGTGCGCTGGCCTTGGCCCCCGGCAGCGGCTGGCCCAGTGCGTCCATCGGGGCCATGCCGTCGCCCGGCTGGGCCTCGCATTTACGGTAGTCAATCGTGCGGCCATCTATGCGCGCAGGCGTGCCGGTTTTAAGCCGCCCTTGCGGCAGTTTTAGCTCTTTCAGCCGGGCCGACAAGCTTTGCGCAGGCGGGTCGCCCGCCCTGCCCGCAGCGTAGTTGGCCAGGCCCACATGTATTTTGCCGTCTAAAAACGTGCCCGCCGTCAGCACCACGGTGCGGCTTCTAAAGCGAATGCCCACTTGGGTTACAGCACCCACCACCCGCTCTGCGCCGTCTACGGTTTCTACCATCAGGTCGTCCACCGCCTGCTGAAACAGCCACAAGTTAGGCTGGTTTTCCAGTTTGCGGCGAATAGCGGCCTTGTACAGCACGCGGTCCGCCTGCGCGCGCGTAGCCCGCACGGCAGGGCCTTTAGAGCTGTTTAAGATGCGAAATTGGATACCGCCTTCGTCAGTGGCCAGCGCCATCGCCCCGCCCAGCGCGTCTACCTCTTTGACCAAATGGCCCTTGCCAATGCCGCCAATGCTGGGGTTGCAGCTCATCTGGCCCAGAGTTTCAATGTTGTGCGTGAGCAGCAGGGTGCGACATCCCATGCGCGCCGCAGCCAGCGCCGCCTCGGTGCCCGCATGGCCACCGCCCACCACGATCACGTCAAATATTTCAGGATAATTCACAGTACAACTCCATTGGCACAGCTTGGCAGCCGCTTACAGGCTATCTGGGCCATTTAGGCCTTCTAAGAGGCCACAAACCTCAAGACCACAAACCATAGGCCACAAACCGTATTTTAGCCACTGCGTGGCTTAAAAACACCAATATTTTAAGCCAAATAGGCCTTAAGCCCAAGGAAACGCTGCACAAGCAGCTATTAAATATATAGCTATAAGCCCCCCGTGTTGGGTGCCCTTTAATGCCGTGTTGCAGCAGCGCAAGCCGCATTGTAAACAAAAGTATATTTAAACATCGTAAAAATGGCTTTTTAGCCATGTAAATCGTAGCAGTTAGCGCCATAAAATATTACAAATTACTACATTTAAGTGGATTAAGTACAACAAAACAGGCTGCAAAATAGTTAATAAGTTCTATTATTGAGTGAATAGTGAACGAAAAGTGTAAGCGCATGGAAAAAAGCACCTCCAATGTGTTAAGTTCCACGCAATTGAAAAATATTTTGCAAGATAGAGCTGTCCAGCTTGGAGATCTTATGAACGTCGTTGAACAAAAAATCAAACACAACTCACCCATGCAGGACATAAAGCGTCTCACAAAGTTGCAGGCTTTAATGTGTTTAGCCAAAAAAACACTATGGCTGGTGCTTGCCAGTACGGGTCTTTTGTTGGCAGCGCCACATGCCCAGGCGCAAGTGAACGTACAAGACATTCAGGCGCCTTCTGAAATCGGCAACCAAATGACGGCCACTGTGGTGATTGATTACATACGTACATCATCCGCACCCGGCACCGCCACCATCGTACTGCCTGCTACCCTAGGCGTGAATCCACCATTATTGCCTGCAGGCTGTGTTTTTGTAGGCCCTAACACCGTGGAGTGTGCTGTTCCAGCAGGCAGCACGGGTGCACAAGGCCTGATCCCGTTTACAGTCCGCGGCTTGAGCGTAGGCTCATACAATATTCAAGGTTCGGGCACCGGGCAAGCTGGTAACGCAACCAGTAACGGCTCTGTACGCGATTCGGGCGACCTGACAGTTTCTAAAACCCGTACCGCCCCGGTCGGAACACCTGCCTCAGGTCAAAATATCACCTTTCGCCTAGTACCTAATACTGCGGGGAATGACATTCCGACAGGTGCCAGCATTGTGGTGACCGACCAGCTGCCCGGAGGCGTGACCGACTTCAATGCCTCTAGCGCCACACCGAGCAATTGCGTAATTAACAATGGTTCGCGCACCGTGGTATGCACATTCAACGGTCCCTTGACTGCTGCTGCATTCAATGCAGTCAACATAGACATCGTCGGCACGTCGGGCAATAGTGGTAACTTTGTTAACAATGCAAGTGTTGCTACAAGTAATGGTAATTACTTCGACCGTGTCTCGGGCAACAACACCACATCACTGAGCTTTACGGTAACCCCTGGAGCTGATGTTGTGCCGACCGGCAGTACCTACCCAGCCACCAGCTTGGTAAGCACCACCCAAACACTTAACTTGGTGTTCCAAAACAATGGCCCGGCCAACGTGCCCGCAGGGGGCACGGTTGTCGCGCAAATCCCCACGGGCTTCACCGTGGGCGCTTTGCCTGCAGGGTGTGGGTTTGCCGCGCCGAACCTGACCTGCACAGCCGGTGCGGTGAGCACCGGTAACAACCAGGCTTTCTCGATTCCCGTTGGCAACCCCGTCACCGCAGCAGCAGGGAACATCACAGTCACCGTAGCCACCCCGGCGGGCGTGATCGACTACAACCTGGGCAACAACGTATTGTTGGTACCGTATTCGGTGGTGCCACCAACGGGTGACCTGGCAGTGAGCAAACTCAAAACCGGGGGCCCGTTGCCGGAAGGTGCCGCTATTGCTAATACGCTGTCCGTCACGAACGTGGATATTTCTACCGTGACCTTCACCGCGGCAGGCGGTGCCAACCCGCTGCGCATTATTGATGACATGCTTAACGAGGAGGAGTTCGTCAGTGCCTCGGCAGGCTGGAGTTGTTCCGATAACGCGGGTGTGCCGTCAGCCACCCAGCACCGCGTGATTTGCGAACGCACCTTAGCGGGTACGCTGGCACCCAACACTAACATTGCGTTGACCATCAATACCCAGGTCACCACCAATATAGGCACAAACCCTGTTAACCTGACCAATACCGCGTGTACTGGTAAACAGGCCCTGAACCTGCTGGGCCTGACTGACGCCAACGGCCCCCAGCCGCGTGACCCCAATACGGCCAACGATTGCCAGAGCCAAGGCGTGATCGGCACGCCGGTGACCAGCGGCGAAGCGCAGGTCAACATCATCAAAGAGTCGTCCATCGACGGCGTAACCTGGTTTGACGCGCCTGCTTCCGGTCCGACCATCGTGGGCAACAACGAGTTTGCCTTTTGGCGCGTGCGCATCTCTACGCCGTCCACGGCAACCAATGCCACACAACAGACTATTCCTACCCTTGTTTTGACGGACAACCTGCCCGGCATCTTCAACTTGCTGGCCTCGCCGCCGACCCCAGCCCATATCACACCGCCCATTACCATTACGCAGGTAGTCACAGGCACAGGTGTCACCGGCAGCTGCCCCACCAGCATTGGCCCCGGCTCTGGCGCGCTGTCTTGCAGCTTTACCAATATGCAGCAGGGCACCACCATCACCTTGGTGATTCAAGTCAAACGCCCTTTTGACACGGGCCAGCTAGACAACAACGCGACCCTGTCCTCGGGCAACGCCATCTTGTCGGGCACTACGAGCGATGCCGCACGATTGATCGTTGAGCCTCGCGTTGACCCAGCAATTACCAGCAAAACCATCACCCCACCCAACTCTGCCACAGAGCCGCGCATAGGCCAGACTATCACGTTCACCATCACCATGCGCAACCATGGCGTGAACCCAATTCCGGCAGGCAATATGACCTTGACCGACACCTTGGACCCTGTCAAATACGCCATCATCAGCGCAACAGGTGCTAACTTGAATTGCACGTTCACGGCCTTGGGTGTGGTGACTTGCCCCACAACCACAGCCGTGCCCCGTGCCGATGTGCGCACTGCCGTCATTGTGGCGCGCTTGCTTAAACCTGCCGGTGTGTTGCCTAGCCCGGTATACCAGAACGAAGTGAACACTGCCACTGTGGCGCTCAGTGGTGGCCTGTGTGAGTTTAAAGAAGAGACTACAAGTAACGGCTTGCTCTCTACCAGCTGTAACGATGCCAATTCCACGTCAAACAACCAAAGCGCCGTACAGTTTGACATCAAGGTGCCAGCGATCGACTTGCAAACCTCAAAAACGCGTATTGTCCCGCCAGGTGGCCGGTATGCCGCAGGCGACACACTCAAGTATTTAATTCGCATGCAAAACGTCGGCCCATCGCGTGCTGAAAACGTGGTGCTAGCAGACTACTTGAGTTTTCCTGTGGGATTTACAGTTGCCAGTGCTACTGCAACATCGGTCAACGCTTCGGCTGCCGATGGCGGATTTAGCCTAGACACTTCAAAAAATGCATCAGTCAATTGCAGCATTTCTAGCACTTCATCACTTCAGTGTTTGCTTAGTACTACACCAGCAGACAACTTTTTAAACAATGGTGGTGAAGTTAACTTCGTGCTAGAAGTGGCTTACAGCGGCCCAGCGCCATCGGCACCAGCGACATTCCAAAACCAAGTGGTTATTTGCGCGGCAGAAACGACCTTGTACGAATCAAGAGGCGCTTGCTCTACTAGCACAAGCATCGTCACTGCAGGGGACAATAACAACACAGCCTCAGCCAACGACACGGTATTTCCAAAAGTAGACCTGGCCATTGCCAAAGAAACCATCACACCATCACCTGTGGTGGTGAACCAGCCCATACAGTACCGTTTAACGGTGCGCAATCTCGGGCCATCACCTATTGCGCAGATTCGCTTAGCTGACACGCTGCCTGCTAACTTTGAGTTTGTTAGCGCTACTGTGGCTTTGGGACCCTTTGTAGTTGCATCACCGTCTACTGTTTCGGGCGCTAGTGCAGCCTGCACACCAACGCCTGTGTCAATCACGGCATCTGGCCAGTTGCAATCCTTAGCTTGCGTGATAAACGCTGCGGGCGGAGTGTTCCCGGGCAGCACTGACGCAGGCAACACAATTACATTATTGGTCACTGCAAAAGCCAAAGCACCGTTTTTTACGGGGCCATACTCTACTGACGTGACAAACAATGCGAATGTGTCCGTTGGCTTAGACGCGTTAGGCGAACCTCTGGCGGTAGATTCTGTAACTACGAACAATACCAGCAGTAGCGTGGTGCAAATTTTGCGCACTTCTATTTCTGGCAAAGTCTATGAAGACGTTGGCTTTAACCGCGAACCGGATGGTACTGACCCGGCGCGACCTAACGTACCGATTACATTGACAGGTACAGACGTGTTCGGTAATTCCGTCACGCTAACCGCCACCACTGGCGTAGGTGGAACCTACACCTTTGACTTGCCCCCTGGCACCTACCAAATATCCAAAGGCGCTGATCCCGCTCCAAACTTGGCAGACTTTACGTCTAACGTGCCTACCAAAATACCGTTTGGCACGACAACGGCACCCGTATCAGGTGGCGTAGCTGCCACGGTTGTTCCCGGTACACCCACAGCGGCCAACTTACTGAAAGGTATTACGCTGGCCGCTGGCAACGCCGCTACCGAGTACAATTTTGGCGAGATCAATGCGAACTCGTCGATTGCGGGCTTCGTGTACCTAGACAACAACGACGACGGCACATTTGTTGGTGCCGATGTAGGCATTCCAGGTGTTTCGGTGGTGCTAACAGGTACGGACACCTTCGGCACGACCGTAAATCGCACAGTGACCACCACGGTCGGAGGTGCGTATTCCTTCCCGGGTCTGCTGCCAGGCACCTACACAGTGACCGAGCCAAACCAACCGACCACGGCCAACGGCGCAACTTTGCCGTCGGGTGTTCCTGTAACTGGCAATGGTAAAACTACAGTAGGCACCGCAGCGACCGTCCAGGGCACTGCCACACTGCCGGCGGTAACCCCATCGGCCATCACTGGGATTCAGCTGGCCGCTAACCAGAACTCAGTGAGTAACAATTTTGGCGAGATACCGGGCAGCGCGTCGATTGCAGGCCGGGTTATCTTGGACTACAACAACGATGGCCTATTGAACAGCATCAGCGGCACAGACACCGGCATCGGTGGGGTTACCGTCACGCTCACTGGCCTGGACGCATTTAACAATTCGATTAGCGTCACCACTGTAACGAATGCTTTGGGCAACTACGTTTTCCCAGGCCTGTTTGCAGGCACGTACACAGTGGCTGAATTTGGCCAGCAGCCAACAAGCGCCAATACAGCAGGGTTGCCGTCTGGCATTACGACCACAGCCAACGGCCAGACGGTGGTGGGCACGGGCGCGACTGCCGGTCAAGGCACAGCATCGCTACCATCGGTCACGCCATCTGCTGTTACAGGCATTAAATTAGGCGCAACCGAAACATCCATCAATAACAACTTCTTTGAAGTGCCCGCAGCAGGGACAATCTCAGGTTTTGTGTATATTGATTCGAACAACAACGGTGTGTTTTCAGGGGAACCATCTATTCCTGGTGTGACCATCACATTGACGGGTTTAGATGTCTTTGGTAGTACCATCAACCTCACAACACGCACAGATGCACTGGGGGCTTACACCTTCCCTAGCTTGTTTGCAGGTACCTACACAGTTGCTGAGCTTAACCAGCCCTCAACCGCCAATGGCGCAACACTTCCTTCAGGTTACTCCACCACGGTTAACGGCAGCACCACGGTGGGCACAGGCGCTCAAGGTGTAGGCTCCACTACCTCTCAGGGCACAGCCACCACAGCGACCGTAGCACCGTCCAGGATAGCAAACATCGTACTAGGTGCCGGTAGCAGCTCAGTCAATAACAACTTTGGCGAGATGCTGCCAGCCACCATTTCTGGCAAGGTGTTTTTAGATGCCGACAATAACGGCATACAAAACCCACTCACCCCTTTGACCGAAGGGCCACTGGCAGGCGTAACCATCACGTTGACAGGTACCAATGACCTAGGTCAAGCGGTCACCTTAAGCACCACTACCAGCGGTTCGGGCACCTATTCGTTCACGGGCCTGCGTCCAGGCACATATACCGTCAACGAGCCAACCCAGCCGGTAAATTCTGCTAACGGCATCACCACACCGGGAGCGGTGTCAGCAGGTACAGCGGGTACTGCTACACCGGTAGCAACTACACCGTCCAGAATCGCTGGCATCGTGTTGCCGCAAGGTGCCAACTCGCCAGACAACAACTTTGCTGAGGTGTTTGTGGCCCCGCCATTGCCGCCTACATCGGCCAGCTTGTCGGGCCGTGTCTGGCTAGACAACAACAACAACGGCACTATTGACTCTGGAGAGCCAGGTATTGGCGGCGTAACGGTTGTGCTAACCGGCACTACGGCCTCTGGCGCTTTGGTAACCACTACAGGGGTTACCGCTGCAGACGGTAGCTACAGCTTCACAAGCTTGGCCGACGGTACTTACAAGGTCACAGAGCCACAGCAACCAGCTACGGCTAACGGCGCAACATTGCCTGCAGGCCTAACCACGACCAACAACGGCCAAACCCTGCCGGGCGTGGGTGCGCAAACCCAAGGCACAGGCTCATTGCCAGCGGTTACGCCGTCGGCAGTCACCGGCATTGTCTTAGTTGCTGGTAACAACTCTGTCAACAACAACTTTGGTGAGTTGCCGATTACCTCTATCTCTGGCACAGTGTTCATCGACCGTGACTTCAATGGTGGCCCCGCGCCTACGCCGGGTGACATGGGCTTCCCCGCGGGCGTGGTGCTTACCTTGTGCACTACCAACCCTGTGCACCCTGGTCTGTGCCCTGCGGCCAACACCATAGCTACCACCACCAGCACACCGGGCTCGGGCACTTACACCTTTGCCAACGTGGTGCCGGGTACCTACTATGTGGTAGAAACGCAGCCGCCAGGGTACGGCTCTAGCTCGCCTAACACCTCACCGGTGATTAACGCGACCAATGTGCCTGTGACTGGCGTGAACTTCTTTGAAACTGCGGCCAGCTTGAGCGGCACGGTGTACAAAGACAATGACCTGTCCGGCACCAACAATGCAGGCGACACCTTGTTGCCCGGCGTAACTGTGCGCTTGTGCACCACCAGCAGTTGTGCAGCAGGCAGCGTGGTAGCTACCGCAGTAACCAACAGCGCCGGTTTGTACCAGTTTAACGACCTGCCCGCACCAGCCCCAGGCCAGCCCTACTTTATCGTTGAAGACCAAGCCACGGTACCGCCCACCCCCACCACCCTGGGCGACGGCACCACCACCATAGGCTTCTTTGCCTTGGGCGGCGGCGCTACCAGCGGAGTGGCCACGGCAGTGCAAACTCCAAGCCGGTTTGAGAACGTGACCTGGACCCCGGCTACAGCCGTAGTTACAGGCGTACCGCCGGTAGTGGGCACCAACTTTAACTTTGGTGAGGTACTTGGCTTTGGTGTCAGCGGCAAGGTCTTCTACGACAAAGCGCGCGACGGCAGCCAAAACAACCCGGCTGACACCGGCATTGGCGGCGTGGTAATCACGCTGTGCCGCGTGGCGGCTATTGCGTGCACAGGCTCCAACGTTGTGGCCACTACCACCACCAGCGTGACCGGGGACTACAGCTTTGCCAGCGTCCCTGCTGGCAGCTACTTTATGCAAGAAACGCAGCCTGCGGGCTACGGTTCGGTGCCTACCACCACCGCGCCGGGTGTTACAGACTCTCGTCCGTTTACGGTGGCCAACGCGCCCGTCACCGGCATTGACTTTGCCGACACGCTGTCCAGCATTGCAGGCTTGGTGTACCGCGACGACAACGGTAGCCAAACCCGCGATGGGGCTGAAGTTACCATGCCGCCCGGCATTACCATCACGCTGTCAGGCATCGATGCCAGCGGCGCACCGGTCACGCGGGTTACGGTTACCGGCGCCGACGGCACCTACCGCTTTGACGACCTGAAAACAGGCACCTACAGCATTATCGAGACGCAACCTGCGGGCTTCGGCAACGGCGGCTCTAACCCTGGCACCTTGGCAGGCGGCACCGGCGCGGCCAACAGCAATGTGATCTCCAACATCGTGCTATCGGCCAACACCGATGCACCAAGCTACAACTTTGGCGATGTACCTAAAACAGCGGGTGTGTCGGGCACCGTTTGGCGCGATAACAACCACGACCGTATACGCGATCCAAGCGAGACTGTCTTGCCGGGCTGGACTGTGCAAGTTTTGCGCACGCCGTTTGGCGGGGGCACGCCTACGCTAGTGACCTCGGTGGTGACAGATGCCAATGGCTTCTACCAAGTAACGGGCCTGGAAGCCGGTAGCGGCTATACAGTGCGCTTTATTGCGCCTAGCGGTGTAACCTTCAACGGCGCAGTTGACGGCGAGCAAGGCACACCCGTGTCTGGCGCCACAGTGGTGCGCGGCGAAATTACCAACTTGACGCTGGTAGCTGGTACGCAGGGTGGCCAAAACATCACACCGCAGCAGTCGCTGCCGGTAGACCCAACTGGCGTGGTGTACGACACTGATACACGCTTGCCTATACCTGGCGCAGTGGTTAAATTAGTAGCAGTTAACTGCCCGGCATTTGACCCGGCCGTGCATTTGTTTGGCGGCGTGGCCAACCAAACCCAAACTGTGGGAGCTGATGGCTTCTACCAGTTTGTGCTTAATCCTGGCGCACCGGCCTGCGAATACCGTTTGGTGGTTACCCCGCCAGCCAACTTTGTGGCTGACACAGGCACACCCCCGCAATCTGGCGCGTTTACACCGCCAAACCGCCCACCAAACGACGTGTTCCAGCTAGTGCCTAACGCTGGCGCACCACAACCTGGCCAGCCGACCACCTATTTCTTGGGCTTTAACCTCAATGCGAACAGCCGCGACTTGGTAAACAACCATATTCCCTTGGTGTCTACCAACCGCCCGGTCATCTTCATCAGCAAAGTGGTGGACAAACCCAAGGCAGAGATTGGCGATACCGTGAAGTACACGCTGCGGGTGCGTTATGTAAAAGGTGCCGTAAATCTCACCACACTGGACGTGATCGACTCCATGCCAGCAGGTTTTAGGCTGGTGCCGGACACCTCGTTTGTGTCAGTTCCAGCAGGTGCAGCACAGGCCAAGCTGGCTGCGGCCAATATCAAGGGCGCGCCAGGTGCCGTAGTGACCTACAGCCTACCTTTGCCAGCGGGCGGCATTGCCCCAGGCACTGAGATTGAGCTGACCTACCGCGTCCGGCTGGCAGTAGGCTCCATGCAGGGCGACGGTATCAACCGTGCGCAGGCTGCAGTGGGTGCCTACCGCTCTAATACAGCGCAGGCCAAAGTGGTGGTAGAAGCGGGCGTGTTCACCAGCGACGCATGCGTAGCAGGCAAAGTGTTTGTGGACTGCAATAACAACCACGTGCAAGATGCTGAAGAACTGGGTGTGCCAGGAGTGCGCTTGTACATGGAGGACGGCACCTACTTTATTACCGACAGCGAAGGCAAGTACAGCTATTGCGGTATATCGCCTAAGTCGCACGTGCTAACCGTAGACATGCTAACCATGCCGCGCGGCGCACGCATGACCACCACCAGCAACCGCAACTTGGGTGACGGCAACAGCCTGTTCCTGGACGTGAAAAACGGCCAGCTGGTGCGCGCCGACTTTGCGGAGGGCTCGTGCTCTAACACCATGCTAGAGCAAGTTAAGCGCCGCCGCACACAAGGCGAAGTACGCTCACCCGAGACGGAAAAGACTGGCCAGCCCGCGCTGAAGTTTGAAGGCAAGTCGCCGCAGTACCCGCAGCAAGGCACCGACAGCGCTAACCAGCCGCTGGTGGTACCGCGAAGTACCAACGGGGGGACGGAGTCTGTTCCCGAGCAAAACACACCTGTGCCGCAAATGCCCGGCGCTTCCAGCAACACGCAAGGCGCTAACGTGCGCACTGCCCCATAAGGAGGACTGACATGCGCAAACTATCAAACTCCTTATTTGGACACGCTTCCACCATGAACGCTTCGCAAGTCTCCAGCAGCTACCACAGCACGGCGCGCCCCGTCGCCATAGCCTGCGCCCTAGCCTGCGCAACACTGTCGTCTGCTGTGTGGGCGCAAGCGGCTTTTGCGCCCTTGCAGCCAGCACCGTTGGCATCACAACAAACCACGCCGCCGTCGGTGCTGCGTGGTCCGGTATCAGGGGTTGATTACAGCGTTAACGCGCAAATTGCCCGCGTAGCGGTAGAGGTTGAAAAAGACGGCCTGCCCGCCGACGGCCAAAGCACCAACCAAGTGACCGTGCGTTTGTTTGACAAAAATGGGGCCGTGCTGCAAGGCGATGCACTCATTACCATTGAGCACAGCGCAGGCCGCGTACTGATTCCCGGTGCCAAAACCGACGAGCTAGGCCCTGGCCGCTTAGACGTTGACAAAATCACCCCTGGCGTTCAGCTTAAGGTCACTAACGGTGTGGGCCGCTTTGACCTGCTGGCCCCGGTAGAGCCTACCGATGTCAAACTGCGCATTACCGCAGGCAGTGCGGTGGCCAATGGCACCATAGCCTACCTGGCTGACCTGCGCGAGATGGTGGCCGCAGGCCTGATTGACGGCATTATCAACTGGAAGAAAAAATCCAACGCTTCCATCACACCCGTGCGGATTGACGACGGCTTTGAGCGTGAACTTAACCGCTGGACCAAAGAGTTCAGCAATGGCAAAGGCAACTACGGCCTGCGCAGCGCCTTTTTCTTAAAAGGTAAAGTAGGCGGCGATATGCTGCTCACCGCAGCCTTTGACTCAGACAAAGAAACCAACGCCCGCTTGCTGCGTGACATTGACCCTAACCGCTTCTACCCGGTGTACGGCGACTCGTCGATCAATGGCTTTGACGCAAAAAGCCGCGACCGCTTGTATGTGCGTTTAGACTCCGGTAAAAGCTACGCCCTGTATGGCGACTTTTCCACTGGCGATGGCTTTAGCCAGCTCACCGGTGGCGGTGCGGTTGCGGGTGTGAAGAGCCGTAACCTGGGGGCGTACAACCGCAGTGCCACCGGCCTGCGTGCGCACTTTGAACAGCCCAACGTATTTGTCAATGGCTTTGTATTCAACGAAAACCAAAAACAACTGGTAGAAGAATACCAAGGCAACGGCACCTCAGGCCCGTTCAGCGTGGCCAGCAACCAAGCGGTTGAAAACTCTGAAAAAGTAGAGGTCATTACCCGCGATAAAAACGCACTTGGCGTGGTGAAAAACGTGCAGCTGATGCAGCGCTTGGTGGACTATAGTTTTGAGCCTTTCTCGGGCCGTATTCTGTTCAAAAGCCCCATCCCCAGCATCGATGTCAATGGCGACCCGGTCAGCGTGCGCATTACCTACGAGGTAGAGCAAGGCGGCGACAAGTTCTTAACCTACGGTGTAGACGGCCAAGTGAAACTGAGCGAACGCGTAGAGGTAGGCGGCAGCTTTGTGCAGGACAAAAATCCCCAGTCACCTTACCGCTTGGGCAGCGTGAATGCGGCGGTGCGTATTGGCAAAGCAGGCTCGGTGGTGCTAGAAGTTGCCAACTCGGCATCATCTTTGTACGCCATTGGCAGCGCAGCCGGTACAACCCTAACCCCCACAGGCGCAGCGGGCGAAGTGCGCCGTGACAGCAAAGGCAACGCAGTGCGTTTAGAGGGTGCCTACAACGAAGGCGCAGTCGACGTGCGCGGATGGTTTATGCGCGCCGAGCGGGACTTTTACAACCCGGCAGCCAGCGTGAACAACGGCAAGCAAGAAATTGGTTTGGCTGCACGCTACAAGTTCAACGAGGCTGTGTCGGTATACGCCACCGGCCAGCGCGATCAAGACACCGTGCCTACCAATGAACCCAAGCGAGACGCTTTGGCGTTAGGTTTAACCTGGGGCATCACTGACCGACTGACAGTGGACGGCTCTGTACGCCGCACTACAGAAGACGCAGGCTATGGCAGCACAGCTTCTGTTGCCGGTAACAGCGGCGTGGGCGGCGGCTTCTTTGGGCTGGGCACCGATGCCATCAACACCACCACCGGCACCAGCGTGTTGGGCAGCAGCACCAATACCAACAGCAGCGGCACCGGTTTAAACCCCACCAGCCTGAACTCCACCAGCTTGCGCTTAAGCGCCAGCTACCGCGCCACTGACCGTTGGTCGGTGAGCGGCGAAGTAGAAGCAGGCACCGAGAAGCAGCGCCGCTTAGGCCTGGGCACCAGCTACCAAATCAGCGAACGCAGCAAAGTGTATGCACGGCTAGAAACCCGCACCGGTTTGTCGTCGGCTGCCGCGCTCAATGCGTCAGACAAGAGCAACAGCTTGGTAGCCGGTATTGACAACACCTTTGCCGCCGGCCCCACGCTGTTTAGCGAGTTCCGCTTGCGTGATGCGCTGAGCACCGGCACTGCGCAAGACCGCGACATGCAGCTTGCCAGCGGTGTGCGCAACAGCTGGAACTATGCCGAAGGCATTGTTTACACCGGTGGGTTAGAGTTCTTAAAAATCTACAACGGCCCCACACGCGAAGCCGTAGCGGTTAACGGCGGCATGGACTACAGCGCCAGCCCAGTGTGGCGCGCCAGCGGCCGTTTGGAGTTTCGCCGGGTGCTTGATGACAAAGCCACTGCGGCTAACGATACGCAAGACCAGTACCTCAGCACGGTCAGCGTAGCCCGCAAGATAGACCGCGACTGGACCATGCTGGCACGCAACTACTTGCTGTACCAAAACAACAATGCCGGCGGCACCAAGCTAGAAGACCGTTTCCAAATGGGTGCAGCCTGGCGGCCTGTAGACCATAACCGCTGGAACGCCTTGGCGCGCTACGAGTTCAAAACCGTCAACGACAAAACCAGCACCAATGGCGTAAGCAGCAATGGTGACAACTACAAGTCACATATTGTGAGCTTGCATGGCGACTACCACCCCAGGCGTCCATGGTGGTTTAACGGCCGTTTTGCGCTGAAGAACACCACCGATAAAACCTTACCAGCAGGCCAGCAAGGCTACACCGCCATGCTGGTGGGTGGCCGCGCTACCTACGACATCAGCGAGAACTGGGACATTGGCCTGATGACCAGCGTGATGGTCAGCCCGCAAGGCGCATCGAAGCAGTGGGCGCAGGGTATTGAGGTGGGTTACTTGGTGCGCCAAAACCTGTGGCTGTCCACCGGGGTGAACTGGGTAGGCTTTAGCGACAAAGACCTGACAGGTTCTGACTACACCAACCGGGGCGTGTACCTGCGCCTGCGCTTTAAGTTTGATGGCACTTTGTTCCAGGGCAAAGACACCAACGTAAACCGCGCACTTGACCGCTAATTTTGCAGCCCATTACCACCGCAAACCCCATTACATTATTCAGAGGCTCTTATGAAACTACAAGCTACCTCAGCCGCTCGCCTGTCCGCTCTTTCTGTTGCAAGTTTGGCGCTGTGCACACTGGTGCTGTCTGGCTGCGCCTCCAGCGCAGGCCAGCAGTCCAACAGCTCTACGGTGGCTGCCGACAAGCAGTCGATGACCGACCAAGCCATTCAAACGGACTACGACAATTACGCCGCTGAGCAAGGCCGCATCAAAGCACTTAACGACAGCGGCAAGCACCGCGTGGCCAGCTACAGCTTGGCCAAAGCACAGTGCTGGTTGGACGTGAGCCTGCACGAGTACACCCGCAATGACCGCAGCAACTTTCCGCGCCTAGCGTTTGAAGAGTCGTTCAAAATTACCGACTACTTGGGCAAGGGCGGCGCAGTAGGCGCTGCGGGCAACCCGGCCCTGCAAACCCCGCTGGTTAACGACGCTGCCAAGCTGCGCCAAGACCTGTGGGACGCAGCGGCCAAGCTCAAAGGCCATGCAGGTTGGCGCTGTGCAGAGCAAAAAACAGCCTGCGCCGAAGTAGAGCTGGTGCACGCAGGCAATGAATTTAACCAACAGCAATGGCGCCATGCCAAGCCCTATGTGCAAATTGCCGAAGACCTGATTGGCGATGCACAAAAAGCGGCGGAGGCTTGCATTGCGCCCCCAGCACCCGTGGTAGCTAAGGCAACCCCAGCACCAGTGGCCGTGCCACCGTTGCCCGTGCCTGCCGCTGCGGTTCCCGTAAACGCGGCAGCCAATGTGCTGTTTAACTTTGACAAGCGCGACATGCCCAATGTGCGAACGTATACCAAAGACCAGCTCGACACCTTAATTGGCCAGGTCAAAGGCGGTGCCATCACCGTCAGCAGTATTAAGCTGATCGGCCATGCTGACCGCTTGAACAGCACCGGCGATGCCAACTACAACGTCAAGCTGTCGCAAGACCGCGTTAATACCATCAAGAACTACATGGTGAGCGCAGGCGTACCTGCCAATTTGATCAGCACCGAGTTCAAAGCCGACACCACGCAAATAGAAGCCTGTACCAAGGCCAAGTTCCGCTCCACGGCTGAGCTGCAAGAGTGCCTGCTGCCCAACCGCCGCGTGGAGGTGCTGCTAAGCGGCGTGCGCAAATAACGCCTCCTGAAGCTGTGCCAACATGGCACTGAAACGCATCTCTCACACCCGCCAAAACCCGCCTTGCCCAAGGCGGGTTTTTTTATTGCCTGCGGGTTTGTGCAAAGCCAGGGTGCAGCGCCAAGGCGCACTACAGCGCAGCGCAAGAAAGTAGAATCTCACAACACACCATCTTCTAAGGCCCAGACCCGCATGACCTCTATCGTACTTAAGCACGGCAGCGCCCAACTGGCCCTGCGCCCCGACATTGGTGGCAGCGTAGAAGGCCTGTGGCTAGGGGGCGTAGAGGTGATGCGTTCAGTGCCCGTGGGCAGCTTGCAAAGCGTTAAGCAAAGTGCCAGCTACCCGTTTGTGCCGTATTCCAACCGCATTGCCAATGCGCAATTGCGTTGGCAGGGCCAAGATTACCCGCTCAAGCCCAACTTTGCGCCTGAGCTGCATGCGATCCATGGCGTGGGCTGGCTACAACCGTGGGCTGTGCACAAGGTGGAGGCCGACTTTGCCCACCTCACACTGGTTCACACAGCCAACGCTGACTGGCCGTTTGCTTTTGATGCTTGGCAAACCTTCAAGCTCACAGGCAACACGCTAGAAATGGCCATGGGCATGACCAACCGGTCTGACCACATGGCACCCGCTGGCCTAGGCTGGCACCCGTATTTTGTTAAACGTGCGCAAAGCCAGCTCAGCTTTGAGGCCGCAGGCCGCTGGGAGATGGACGCGGCCAAGCTGCCCACCACATGGTCTGCCACCGGCGGACTGGACGTGAGCGGCACCACGCTGGACATTGACCACTGCTTTGATGGCTGGGCCGGCAGCGTGCATTTGCGTGACGAATGCATGGACGTGCGCATCACCTCAGAGCTAAAACGTTTGGTGGTGTACACCACGCTGGCACGCGACTCTATCGCCATCGAACCGGTAAGCCACGTGAACAATGCCATGAACCAAAGCAACGCCAGCGCGCTGGGGGTACAGCCCTTGCAACCCGGCGCATCCACCAGCGCGGCCATGGCCGTGCACATGCAAGCAGTCTGAAACCACCGCACTATGACAAACCTAGCCCAGCACCCCTGGACCACCCTGGTGGCCGAACCCAGCCAACTGGCCGAATGCCCGTTTTGGCACCCACAAGAGCAAACCCTGTACTGGGTAGACATTGCAGGCTGCCAGATCAAACGCGCCAATGTGTACATGGGCACGGTAGAAAGCTGGCCCATGCTGGTGGACGGCAAACCCACCGAGCCCGGCTGCATGGCCCCAGCCCGCAGCGGCGGGTTGGTCATAGCCCTGCGCGACCGCATTGTGCGCGCCCGCACCTGGGGCGGCGCACTAGAAACCCTGCACCTGTTTGCCCACGACCCCAGCACCACCCGCGCCAACGACGGCAAATGCGACAGCGCAGGCCGCTTTTGGGTAGGCACCATGTACGAGCCGCGCGACGCAAACAAGGCTGAGCTGCTATGTTTAGATGCACGTAACAACAGCAACAACCCCAACCCCAAGCCCAGTCCCAACGCAGCCAGCACCACCCAAGCGGCCATCACAGTAGAGCGCAAAGCCGGTGATGCCACGGTTGCCAACGGTCTGGCCTGGTCACCCGATGCGCGCACCCTGTACTGGGCCGACACCCCGCAGCATGCAGTGTTTGCCTGGGATTATGATCTGGCCAGCAACGCCATGACCCGCCACCGCGTGTTCAAACAATTCCCCCCCAAGCCCGCAGGCTGGCTGCCTTTTGCCCCCCATAACGGCGGCTACCTAGGCCGTCCAGACGGGGCCAGTGTAGACGTGCTTGGCAACTACTGGGTGGCCATGTACGAGGGCCAGCGGGTACTGCAAATAGCAGCTTCGGGCGAGATTCTGCGCGACATTCCCGCGCCGGTGTTGTGCACCACCATGGTTTGTTTTGGCGGCGAAGACCTGCAAACCCTCTACCTCACCAGCGCCCGCCATGGCCGCAGCGCCGCCGATCTGCTGGTGCAGCCGGAGCTGGGCTGTGTATTTAGCATGCGGGTAGACGTGCCCGGGTTGCCGGTGCAGTATTTTGAGGACTGAGATTTTTGTATGTTATTGGCTTATGGCCCAAGGAAACGCTGCATGAGTAGCTATGTATTTCATAGTAATCTGGTTTGTATTGCTGCGGGTTTTAACAGCCCGTGACAATGCTTGTGTGCCTTGATGACCTTGGTCGGGCGACGGGACATGTTATTTGCAAACTTCCGCGAATCACGCGCAGGCCATGTAAGTATTTGCCCGTTTGGTAGTACGACGCGCCTTCGCTCCAGTTTGCACAAACCCGCTCCCATCGCTTCTCCCTGGCAAATTTGGTAGTTGAAGGCACGCGGGGCGGTTGTATGTG
>JAYWGO010000022.1:0-8150 GCA_043778205.1 Polaromonas sp. | reverse complement strand
GGTTGTTTTAGCAGCCCGTGGCAAGGCTTATGTAGGTCTATTTACCTTGGTCGGGCGACGGGACATGTTTTTTGCAAACTTCCGCAAAACACACGCACAGCTCAGTAGTTATCGTAGGCTGTCTCCGCGCCTTTGCTACAGTTTGCAAAAAACACGCTCCCATCGCTTCTCCCTGGCAAATTTGGTAGTTCAAGGCACGCTGGGCGGCTGTGTGGGGCGGTTACCGCGGCGTGGTGGCTGTAGGCTGTGGGGCACGCGGGTTTGCGTGTGCAGTGCTTACTGACGATTTGGCTCTGTGGGCGTTTGGTGCATTCCTTCACCTTCACCTTCACCTTCACACCTCGCCCCCAACTCCTCCCCTCCCCGCACGCCAACCAAACCGGCCAAGCGTCGATGGTGTGGGGCCTTGATGAAAATCTGGAAAAAGGTGCGCGGTGCAAAAGCAGCCTTGCGCACCCTGATTTCGCGCGTGCTTTTGGAAGATTTTGCAGCAAGGCCCCACGCCAGCGGCGCTAGCGCTACACCAGCCGGGCAAGCGATCTTCAAAGGCCTAAAAACACCCAAAAATCACCCAAAAAGTACCCAAAACAGGCATTTTTACAAGCAAAATACCCCGCAGGCCCAAGGAAATATTGCACAGACAGCTATATATTTAATAGCTATAAGTAGGTCTTACCTCTCAGCCCGCTTCTGCAAAATCTCAAAGGCTGGCAAAGTCTTGCCTTCCAGCACTTCCAGAAAAGCGCCGCCACCGGTCGAGATGTAGCCCACGTCTTTCTCAATACCGTACTTTGCAATTGCGGCCAGCGTGTCGCCACCGCCCGCAATGGAAAACGCTGGTGACGCAGCAATGGCGCGGGCCAGGGTTTCGGTGCCGTGGGCAAAAGCATCAAACTCAAACACGCCCACCGGGCCGTTCCACACGATGGTGCCTGCCGCTTTTAGCTGCTCGGCCAGCTTGGCTGCGGTTTGGGGGCCAATGTCTAAAATCAAATCGTCGTCGTCTACCTCGGTAGCGGCTTTCACCGTGGCCACTGCGTCGGCTGCAAAGCTTTTGGCCACCACCACATCGGTAGGAATCGGCACCTCGGCGCCCCGCGCTTTCATGGCGGCTATCACTTCGGCGGCTTGGGCCAGCAGGTCAGGCTCGGCCAATGACTTGCCAATGTTCAGACCCGCTGCCAGCATAAAAGTGTTGGCAATGCCGCCGCCCACAATCAGGCCGTCCACCTTGCCAGACAAAGCTTTTAAAATTGTCAGCTTGGTGCTGACCTTGCTGCCCGCCACAATGGCCACCAGCGGACGTTTGGGCGCAGCCAAGGCTTTGCCGATGGCGTCCATCTCGGCGGCCAAGAGCGGGCCTGCGCAGGCCACCGGGGCAAACTGGGCTATGCCGTGGGTGCTGGCCTCGGCGCGGTGAGCGGTGCCAAAAGCATCGTGCACAAAGATGTCGCACAGCAGGGCCATTTTTTGCGCCAGTGCAGGGTCGTTCTTTTTCTCGCCGACGTTCACGCGGCAATTCTCTAGCAGCACCACCTGGCCAGGCGCCACCTGCACGCCGTCTACCCAGTCGGCCAGCAGAGGCACGGGGCGGCCTAGCAGCTGGGCCATGCGCGCAGCCACCGGAGCCAGTGAGTCGGCAGGTTTAAATTGCCCTTCCGTGGGGCGGCCCAAATGTGACGTAACCATGACTGCCGCGCCTGCGTCTAGTGCCATTTGAATGCAGGCCATGCTGGCGCGAATGCGGGTGTCTTCGGTGATGTTGCCTAGCGCGTCCTGCGGCACATTCAGGTCCGCGCGGATAAACACCCGTTTGTTTTTCACAGCGCCTTGGCTGCACAGGTCAGAAAATCGGATAAATTGCATGGCTTGCTCCCTGGGGTGGTTGTCTGGAATAGTTGTCTGGGTTTGATTTTAGGGGACTCTGGCGCTGCAAATTACCACTTCGTTACCTTGCAGCCAGCGCGTTTGCCCCCAGCTACCTACAATCTAAGCCACACCACCTAAAGTAGCCCCCTATGGTTCCTCACCTTATCACCGCCTTGAACGGCCCCATCAACGAGCTAGAGCAGCGCATCCTGGACAGCATGCCCGCTATTGAGCGCTGGTTTCGCCTGGAATGGATGGAGCACACTCCGCCGTTTTACACCTCGGTAGATGTGCGCAATGCCGGTTTTAAACTGGCCCCGGTAGACACCAACCTGTACCCCGGCGGCTGGAACAACCTGACCGACGAGATGCTGCCGCTGGCAGTGCAAGCGGCCATGGCCGCGATAGAAAAGATTTGCCCTGAGGCGCGCAACTTGCTCATCATTCCAGAGAACCATACCCGCAACAGCTTTTATTTAAGCAACGTGGCCCAGCTCTCGCGTATTTTTAACATGGCTGGCCTGAACGTGCGGGTAGGCTCGATCAACCCCGAAGTGAAAGAGCCCACCACACTGACCCTGCCTGACGGACAAACGATTTTGCTGGAACCGGTGATCCGCAGCGAAGGCGGCGGCAAAGGCCGCTTAGGCCTGAAGAATTTTGACCCCTGCACCATTTTGCTGAACAACGACCTGAGCGCGGGTGTGCCCGGCATCTTAGAAGAAATTTACGAACAGCACCTGCTGCCGCCGCTGCACGCTGGCTGGCACGTGCGCCGCAAGTCGCAGCATTTTGCCTCTTACGAAGAGGTGAGTAAGCGCTTTGGCAAACTGCTGGGCATTGACCCATGGCTGATTAACCCCATGTTTGCGCAGTGCGGCGAGGTGAACTTTGCCGAAGGCACGGGCATGGACTGCCTGACCAGCAACGTGGACGCATTGCTGACCAAAATTAAGCGCAAATACAAAGAATACGGCATCAATGAAAAGCCGTTTGTGGTGGTTAAAGCCGACAACGGCACCTACGGCATGGGCATCATGACCGTGCGCGATGTGAAAGACCTGGACACGCTGAACCGCAAAACCAAAAACAAAATGAGCGTCATCAAAGACGGCCAGCAGGTCAGTGATGTGATCATTCAAGAAGGCGTGCTAACCAATGAGCGCGTGAACGACGCGGTGGCCGAGCCGGTGGTGTACATGATGGACCGCTATGTAGTGGGCGGCTTTTACCGTGTGCATGCTGACCGAGGTGTAGACGAAAATTTGAACGCCCCCGGTGCCAGCTTTGTGCCGCTGGCCTTCAACAAGTCAGCCCACATGCCCCAGCCGGGCATGCCGCCAGGTGCCAGCGAGCCCCACCGCTTCTACATGTACGGTGTCATCGGCCGCCTGGCCATGCTGTCGGCCAGCTACGAGCTAGAGGCCACCGACCCTGAGGCTGAGGTGTACGCTTAACTGGGTTTATCTTCTGGGGGTTTTGAAGATTGCTATTCCAGCTTGTGTACGTTTGCGCCGCTTGAGTGTGGCCTTGATGAAAATCTGGAAAAAGGCGCGTCGTACTACCAAACGGGCCCAAACGGGCAAATACTCAGGCGGCCTGCGCGTGATTCGCGCAAGTTTGCACAAACCCGCTCACGTCGCCCGACCAAGGTGAATAGACCTACAAAAGCATTGCCACGGGCTGTTCACAAACCCATGGAATAACAAAAGCCAAATAACCCTCTGTCCCAAGGAAATGCTGCACAAGCAGCTATATACTTTGTAGCATGCCAAACAGCCTCACCCGCAACCCTTTAAGCCTAGGCCGCAGCCGCGCCTTTGCCTGCGCCTGCGGGGTACCGGTGTTTTTAGAAAACAGTGCCTGCCTAAGCTGCCACCGCCAGCTGGGCTACGAACACCAACGCGCCGCCGTGGTTGCCCTGCATGCTACAGAAACACTGGGCCAATGGACCATTGAAAGCGAAGGCAATGGCGATGACCTGCGCCTGGCCCGCCGCTACCACCGCTGCACCAACTACCACAGCGCGATTGCCTGCAACTGGCTGCGCCCTGTAGACATTAGCTTGCCCCATGACGACGACGGGCTGTGCCTGGCCTGCAGCCTGACCCGCACCATCCCTGACCAAGCGCCCAGCGAGAACCGCAGCCTGTGGCTGAGCATTGAAACCGCCAAGCGCCGCCTGGTGCGCCAGCTGCTGGCCATGGGCCTGCCTGTGGCCACGCTAGAGCGGTCGCCTTGGCAAGATGACAAGCGCGGACTGGCGTTTGACTTTTTGCTCACCACCGACCCGCTTAAACCCATCATGACCGGGCATGCCCATGGCGTGATTACGCTGGACGCGCAGGAGGCAGATGATGTCGTGCGCGAGGCTAACCGCAAAGCCATGCACGAGCCCTACCGCACCCTGCTAGGCCATATGCGCCACGAGGTGGCCCACTACTACTGGGACCGGCTGGTGGCAGGCACTGCCTGGCTACCGCTGTTTAGGCAAGTCTTTGGCGATGAGCGCAAAGACTACGCCAGCGCCCTGCAAACGCACTATGCCATTGGCGCGCCGTTTGACTGGGCCACACGCCATGTGAGCGCCTATGCGTCGTGCCACCCGTGGGAAGACTGGGCCGAAACCTGGGCGCACTATTTGCACATGCGCGACGGCATGGACACCGCACGCAGCTTTGGCCTAGAGGCGGCTGACATTGTGGTGGACCGCGTGCCCTATACACTGGGCAGCCTGTGGGACAGCCAGCGGCCAGGGGCGCAAAGCTACCTTGACTTTGTCAACAACTGGCTCAACATCACCGCCGTGCTCAATGAGCTGTCGGGCAGCATGGGCGAGCGCGACTTTTACCCGTTTGTGTTGCCTGCTGCGGCCGTGGCGAAACTGCAGCTGGTGCACGAAATAGTGAAACACCAAGAGGCTGTGTAGCCCGCACCGCGCAAGACTTGGGGCATGCCCTGGGCATGACCTGCCGGTGAGATTGCGTAAAAAGAGTGTAAAGAATACCGCCTAGAGTGTGTCTTATGCAGCACCAAATGTGACAGCCACTACAGCAAGCAATAGTGCTGGCTTGCCCGGGGTGTTGCGGTTTCAATAGCGGCTTGATTAACTGCTAAAAGGAATAAGCCCATGACACGACGACGCTATACATTGGATATGCACAAATTTAACGCCACCAGTGTGGCCATTATTGCCGCAGCGGCAATGTACATGCCCCACGCCCATGCGCAAACCACCGCACCAGCTACCGACACCGCCCGCTACATGGAAGCGTTTGACCGGTCAGACAAAAATGGTGACGGCAAACTTACCAAAGAAGAGGCCGAAGCACTGCCCGCCATCTCAGCACGCTTTGACCAGATTGACGCTGACAAAGACGGCGCTATTTCTAAAGCTGAATATTTGGAGGCGCTAAAGCCCTAGGGCTGAGCCCCCTAAAGTTCAGCCCTTAAACGCTGCTTGGCAAAGCATCGTCCAGCAACTCCACCCAGTGCCGCACTGGCGTGGTAGTGCCGCTTTGCAGGTGGCCGATGCAACCCACATTGGCCGAGATAATTTGTGCAGGCGCGCGGGTTTGGCCCAAGCTGTCCGTGTGCAAATGGCCCAGCTTGCGGTCACGCAACTGGGTTGCAATGCCGGGGTTGAGCACCGAGTATGTGCCCGCTGAGCCGCAGCACAAATGCGCCTCGCAACCGGCCAGTTGCACATCAAAGCCTAACGCAGCCAAATACTTTTCAACCCCGCCTTTAAGCTTAAGGCCATGCTGCAGCGTGCACGGCGGGTGAAAAGCCATCACGCCTGCACTGGCGCTGACCTTGCCTTGCAGCTGCTCTACCAGCATAGGCAGCAGTTCACTGAGGTCTTGGGTGAGCGCGCTGATGCGTGCGGCCTTGGCCGCGTAGGCGGGGTCGTCCCGCAGGACGTGGCCATAGTCTTTGACCATCACACCGCAGCCTGAGGCGTTCATGACGATGGCCTCTACTTGGGTTTGATTTTGGCCTGGGTTTGCTGCCGCCTCGCCTGCCACATACGGCCACCAAGCGTCGATGTTGGCACGCATGTGCTGCTTGCCGCCTTCGTGGTCATTAAGGTGAAACTTCACCGCACCGCAGCAGCCTGCGTTGGCGGCCAGCACGGTTTGCACACCGGCTGCGTCCAGCACGCGGGCCGTGGCGGTGTTGATGTTGGGCTGCAAGGCGGGCTGCACGCAGCCTGCCAGCATCAGCACTTTGCGTGTGTGTTGGCGGGTAGGCCAGGGCTTGGTGGTTTGTTTGGGCGGCACTTTGGCCTTGAGCGCAGCTGGCAGCAGGCCGCGCACGGCCTGGCCTGCTTTAAGGGCGGGGCCAAACAGCGGCGATGGCAGGCCTTCTTTGAGGGCCCAGCGCAGGGCTTTTTCTTGCACGGGGCGCGCTACTTTGGCATCTACCAGCTTGCGGCCAATGTCTACCAAGTGGCCGTACTGCACGCCGCTGGGGCAGGTGGTTTCGCAGTTACGGCAGGTGAGGCAGCGGTCTAGGTGCTGCTGGGTTTTGCGGGTGGGCTGGGCACCTTCTAGCACCTGCTTGATCAGGTAAATGCGGCCACGCGGGCCGTCCAGTTCGTCACCCAGCAGCTGGTAGGTGGGGCAGGTGGCAGTGCAAAAACCACAGTGCACGCATTTGCGCAAAATGGCTTCAGCCTCTTGGCCGTCGGCGGTGCCTGCATATTCGGGGCTGAGTTGGGTTTGCATGCGGGGCTAACTTTGGGTTGGCTAAATTGAGGGGCTAAGTTCGGGCGGCTTATTTTCAGGCAAACCACGGCATGCGGCCGGGGTTAAAAATACCTGCAGGGTCAAACTCGGCTTTGAGCTGGCGGTGAATACGGTCTAGCGGCGCTTTAAGCGCCGCAAAGCGGCTGCTGCCCAGCGGCGCGTGGCCCCTGAACAGCATGGCGCTACCGCCTGCGGCCTGCGCTGCAGCGCGAATCTGCGCGTCGGCACTGGCCGGTGCCCACAGCCAGCGCTGCGCGCCGTGCCAGTCTACCAACTGGCCTGCCGCCGATGCGCAGGGCAGGTCTAGCACCGGCGCGGTTTGCGGCACGCTGATGCGCCACAGGCAGGCCTGCTGTGCTGGCGCAGCAAGGGAAGTGTTTTGAGTATAGAAAAAAGGCAGTTGCAGGTCGCGGCTAAGCTGCCAGTCGCCGCTAGCCTGGGCGTTGTCCATGCGGGTGCCTTTGTGCTGCGCCAGCATGGTCTTGCAAGCGGCCTCTACAGCAGCCACCGCACCGCGCAGGCGCACAAACAGCAGGGGTGTGGGCACCCCGCCCACGCTGTCCATCACCCAGTTGCTGGCGTTCAAAGGCAGCGGTTCGCCGCCCCAGTGGTTGAGCTGGGCCAAGGCATCGGCCTGGGCCATTTCAAAGCACAGCGTGGCTTCGGCAGGTGCCACGGGCAGCACTTTAAGCGACACCTCGGTTACCACGCCCAGCATGCCCCAGCTGCCCGCAATGAGGCGCGACATGTCGTAGCCGGCCACATTTTTCATCACCTGGCCGCCAAAAACCAAATGCTCGGCCTTGCCATTGACGATGTGCACACCCAGCACGTAGTCGCGCAAGGCCCCCACGCTGGCGCGGGCAGGGCCGCTAAGGCCAGCAGCCACCATGCCGCCGACTGTTCCGCCATGTTTGCCTGCTGCGTTGCCGTCTGTGTGCGCCGCAGCAAAACGGGGTGGCTCAAACGGCAGGCACTGGCCGTGCGCAGCCAGCGCAGCCTCTATCTCAGCCAACGGCGTGCCTGCTTTAGCAGTAATCACCAGTTCGCTAGGCTCGTAGCTGACGATGCCGCTGTGCATGCGGGTGTCCAGCACTTCGCCGGGCAGCTGGGTGGAGTCTATGTTGGCACTTAAATTTGGCAGCGCGTTGGTCTGTGCGTCGGCCAGAAAGTCTTTGGTACCACCACCTTGAATCCGCAAGGGGCTGCGCGCGACGCTGGCAGTGCGCACTTGGTCGACGATACTTTGCAGGGATTTTTCCATGCATTGATAGTAGCGGGGCTAGGGCTGCAGCGGTGGCTTTGCGGCGTGAATTTTTTGCAATCTGGTTGTGAGGGTAATGTATTGGGTGGATTGCTTTACTATGAATACTGTAGCTGGTTGTGCGGCATTTCCTTGGGTCATAGGGTTGTTTTGCTTACAATCCTTGGTTTTTGGTTATCTTCGGGCTTTTGAAGATTGCTTTCCTTGCTTTTGTACGTTTGCGCCGCTTGAGTGTGGCCTTGCTGCAAAATCTTCCAAAATCACGC
>JAYWGO010000021.1:0-29164 GCA_043778205.1 Polaromonas sp. | reverse complement strand
CCACGTACACCGCGCCGTCTTCGTCGTACCAGGCCGGGATCTGGTGCCCCCACCACAGCTGGCGGGAAATGCACCAGTCCTGGATGTTGTTCATCCACTGGTTGTAGGTGTTGACCCAGTTTTCGGGCACAAACTTCACTTGGCCGCTGTCTACGGCATCAATGGCTTTTTGCGCGATGGACTTGCCTGTGGGATCCTGCGGGCTGACCTTGTTCATGCCCACAAACCATTGGTCGGTCAGCATGGGTTCAATCACTTGTCCCGTGCGTTCGCAGCGCGGCACCATAAGTTTGTGTTTTTTAACTTCGGCCATCAAGCCCAGCGCGTCCAGATCAGTGACGATTTTTTTACGTGCGACAAAGCGATCCATGCCGCGATAGACCTCGGGAGCTTCATCGTTGATCTTGGCATCCAACGTCAACACGCAGATCGTCGGCAACTTGTGCCGTTGGCCCACCGCATAGTCGTTCTGATCGTGCGCAGGCGTGACCTTCACCACGCCAGTGCCAAAAGCCTTGTCCACGTAATCGTCGGCAATCACGGGAATAGTGCGGTTGCACAAAGGCAACGTAACTTGCTTGCCAATCAGGTGCTGATAGCGCTCATCTTCGGGGTGCACCATCACAGCCACGTCGCCCAACATGGTTTCGGGCCGTGTGGTGGCTACCGTCAAACCCGTTAGGCCATTAATCGGGCCGTCAGCAAACGGGTAGAGAATGTTCCACAGGAAACCGTCTTCTTCCGTGCTTTCTACCTCCAGGTCGCTCACCGCCGACTTCAACACCGGGTCCCAGTTGACCAGCCGCTTGCCACGGTAGATCAAGCCTTGCTCGTACAGGCGCACAAAAGTCTCGGTCACCACGCCCGACAGCTTGGGGTCCATGGTGAAGTACTCACGGCTCCAGTCCACGCTGTCGCCCATGCGGCGCATTTGGCTGGTGATGGTATTGCCTGATTTTTCTTTCCACTCCCACACTTTGGCCACAAAGTTCTTACGTGCCTCAGCAGGCGTAGGCCCCATGGCATGGCGGCTCATGCCTTGCTCTTGCAGCTGGCGCTCCACCACAATTTGGGTGGCAATACCGGCATGGTCGGTACCCGGAATCCAGGCCGTGTTATGGCCCCGCATGCGGTGGTAGCGGGTCAGGCTGTCCATGATGGTTTGGTTAAATGCATGGCCCATGTGCAGGGTGCCAGTCACGTTGGGCGGCGGCAGCTGGATAGCAAAGCTGGCCTCGCCTGCTTTAGGCTGCTGGCTACCGCGGTAGCCCGCCGCACCATAGCCCCGGCGCTCCCATTCAGGCCCCCAGTGGGCTTCGATGGCAAGGGGTTCAAAAGACTTGGACAGGGAGTCCAGGCCAGGTTGGGCAGTGTGTTCGGTCATAGTGGCGGTATAACGTATAGCGTTGGCATCGGCAGGGATGCACGGTGGGGCGCTGGGAGTGCGCTGAGGTTAATTTACTAGGATGCTTGTATTTTATTCGAGGCTGTTGATTGACCATCTGTTGTGTGCACGATCAGGTCGGCGGTGCTATTTCAGCTGCGCGGCTGTCCCCCGCTCTGCGGGCTCCTTGATGCCGCTACGCCGTTCACACCCAGCGCCAGGGCGGCGCAGAAGGTGGAAGTTTTAGCCTCTGACCCAAGGAAATGCTGCACAGACAGCTATTAAAATAGTAGTATCTAAAATCACAAAAGACACCGCCATGTGGATTGACACCCATTGCCACCTTGATGCCCCAGAGCTAATCTTGCAGGCACAGCAGCTGCGCGAACAGGCTGCGGCGCTGGGGGTGCGCCACTGCATCTACCCGGCGGTAGAAGTGGCCAACTTTGCTGCAGTGTGCAGCCTGGCCCACCGCTTTGGCGACAGCTACGCGCTGGGCATTCACCCGCTGTACGTAGCCCAGGCCACTGACGACGCGCTAGACCAGCTCGACCAAGCCTTGGGCCATGCGCTGCGGGCCGGTGACCCGCACCTGGTGGCGGTGGGCGAGATTGGCCTAGACTACTTTGTACCCGCCGTGCGCGAGCCTGCCTTGCGGGCCAAGCAAGAGCGCTACTACCGCGCCCAGCTCAAGCTGGCCCGCAAGCACAGCCTGCCCGTGCTGCTGCACGTGCGCCGCTCGGCAGACCAGCTGCTCAAAGGCCTGCGCGAGATTCCCGTGATGGGCGGCATAGCCCATGCCTTTAACGGCTCTGACCAGCAGGCACTGCAAATGGCCCAGCGCGGCATGGCGCTGGGCTTTGGCGGCGGGGCTACCTATGAGCGTGCCACCCAACTGCGCCACCTGTTTAGCACCGTGGCGCTGTCCTCCTTGGTGCTAGAAACCGACGCACCCGACATGCCGCCGCACTGGCTGTACACCACCGCCGCCCAGCGGGCCGCAGGCCTGCCCCAGGGTATAAACAGCAGCGCCCAGCTGCCCCGCATAGCGCAGGTATTGGCCAGCTTGCGCGGCCTGCCGCTGGCCGCGCTGGCAGAGGCCACCAGTGCCAATGCAAAGCGGGTTTTGCCGCGTATGATGTTGGCATAACCCCATTTTTATATGACACGATTTTTTGCCTGCGTAGGCCACGCCTCGGTAGACCACCACTTTGAGATCGATGCCTTTCCACACCAGCCCACCAAAACCCCTGCCAGCAGCTACCACATGCTGCCCGGCGGCATGGCGGCCAACGCGGCCATGGCCATGGCCCGCTTGGGTGCGCCGGTGCACCTGCTGGGCCGCGTAGGGGACGACGCAGCAGGTGAGTTTGTGCGCAGCGCCGTGCAAGCCCACGGCGTGCAGGCCCAGCTAGAAGCCGTGGCCCAATCGCACACCTCAGTCTCCAGCGTGGTGGTGGACAAAACTGGAGAACGGCAAATATTTAACCACCGTGGCAACGCCTTGGCCCGCGCCCACCCGCTAGACACCGCCCAGCTGGCCGGTGCCCGCGCTGTGCTGGTAGACCCGCGCTGGGGTGACGGCGCACTGGCGGCGCTCCAGTGGGCCCAGGCACACGGCGTGCTGGGCATGCTGGACGGCGACATTGCCCCGCGCGCCATGTTGCAAAAACTGGTGCCTGCTGCACCCTGGGCGGTGTTTTCTGAGCCAGGCCTGGCCTGCTACGCCCCCGGCTTAGACCAAGCCGACGCGCTGGCCGCTGCCCTGGCTGCAGGCGCACAGGTGGCCATGGTAACCCTAGGCGAGCGCGGCGTGCTATGGACTCGCGGCCACGGCCTGCACAGGCAGAGCGCGTTTGCGGTGCGCGCAGTAGACACTACCGGTGCGGGTGATGTGTTCCATGCCGCGCTGCTGATGGCGCTGACGGAGCTAACGGAGCTGGAAACGGGACCTGCGGTAGAGCTGGGCATTGACAACATCACCACCGCTGTGCGCTTTGCCAGCGCTGCCGCCGCGCTCAAATGCACCCAGCGCCACGGCGTTATGGGCACGCCAACGCGCCTGCAAGTTACAGCGTTTTTAAAGGGCAGTTTAGGCCTATCGCCCAAGGAAATGCTGCACGAGTAGCTATTGATTTCATAGTATATACGTTGTACCATTCGGCACCACGCATCGCCCCACACAGGACACCGCCCCATGGAAACCAAATGGCTTGAAGACTTTATCAGCCTGTCTGAGACCCGCAGCTTTAGCCGCTCGGCGCAGCTGCGCCATGTGACGCAACCAGCGTTTTCTCGGCGCATTCAGTCGCTTGAATCGTGGGCCGGCACCGACCTGGTTGACCGCAGCAGCTACCCCACGCGGCTCACCCCTGCGGGCCAAACCCTGTACGCACAGGCGCTGGACATGCTGCAAAGTCTGCAGTCCACCCGCGCCATGCTGCGCGGCCATTCTGCTGCGGGGCAAGACGTGATTGAGTTTGCCGTGCCGCACACGCTGGCGTTTACTTTTTTCCCCGGCTGGGTGTCTGTGCTGCGCGAGCGCTTTGGCCCCATTAAAAGCCGCCTGATTGCGCTGAACGTACACGACGCGGTGCTGCGCCTGGTAGAGGCCAGTTGCGATATTTTGATAGCCTACTACCACCCCTCGCAGCCCTTTCAGCTAGACCCTGAGCGCTATGAGTTTGTGAGCCTGGGCACCGAGGTGATTGCCCCTTACGCCGCTGCCGACGCACAAGGCCTGCCCATTTTCAGCCTGCCGGGCAGACCTGCATCGCCCCTGCCCTACCTAGGCTACGCGCCCGGTGCCTACCTAGGCCGCATGGTGGACGTGATTTTGAAAGAGGCCAAAACCCCCAACCACCTAGACCGCGTGTACGAAACCGACATGGCAGAGGGCCTCAAAGTGATGGCACTGGAGGGCCACGGCATCGCATTTTTGCCACAAAGCGCGGTTAAAAAAGAGCTGCGGGCAAAAAAACTGGCACTGGCAGGCGCAGGGCTAGAGATGGCCATGGACATTCGCGCCTACCGCGAAAAGCCGCTGCATAAAGATGCCGCACTGTCTGGCGGCAAAACCCAAGAACGTACCGCCAAGCGCACGGCGTTAACGCTGTGGGACTACTTGATTGACAGTGCGCAAGTTAGCGCGCAAGTGGGTAAAAAACGCTCTGCTTGATGGCAGGTTAAACCAACACCACAACTTGCTTAGACACCTATTTAAGACACCTGTTGAATGCCCGACAGCACCCAGCCGCTGTTACCTTGGCGAGGCTTCATCAAATGCCACATCTCGTCAAATGCTTCGTCAGGCTCGCCGCTGCCATCCCGCATCACGCCGGTAAAGCGCACGCTCACCAGGTAGCGCTCAGGCCCTTCTTCCACATCGGTAACTTGGGCTTGAATATGCACCACATCGCTCGCTTGCGTTGCCGCGCCGCGCTCGCTCAGTTCCATTTTCAACTCAGCAAACATCTCTGGGGTGGTGAACTGGCGAATATCGTCCAAATTGCCTGCATCGTTGGCAGCCTGCAAGCGTATAAAGTTAACTTTTGCATTGCGCTCAAAGCCGGCTACGTCAAAGTCTGCAGGTATGTTGCCGGCGTGCAGTGGGCTGGTACTGGGCTGGCTTGCACCCAGCGCAGAGCCGATCATCGAACCGCCGCTGGGCATGGCCACTTTGTAGCTTGTGGCTTGGCTTGGGTGGTCTGCACCGTAGCTTGTGCCATCATTTCGGCTGGTGCCTCTGTCTGGGCCTGCGCCCGCAGCGGCATACCGCATGCCCCCTGGCGCACCCATGCCTCCATTTGCTTGCCGCTGCCCTGCAGCACGCTTGCGCATAAAAAAGCCTACTGCCAGCATAATACCGGCGGCTAACAGCCCCATCATGACCATAGAGGCCAGCTCGTCACCAAACCCCATGCTGGAGGCCAAGGCTGCCAAGCCTAAGCCTGCAGCCAAGCCAGCCACAGGCCCCATCCACGAGCGTGAGGGTGCCGCTGCAGCGCCTGCAGCACCGGGGGCTGCAGCCGTGGCCGCTGCTGGCGTAGCAGGGGCTTTGTCTACCGTGGCCTGGCGCTGGGTGCCCATAGATTTGCCCGACCCCATGCGCTTAGCCGCCTCAGCCTCCATGGCTACAGTGGATATGCCCAAGGTGAACACCACGGCCAGCATAGCAAGCATTTTCTTCATACGAATCTCCTGTGTAAATTGATCGATAGGTCAAGAATAGCGGCTTAAATACCCTTTAAAAAGCAGCCTTTACAAGATTAAAGGTTCGAAAAATAGGGAGCATTGCGGGCGGTCACGGCGATGGGCTAGTGCCACCACCGCGCCAGCCCCGTGGCCAGCACTGAGCAGGTTAATACGGTTAAACACTCTTGTTTTTACGAACCAAATTCAACGTATTGACAGATTAAAAAGGAGTTTTTGCCCTAAACTTATTTGTATCTTGTACCCAGAACCCATCACGTTCTTCGCAAGCTACGCAACCTATCTGGGTTGCACACCGCTAATTACACATATTTCAAAGGTCTGTATGCAAACTATTGCACCCCTGTGGCTTTGGGCCACTTTTGCAGCTATCGTGCTGGTTTCGCTGTTTGTCGATTTTGTCGTGCTTAAAAAGCAGGGCTCGCACGACATTGGTGTCAAAGAGGCGCTGAACTGGTCTTTGGTATGGATCGCGCTGAGCTTTATGTTCAACGGCCTGTTTTGGTGGGCTGTGAAAGACACCACCGGCTCGGTTGAAATTGCCAACACCAAATCGCTTGAGTTTTTAACCGGTTACCTGATTGAAAAGTCGTTGGCGGTAGACAATATTTTTGTCTTCTTGATGATTTTTACCTACTTTGCCGTGCCTTCGCAGTTTCAAAAACGGGTGCTGATGATCGGTATCATCGGCGCGATTGTGCTGCGCACCGTCATGATCTTGGTCGGCGGCTGGCTGCTGGCGCAGTTCCACTGGATCTTGTACGTGTTTGGCGCTTTCTTAATTCTGACCGGCGTCAAAATGTGGTGGGCTGCGGGCAAAGAACCCAACCTGGACGACAACCCCGCCCTCAAGCTGTTGCGCAAGTGGCTGCCGGTAAGCAAAAACTACGACGGTGAGAAGTTTTGGACGGTAGAAAACGGCAAGAAAATAGCTACTCCGCTGTTCATGGTGATTTGCCTGATTGCCCTGACAGATGTGATTTTTGCGGTGGACTCCATCCCCGCTATTTTTGCCATCACCAACGACCCCTTCATTGTGCTCACCAGCAATGTGTTTGCCATCCTTGGCCTGCGCGCCATGTACTTTTTGTTGGCAGCGGTGGCCAGCAAGTTCCATTTGCTGAACTACGGCCTGGCGATTATTTTGGTCTTTATTGGTGCCAAGATGTGCTTGATCGACGTTTACAAAATCCCCGTGCTGTTCTCCTTGGGTGTGGTGGTGGGCATTCTTGCGCTGACCATGCTGCTTAGCGTGCGCACTTCTAAGCCAGAGGCTAAGTAACGCGTAAAGTGTAAAGCCCAGACGGGCGCACTACCCTGTGCTGATGCTCTAACGCTCTGGGGCTAGCGCGTTAGAGCGCGGGTTGCAGCAAGCGCTGCACCAGCGGGTGCTGCACTTTCTTTTCGGTGCCAATGGCAAAGAAATGCTCGGTTACGCCCTCGCAGGGGCCCAAGCGCTGCACGCCGTAGTGGGCCAGCAGGTCGTCATGCACCCATTGCGCCGCCGGAAACACCCCCATGCCGCTGGCACCAAAGGTTTTCAGCAAAGCGCTGTCTTCAAACTCGCCCACTATGCGCGGGCGGATGGCGCGCTGCTCAAACCAATGGTCTAGGCGGGTGCGCACTGCGGTGTGCGCTGTAGGCAGCAAAGTGGGCACATCGGCCAGGCTTTGCGGAAAGTTCTTTTTTGCCGTTTTAACCAAGGCCGGGCTGCCGTACCAAGCTATAGCAGACGAACCCATGGCATGGCTGTAGAGTTTGATGTTCGGGTTAGGCGGCGCGGGGCGGTCTGACAAAACCACATCAAGCCGGTGCAAGGCCAGGTCGCCCAGCAGCACATCGAACTCGCCTTCATGGCACAGCAGGCGCAGGTTCGGCTCGGCTACCACGGGCTGCAACAGGCGGCGCACCACCAGTTTAGGCAGGCCATCGGATATGCCGGCTGCCAACCGTACCGTAGGCGTGCTTGCAGCATCACGCACCAGCGCAGGCAGGTTTTCACCCAGCTGAAAAATTTGGTCCGCTTGCTGCATGGCAGCTTGTCCAGCATCGGTCAGCACCAGGCCGCGCCCAGCAGGCCGCAGCAGCGCATAGCCCAGCGTGCGCTCTAGCTCGCGCACTTGCGCGCTCACAGTTTGCACGGCCATGTCTAGCTTGTCGGCAGCGCGCGATATGCCGCCCTCTTTGGCTACCACCCAAAAATAGTACAAATGCTTGTAATTGAACGAGGTACTCATGGTCAGTTTTTCCGGGAACTTAAATGAGAAATTATCTGCTTTTTAAGAATCCATTTCAACCCTATCGTCAGGCTATGTTCAACCCACTGGAGCAACTTTTATGCTGTGCCCTAGCTGCCCTACTACCACCTTGGTCATAACCGATCGCCAGGGTGTCGAGATTGACTACTGTCCCACGGGCCGGGGTATTTGGCTAGACCGAGGTGAGCTGGACAAGCTGCTAGAGCGTGCATCCAGCATGCCCACCGCCAGTGCTGCAGGCACTGCGCGCACAGCGCAGGGCCGCCACCCATCCGACTTTGAAGACTCAGACTACCGTGATGGCAAGCGCCACCACCGTAGCCGCAAAAAATCATGGCTGAACGAGATTTTTGACTAGTGCGGCACCTGCACACAGGCAGTCCTCTTAAGGCACTGCCGTCCTAGGGCGCAAATACACTGCGCACCAAAAAAAAGCCCCAAGTTTTACAACCTAGGGCTAGAAATCCACCATCTTGGAGGGTGGAGGAGACAATCAAACGTGCACATTTGCTGCACAATAAAGCCAGTATATCGGGCCATTGCTGCAATGCGGCAAACTTTACAACTATTTGTCATTGCACACACCGTTAGCGTGCTAAATGCACGGTTTTTACACTCTCTTTCAACCTGCTTCGGGGCCAGTATGGCCCCATGCACCATTACCTTTAAGGACCAACACCATGGAATGCACCGTCAACTGGACTGGCGCGGCCTACGCGCAAGGCGGCTCACGCTCGGGCATGGGCTTTGTGGCCGAAACCGGCAGCGGCCACACCATCACCATGGACGGTGCGCCCGATGCCGCCAAACCCGAAAACGGCGGTGCCAACCTGGCCCCGCGCCCTATGGAAACCTTGCTGGCGGGCGCAGGCGGCTGCACGGCCTACGACGTGGTGCTGATTTTGAAGCGCGGCCGCCATGCCGTGCAGGGCTGCAGTGTCAAGCTCAGCGCCCAGCGCGCGGAGGCTGACCCCAAAGTGTTCACTGCCATCCACATGCACTTTAGCGTCACTGGCAAAGCCATTCCTGCGGTAGCCATTGAGCGCGCCATTGCCATGAGCCACGACAAATACTGCTCGGCCACGGTCATGCTGGGCAAAACCGCGGCCATTACCACCAGCTTTGAGGTGCACGAAGTTTAATGTGCACAAGGGTTAATGTGCACAAGGGTTAATGTGCACGAGGCTTAAACCAGTAATTTAACAGTGCTTTAGGGTTATGACCCAAGGAAATGCTGCACAAGCAGCTATACTTTTAATAGTATCAAGGGGCTTAGATGCGGTGGGCCACTGTCGTCATCACTTTAGAGGCAGCGGCCATCAGGCTTTTCAGCGGCGCAGGCAGCTTGGCCGCGCCAGCCTGCTGCGCGTCCAGTGCGTGCTGGGCTTCGTCGCGCTGCATTTGGGCCACTACCGCCCGCGATGCATGGTCAGCCAAGGGCAGCTGCTGTAAGTGGCTGTGCAAATGCGCCTCTACCTGTTGCTCGGTTTCTACCAAAAAAGCCAAGCTCATCTTGTCGCCCAGCCGCCCAGCAATGAGCCCTAGGCCAAAAGCCCCGGCGTACCACAGCGGGTTAAGCAGGCTGGGCCGCGCGCCCAGGGCAGTTAAGCGCTGCGCCGTCCAGGCCAAATGGTCGGTTTCCTCGGCTGCAGCGTGGGCATACTGGGCTTTAAGCAGCGGGTCTTGCGTGGCCAAGCTTTGCGCGCTGTACAGGGCCTGCGCGCACACCTCGCCCACATGGTTCACCCGCATCAGGCTGCCCGCCAGCGCGCGGTCGTCAGGGGCCAGCACGTCGGGCACACCCTGGGTGTCAAAAGTAGCCGCCGCCTGCGGCATGGGCCGGGCAGCGTAGGGCTGGGCAAACAGCGTGCGCAGCGCGGTGTCTGCCGCCTTGACCAGGCTGTCTTGCAGCGTGTCTTGCAAGGTATTTTGCAGATTAGGGGTTTGCAGGGTGGGGTTGTCGAATGGCATAACGCCATTGTAGGCAGCTGTGGCAAACCCACTTAGGCAAACGGGTTGACCAGTTGCACACCCAGCACGGTCTGCGGCTGGCCTGCTGCGTTTTCGGTATACAGCGTTTTCACACCATGCTCGGCACAGGTGGCAATGGTTACACAATCCCAAAACTGGCGCTGTGTTGCCATGTTTTCAGCCACAGCCATGCGAAACGTAGCCTCCAGTGCCGGCACTACGCGGTGGTGGTTTACCAACTCCATCACCAAAGCATGTGCTGACTCACTGGAATACTGAAAGCGTGTACGTGAGGCGTTAAACACCTCACCCAGCACTTGCGCTGGCAAAACGTTGCAGGCAAACGCTGACTGCTGCCACAAAGCAAGGGCAATGGCTTTTTTGCGCGGGTCTGCAGTATCCACCGCATATAAAAAAATATTGGAATCAAGACACCACGGGGTTTGGGTATCAGCCATGAAAGTCTCCCCGGATGTAAGGGCCGCCTGCTTTGACCACAGGAAGCTGTAACAACAGCTGCCCCAACCTGGTGCCCACATCTGCCAACGTAGTTTGCTTTTGGTTCTGCGCGACAGCATCTTTGCCCGGCACCATGCGCGCCACTTCGCGACCCCGCTTGGTAATAATCAATTCTTCGCCATGGTCCACCGCATGGAGATATCTGCAGAAATGCTGGTTAACCTCTCGCACCGAAATAGTTTGCACAAAGCTGCTCCTTAAACCGCACACCAATGTAGAACATATTGTAGAACAAAGTAAATTAGTTGCTGTAGACCCACGCAAACCCCAGCAAAAGCGCCCAAACACACGCTAAGCCTCTAGGGTGTTGCACTTGGACAACGAAAGACCCCTTTTTATGGGGTTTTAGACTGATTTCCTTTGCGCCCCCACCTTACGTCTGGTTCAATACATACAACTTCCCGAACACGGGGGTTGGCCCGGGACTCCGGCGAAGTGCATAGTTAGTTATATCTTTATATACCTGCTTGGCAAATTGTCGATCCGGAGCCCTATGTTTAACCTTGGAGAAATCTCAATGAAAAAATCCCTAGTTGCACTGGCTGTTCTGGCTACCGCTGGTACCGCATTCGCACAATCTTCTGTAACCTTGAGCGGTTCTTACGCTTTCGGTTTCGCTTCTGACAAAAACTCTACCTTCGCTGGTAACGTTGAAACCGCAGTTAAAGGTTCTGGCTTTGGTACCGACACAGCAGGTTTCAAAATGGCAGCTGTTGAAGACCTCGGCGGCGGCCTGAAACTAGCTGCTTCTATCTCTGCTGGTGGCGCTGCACGCGGCGGGTCGCTAGGCGGCGAAGACGCACAAATGGCAATCTCTGGTGGCTTCGGTCGCGTTACTATGGGTACCGTGGAATCAGGCAACGGCATTCGCCCACGCGCATCTGCTGGCGCACCAGTACTTAACCTAGAAGGTGAAGTTTTCTCACCAGCCTCTAACATCGACTTCATCGCTTACCAGTCAAACAGTTTCAGTGGCCTGAGCTTTGGTGCTAGCTACGTTGACCGTGGCGCTGCTGGTTCAGGTGTAGGCCTTGGTGCCGGCACAACTGGTGCTGCTGACAACCAGCCTTCACTCACCGCCAACGTAACCTACGCTAACGGCCCGATCGATGCACGTGTTGATGCCACATTCTGGACTCGCAAGAAGAGCGCAGAAGTCGCAGGCAGCGTTCTGAACAACCGTATTCGCGCTTCTGCTAGCTACGACCTCGGTGTTGTAAAGCTGGGTGCTGGTTTTTCTACACTCAAGCGTGTTGACAACCTCAAAGGCACAACAGAATTTGCTGCTGGTATCTCTGCTCCTCTGGGCCCAGTGACTGTTGGCGCATTCTTCGCTAACCAGACCACCAAAGACACACAGAAAAAGAACGGCTTTACTGTTGGTGCCAGCTACGCTTTGAGCAAGCGCACCAGCATCAGCAGCAACATTGGACAGTGGACTTGGAAAAACAACGCTGGCAACAAGACCAACAGCGGCAACCACTTCGAACTGCTAGTCGGTCACAATTTCTAATCCACACGCTAGCATTAGCTAGTTTGTAAATAGAAACCTAAAACCCCCGCTGTGGCAACACAGCGGGGGTTTTGCTTTGGGTACCCTGCGGTTCAATGTGGGTTTTCAGTTTTAAATTTGTTGCATACAATGGCAATATGAAATTTCAACTCACCCTTTTTATTTCGGCGTTGGCTTTGGCCCACGCTGCTACCGCAGCCACTTTCAAATGGACCAGCGCCAGCGATATTCCTACGCTGGACGTGCACTCGCAAAACAATGCGCTGGGCAACGGTGTGCACGCTGCCGTGTACGAGTCGCTGGTGTACTACAACAGCAGCAGCTTCAAGATCGAAGCGCAGTTAGCCACCGACTGGAAACTTACCAGCCCTACCCAAATGCGCTTTACTTTGCGCAAGGGTGTCAAGTTCAGCGATGGCAGCGTGTTTACGGCAGACGATGCTGTGTTTTCGCTCACCCGGGCCATGGCCAAAACGTCTAACTACGGTGTGTTCGCGCAGGGCATCGACAAAATCGTCAAAGTAGACGACAACACCATCGATGTAGTCCTCAAAGCACCTAACCCTGTGCTGCTCAACCAGCTGACCGAGCTGCGCATGATGAGCAAAGCCTGGAGCGAGAAGAACAAGTCTACCGAACCCAAAGACATTAAAACCAAAGACGAGAGCTTTGCCCACCGCAACGCCATGGGCACCGGCCCGTTCATGGTAGACAGCTGGCAGCCTGACCAAAAACTGGTACTTAAAACCAACCCCAACTGGTGGGGCAAGCTAAACGGCAATGTGACCGAGATTGTCTATACGCCTATCAAGTCAGAGGCCACCCGTGTCGCAGCTTTGCTGTCGGGCGAAGTTGACCTGCTGCTGGACCCTAGCCCGCAAGACCTGGGCCGCATGCGCAGCAACACAGCACTTAAAGTGATGGATGGTGCTGAGAACCGCACCATATTTTTAGGCATGGACCAGTTTAGGGATGAGCTGGTGGGCTCTAACGTGAAGGGCAAAAACCCTTTGAAAGACGTGCGCGTGCGCAAGGCGCTGTACCAGGCCATTGACAGCGCCACGCTGAACAAAGTGACCATGCGCGGCCTAAGCCAGCCCACCGGCACCTTGGTGTCGCCCCAGGTTAACGGCTGGACTAAAAAAGTCGATGCCCGCTATGCTTACGACATTGAAGCGGCTAAAAAGCTGCTGACCGATGCTGGCTACAAAGATGGCTTTGAGGTAGATTTTGCCTGCCCTAACAACCGCTACATCAACGACGAAGAAATCTGCCAAGCCGTCACTGCCATGTGGTCGCGCATTGGCGTGAAAGCCAAGCTGCGCACCCTGCCCTTGGTAACCTACTTCCCCATGATCCAGCGCTACGAGGCCAGCATTTACATGCTGGGCTGGGGCGTACCTACCTTTGATGCCCTGTACAGCCTGCAGTCACTGGTGCGCAGCGTAGGCGCGGGCGGTGACGGTAACTACAACGTGGGCCGCTACTCAAACCCCCAAATGGATGCTTTGGTAGAGCGTATGAAGAAAGAAACCGATACCAAAAACCGCAACGATTTGATTGAAAAAGCGCTCGAACTGTCACACCAAGATGTGTCGCACATTCCGCTGCACAACCAGATCATTCCGTGGGCTATGAAGAAAAATATCGACATCGTGCACCGGGCCGACAATCGCCTTGACTGGCGCTTGGTCAAAGTGAACTAACCAACGCTTGCACTTACCCGAGCAAAGAGGTCTTTTGAGGCCTCTTTTTTACCTGCCGTAACCGCTGTGCCGTAGGCAAACCCAAGGTAAGCCCTGTGTTGGTATGCAGCTTGCTCTGCTAGCATGGTGCTTATTTAACCATGCTGTAATGTTCGCTTTTATTCTCCAACGTTTGCTCCAAGCCGTGGTTGTGATGGTCTCGGTGGCGCTGATAGCTTTCATGCTGTTCCAGTATGTGGGCGACCCCGTGGTTTTTTTGCTGGGGCAAGATGCTACGCCAGCGCAAATACGCGAGCTGCGGGCCGACTTGGGGCTAGACAAGTCGTTTGTAGTGCAGTTTGGCAATTTTTTGGCCAATGCGGTGCAAGGCGAGTTTGGCCTGAGCTTGCGCCAAGGGGCTAAAGTCTCACGCTTGATCGCAGAGCGCCTGCCCGCCACGCTAGAGCTGGCCTTGGTGGCGGCTGTCTTAGCCTTGGCATTGGGCATTCCTATGGGCGTGTACGCAGCGCTCAAACGCGGCAGCGTAGTCAGCCAGTTGTTTATGACCATCTCACTCTTGGGCGTGTCGCTGCCCACCTTTTTGATTGGCATCATGCTGATTTTAATTTTTGCCGTTTGGCTGGGCTGGTTTCCCAGCTTTGGGCGGGGCGATGTGGTGCAAATAGGCTGGTGGAGCTCGGGTTTGCTCACGGCCAAAGGCTGGCACCATATTGTGCTGCCCGCTATTACTTTGGCTATTTTTCAGCTCACCCTGATCATGCGCTTGGTGCGGGCTGAAATGCTGGAAGTGCTGCGCACCGACTACGTCAAGTTTGCCCGCGCGCGGGGCTTGAGCGACCGCGCCGTGCACTTTGGCCATGCGCTTAAAAATACACTGGTGCCGGTAATTACCATTACGGGCCTGCAACTGGGCGCGCTGATTGCGTTTGCCATCATTACCGAGACCGTGTTCCAGTGGCCTGGCATGGGCCTGTTGTTTATCCAAGCGGTCACTTTTGCCGACATCCCAGTGATGGCGGCTTACCTGTGTTTGATTGCTTTGATTTTTGTGGTGATTAATTTAGTGGTCGATTTGCTGTATTTCGCTGTTGACCCACGCTTGCGTATTCAAAGCACAGGCAAGGCCGGGGGCCACTGATGCTGGCACCGCTTAAAAAAACAGGCCTGCACGCGGGAGGGCGCGCGTTTGCGCAAATCAGCCGCTTTCACCCTGAGCTGACTGCGTTTCGGCGCGATCTGCACGCCCACCCTGAGCTGGGCTTTGAAGAGGTCTACACCGCTGGCCGCGTCAAGCAGGCCCTAGAACTGTGCGGGGTAGACGAGATTTACACGGGTATTGGCAAAACCGGCGTGGTGGGTTTGGTGCACGGCAAACAGCTCCCAGCTAAGCAGTCTGATAGCCGATTCCGCATGGTCGGCCTGCGGGCCGACATGGACGCGCTGCCCATGACCGAGCACAACAGCTTTGCCTGGAAATCTACTGCGCCGGGCCGCATGCACGGCTGCGGGCACGATGGCCACACCACCATGCTGGTGGGCGCAGCGCGCTACCTGGCCGAGACACGAAATTTCGACGGCACAGCGGTATTGATATTCCAACCCGGCGAAGAGGGCTGCGGCGGCGCGCAGGCCATGATCGACGATGGCCTGTTTGACCGCTTCCCGGTACAAGCCGCCTATGCCATGCACAACTGGCCTGCCATGGCACCCGGCATGGTGGGCATTAACCCGGGGCCAATGATGGCTGCGGCAGACCGCATCACCATCACTATCACCGGCAAAGGTGGCCACGGCGCGCACGCCTACATGACGGTAGACCCCGTGCTGGTGGCCGGGCACATTATCACGGCGGTGCAAAGCATTGTCTCGCGCAATGTCAAAGCCATCGATGCCGCTGTGATCAGCCTGTGCGCCATGCAAGCTGGCGATATGGGTGCCATGAGCGTGGTACCCGGCGAAGCCACTTTGGTGGGTACCGTGCGCAGTTTTAGCCCTGCCGTACAAACACTGGTGGAGCAGCGCCTGCACACACTGTGCAGCGCAATAGCACAGGGCTTTGGCGCAACCGCCAGCGTAAAGTACGAGCGCATTTACCCCGCCACCATCAACAGCGCCAAAGAGGCCATGTTTGCCGCCGATGTGGCCGCCTCTATCGTGGGCGAGAGCCAAGTCAAACGCGACATGGAACCCAGCATGGGCGCTGAAGACTTCTCTTTTATGCTGCAAGCCAAGCCTGGTGCCTATTTGCGCCTAGGCCAGGGTGACGGTAGCCAAGGCAGCACCGGCCAGCCAGGCTGCTTTTTGCACAACAGCCAGTACGACTTTAACGACGAAGTGCTGCCGCTGGGCGCCGCTTTGTTTGCCGGTTTGATTGAACAGTCGATGCCGCCTTCGGCACCACTTGCCAGATGAACTAGCCCACGCCCCAGCCTAGTAAACCACTGTACAAACACCGTTCACAGCTTTTATTTTACGAAAGAATACCATGAAATTTACGAAGAAAGCACTTCTGACCCAAGCAATTGCTGCAGGAGTAGCTCTGTTTTTAATAGCGGACGTGGCAGATGCCAAGACCATTCGCGTAGGTAACCAGGGCGACGCGCTGTCGCTAGACCCACATTCGCTGAACGACTTGGTGCAGCTTGCCGATAACTTTATGTTTTTCAAATGGATGTCGGTCAAGTAATTAGCTGCCTTTAGCGACCATGAAAACCACTCTGGCGCGCTGGCTCGACAGCGACGTAGGCTACAGCTTTAAAACCTCCCCCGTGGCCATGGCGGCCGCGGTGGTGGCCTTTGTGTGCATTTTTTGCGCCCTGTTGGCCGAACTGGTGGCACCCCATGCGCCGTTCGACTTGACCACCTTGGTGCTAGACCATGCGCGCCTGGCACCGTCGCTGACGGCCCATGAGGTACCCAAAGACATGGGCGGCGGCACCCGCATGTACCTGCTGGGCACCGACGACCAAGGCCGCGACATACTGTCCACCTTGATGTACGGCGCGCGTATTTCGCTGGCGGTGGGTTTTGCCTCGGTCCTGATCTCGGTGCTGCTGGGAGTGGTGCTGGGTTTGATGGCCGGATTTTTAGGCGGCTGGGTAGACGGTTTTTTGATGCGCCTGTGCGATGTAATGCTGAGTTTTCCGCCTATTTTGGTGGCACTGTTGATAGCTGGCGTGGGGCGTGCGCTGTTTCCCAATGCCCATGAGTCGCTGGCTTTTGGAGTGCTGATTGTGTCTATCTCACTGACCGGCTGGGTGCAGTATGCACGCACCGTGCGCGGCTCGACCATGGTGGAGCGGCACAAAGAGTATGTGCAAGCTGCCCGCGTAACGGGCGTGGCACCGATGCGCATTATGACGCGGCACGTGCTGCCCAACGTACTGGGCCCGGTGATGGTGCTGGCCACCATCCAAGTGGCCACGGCCATCATTACCGAGGCCACTTTGTCGTTTTTAGGTGTTGGTGCGCCGCCTACCTCGCCCTCGCTGGGCACGCTGATTCGCGTGGGCAACGATTATTTGTTTTCCGGTGAATGGTGGATTACGCTGTTCCCCGGCCTGATGCTGGTGCTGATCGCCCTGAGTGTGAACTTGTTGGGCGACTGGCTGCGCGATGCGCTTAACCCTAGGCTAAGGTAGGCCGCTATGAGTTTGCTAGAAGTTAAAGACCTGGTGGTTGAGTTTCCTAACCGGCGCGGTACGCTGCGCGCACTGGACGGCATTTCGTTTTCGATTGCACCGGGCGAAATTTTGGGCGTGGTGGGCGAGTCGGGTGCGGGCAAGTCGCTTACGGGGGCCTCCATCATTGGCCTGCTTGAGCCGCCAGGGCGGATTGCGGGTGGCCAGATTAGCCTGCAGGGCCAGCGCATTGACAACCTGCCTGCCGATCAAATGCGCTATATTCGGGGCCGCAAAATTGGCGCAATTTTTCAAGACCCTTTAACCTCGCTGAACCCGCTGTACAGCGTGGGCCAGCAGCTGGTAGAAACTGTGCTGGCCCATTTACCGGTCAGCAAGGCTGAGGCGCGCCAACGCGCTATTCGCCTGCTGCAAGACACCGGCATACCGGCTGCTGAGCAACGTATTGACCACTACCCACACCAGTTCTCAGGCGGCATGCGCCAGCGGGTGGTGATAGCGCTGGCACTGGCCGCCGAGCCGCAACTGATCGTGGCCGACGAGCCGACCACCGCGCTGGATGTGTCGATCCAGGCGCAAATTATCAGCCTGCTTAAAAACGTGTGCCAAGCCCGCGGAGCGGCGGTAATGCTGATCACCCACGACATGGGCGTGATAGCCGAAACCTGCGACCGGGTGGCGGTGATGTACGCCGGGCGCATTGTTGAGATCGGCCCCGTGCATGAGGTGATTAACCACCCCGCACACCCCTACACCGCCGGCCTGATGGCGGCGATTCCCGACATGGGCATTGAGCGCGAATATTTGCACCAAATCGACGGTGCCATGCCGCGCCTTAATGCCATTCCCACCGGCTGCGCTTTTAACCCGCGCTGCAGCAAAGTGATGCCCCGTTGCAAAACCGAGCGCCCTGAACTAATGGCGGCTGGTGCCACCCGCGCTGCCTGCTGGCTCAATGGCGCAGAAACCGCAATGCAAGCTGTGGCAGGGGCTGCAGCATGAGCAGCAACTTAAACAGCCCAGCCTTGGGCGCAACCACCACCACCGCAACACCCACCATCTTGGTCAAAGTCAACGACATTGCCATGGCGTTTGATGTCTCGCCGCCCTGGCTGGCGCGCGTGGTAGAGCGCAAACCCAAGCTCATGCTGCATGCCGTAGACGGCGTGAGTTTTGAGATTGAAAAAGGCAAAACCATGGCGCTGGTAGGCGAGTCAGGCTGCGGCAAAAGCACCGTGGCGCGCCTGATGGTAGGCCTGTACACGCCCACCAGGGGCAGCATGAGCTTTGACGGCTTAGATGCCCACAGCACCTACCGTGGCCCCCAGAGCCGCCAGCTGCGCACCCGCATTCAAATGATTTTTCAAGACCCTTATGCCTCGCTCAACCCACGCTGGACGGTTGAAGCGATTGTGGGTGAGCCTTTAACAGAGCACCGCATCATCACCGACGCGGCGCAGCTGAAAACCCGTGTAGGCGAGCTGCTTAGCAGCGTAGGCCTGAGCCCGCTGGACATGCCCAAGTACCCGCACCAGTTCTCAGGTGGCCAGCGCCAGCGCATCTCCATTGCCCGCGCACTGGCCACCGAGCCAGAGTTTTTGGTGTGCGACGAGCCCACCAGCGCGCTGGACGTGAGCGTGCAGGCCCAGGTGCTGAACATCATGAAAGATCTGCAAAGAAAACGCGGGCTAACCTACCTGTTCATCAGCCACAACCTGGCCGTAGTGCGCCATGTGAGCGACCATGTGGGTGTGATGTACCTGGGCCGCTTGGTCGAAGTGGCCGACAAACACAGCCTGTTTAACCACCCCAAGCACCCCTACACCCGCATGCTGCTGGACGCGATTCCCAAAATGCATGCCACAGGCAAAGCCCGCACCCCCGTGCAAGGCGAAGTGCCCAACCCTTTGAACCCACCCCCCGGCTGCGCCTTTAACCCCCGCTGCCCCCACGCCAACGACCGCTGCCGAACAGAGCGGCCCGTGCTGCAAAACATGGGCGGTGTGCAAATTGCCTGCCATGCGGTGCAGGAAGGCCGTATTTAAAGTTACTTGGGGTTTGGCAAGGGTGTTTATTGGGGACAATACACCCCATGACCCTGCAAACCACCGCATCTGCCCAACCTCGGGCCCAGATTCAAGATATCACCCTTACCCGCCCGGACGACTGGCACCTGCATGTGCGCGATGGCGAGGCTATGCACGCCGTGGTGCCGCATACGGCAGCGCAGTTTGGCCGCGCGATTATCATGCCCAACCTGCGCCCACCTTGCAGCACGGCGGCGCAGGCGCTGGCTTACAAGGCGCGCATACTGGCGGCGGTGCCTGCAGGCATGCAGTTTGAGCCTTTGATGACCCTGTACCTGACCGACAACCTAGCGCCGCAAGAAATACAACGCGCTAGAGATGCCGGTGTGGTGGCAGCCAAGCTGTACCCGGCCGGTGCCACCACCAACAGCGATGCCGGCGTCACCGAGCTGCGCAAGATTTACCCCACGCTAGAGGCCATGCAAAAAGCCGGCATGCTGCTGCTAGTGCACGGCGAGGTCACCAGCAGCGAGATTGACCTGTTTGACCGCGAAGCCGTGTTCATTGACACCCAGCTAGTACCACTGCGCCGTGACTTCCCTGAGCTGAAAATAGTGTTTGAGCACATCACCACGCAAGAGGCCGCACAGTACGTGCACAGCGGCGGCGCGTTCACGGCGGCCACTATCACCGCGCACCATTTGCTGTACAACCGCAACGCTATTTTTACCGGCGGCATACGCCCGCATTACTACTGTTTGCCGGTGCTTAAGCGCGAAAAACACCGCCTGGCCTTGGTAGCAGCCGCCACCAGCGGCAACCCAGCTTTCTTTTTGGGCACCGACAGCGCGCCGCACCCTGCCCATCTTAAAGAACACGCCTCGGGCTGCGCGGGCTGCTACACCGCCTACAGCGCCATCGAACTGTACGCAGAGGCCTTTGACGCAGCAGGCAAACTGGGCATGCTGGAAGGCTTTGCCAGCTTTTACGGTGCCGACTTTTACGGCCTGGGGCGCAATACCAGCCAGATTACCCTGCGCCGCGAAAGCTGGACCTTGCCCGAAGCGCTGCCGTTTGGCCAGGCCGAGCTTAAACCACTGCGCGGCGGCGAGACGCTAGCGTGGCGCTTGCTGCCCAACGTGTAACTGTGCCACCTAAAATACCAAGAAAATAGCCCTATCGCCCAAGGAAATGCTGCACGAGTAGCTATGAATAATGCAGCACATGGAGACGCACTGCACCGCCAGCTGGCCAGCATAGACTGGCTTGCACCATGGTGGGAGCCTTGGCGCAACGTAGGCCAGCGGGTAGCGCAGCGCGTGCTGGCGGGAGCGCCAGTGCATGCGGCGCTGCAGGCTGAGGCCAGCAGCACGGCCACACCCGCAGCTATGCGCAACGCGCCAACTGCAAGCCCCAATATCACTTTCGTAGCCCAGTCCGCCCTGCCCGATGGCGTGGCTTATGAGGCTTTTATTTACCGCACCGGCAGCGTACCCACGCGGCAAAATTTGCATGACTTTTTTAACGGTTTGGTGTGGCTGGTGTTCCCCCGCACCAAGCGGCGGCTTAACTTTTTGCAAGCCAGTGAGATTCATGCCAGCGGGGTGCAAACCACGCGCGGGCCGCTGCGCGACGCGCTCACGCTGTTTGACGAAAATGCCGCCATTTGGCCATTGGCCAGCGCTGCCCCCACTGAACTGCTAGATGCCTTGCGGGCCAAGCAGTGGCAGCATGCCTGCGTGCACCTGCGCGCGCACTGGCCTGGCGGCGCGCCCATCCTGCTAGGCCATGCGCTGCTAGAAAAGCTGGTTACGCCGTATAAATCAATCACCGCCCATGTTTTTGTAACCCACACGCTTGCAGATTGTGCCGCCCCACTACAGCTGCACCATACCGCGCTAAGCGCGCTTGATGCAGCCACCGCCCAGCAGCTCAGCGCCGCCAGCCTGGTGCCCAAGCCGTTTATAGCGCTGCCTGTACTGGGCGTACCGCATTGGTGGCCCGCCAATGCAGAGGCAGGGTTTTATGACGACGTGCAGGTTTTCAGGCCGCCAAAACCCTAAAAAATCTAGGGCACGTTGCTGTGCCACTTGATTTCTGCGGTTTTAACCCTACTATTTAGCCCTCATGCCTTCCTTCGCAGGCTGTAGATTGAAACTTCAATGAAACGCATCTTCCTGTTAATCGCCACCAACATTGCCATCATGGTGGTGCTGGGTTTGGTCACCAGTGTGCTGGGTTTAAACCGCTTTATGGGCCCCGGCGGGCTCAATATTCCCACGCTCATGGGCTACTCCTTGGTGATTGGTTTTACCGGTGCCTTTATTTCACTGCTGATTTCTAAGCCCATGGCCAAATGGAGCACCGGCGCACGCGTGATCGCGCAGCCGCAAACCCAAGACGAAGCTTGGATCGTAGAAACCGTGCGCAAATTTGCCGACAAAGCACAGATCGGCATGCCCGAAGTGGCCATCTATGACGGCGAACCCAATGCCTTTGCCACCGGGGCGTTTAAAAATTCGTCCCTGGTTGCCGTTTCCACTGGCTTGCTGCAAAGCATGACCAAAGAAGAAGTGGAAGCCGTGATTGGCCATGAAGTTGCCCACATTGCCAACGGCGACATGGTCACCATGACCTTGATTCAGGGCGTGATGAACACCTTTGTGGTGTTCTTGTCGCGTATTGTGGGCTACTTTGTGGACAAAGTGCTTTTGAAAAACAACAGCGACGGCCCCGGCATTGGCTACTACATTACCACCGTGGTGATGGACATTTTGCTGGGCATTGTGGCCCACATGATCGTGGCATGGTTTAGCCGCCACCGCGAATTCAAAGCCGACGCTGGCGCAGCCCGCCTGATGGGCCAGCCCCGGTCGATGCAGGCTGCCTTGGCCCGCTTGGGCGGCCTAACCCCTGGGGTATTGCCCAAAAGCATGGCCGCTATGGGCATTGCGGGCGGCCTGGGCAAGCTGTTTAGCACCCACCCGCCGATGGAAGAGCGCATTGCAGCGCTGCAAAACTTGCCTAAATCGTAAAGTACGGGCTAAAGCAAGTCGCCCACAATATGCTGCTTGGCCAGCACACCCAGCACCAGCGCGCCAGGGCCTACGTTGACAGAGCCGGTCATGGACATGGGCGTCAGGTTCACGGTAATGCCGGCTTGGCAGGCGTCGTTTTGCAGATTTTTAAAGCTCTCCAGCGTTTCAATATCTTCCAAAGCGCCGCTGTAGGAAAAGCACATATGCTTTGAAAGCAGTAACCCGTTTTTGAGCATGCGCAGCGCCATCTCCACGATGGCTTCACGCGCTTTGAGCTTGCCTAGCTTGCGGCCCACAGGCTCGGTTACGCCCATGTGCGCAGACAAAATAGGCGTAATGCCCAGTGCTTTGGCGGCAAAACCGGCCAAAGCACTGACTGACTTGTCCCCCTTTAGCGATGCACGCTGCAGGATGTAGCCCACGTCGCTAGGAGCCATGTAGGTGTAAGTTTGCGGGGCAATGGTGGACTGGCGTGCAATGATCTGGTTAATGTCTGCACCGGTGTCTACCAAGTCCAGCAGTTCTAATACCTGCACACCGTAGCCTGCAAAAAACGCTTGGCTGTCGACGCAGTCAGCCTGTAGCACCGCCACCTTGCCTGCGCGTGCCCGCATGTTGAAGGACTCCACCCTGGCGCGGGCTACCGCCGTCTTAGCCCGCTGGTAAATGGCACTGCGCGATGCGGCCACAAACACACCCAGCATTTGGTCAAACTGCAGCGCCAGCTGAGAGCTAAATGCCGAGACCATTTCATCCACCGTCATCGGCTCTGAGCGGCCATGCACTGCGGTGGGTGAACTAAGGTATTTTCTGTAAAAACGTTGCGTTGCCACCGGGTCACGCTGGTCTACAAATTGCTGACTGTCGACCCACACATAGACCGGCAATATACGCAACTGGGGGTGCGCAAGCGCGCTGGCAGGCAGGTCGCACGAAGCATCGGCAACCAAACAAAAAGAAGGAGAAGGCATAGCGCGTATTTCTAATAGGAAAGCCGCAATATTGCGGCCTTCCATAATGATGGACTGCGCAGCGCAGCAAATTAGGACGAAAATCACACAAGCCGTGTTTAAACACGACGGAGACAACTAAAGTACCCATCCCTAGTGTGCACAAGCGCACAGGCTTGCTGCGATAATCACACAGTGAAGCCCGCTAGACTGCCGCTGGTGCTATATGGGAAACCTGGCACTGGAGGAAGGTCCGGACTGCAAAGGGCAGCGTAGGAGTTAACGACTCTCCAGCGAAAACCGCAAGGCATAAGCTGAGGATCAGAGCAACAGAGACGAGCCCATTAAGTTGGGGTGAAACGGGCAATCTCTGCGCGCAGCAATACCAAATAGGCACACACGCCACCTCTCGGGGTGGCACCGCTGACCCGGCGGCTGTGTGCGGGTAGGTAGCACCGAGCCGCAGCGCGAGTTGCGGCCCAGATGAATGGCAGTCACGCTGGCGCGCCGCAAGGCGGGCCAGTGCACAAAATCCGGCCTATCGGCGGGCTTCACACTTTTATAAACGGCTGCACTGACTGCCCATAGGCGATTCATGTAACAGCCACTTTGCCTGCAAGGACCCCGCATGCCACTGTCACTCACTGCGCACCCCGACGGCCAGCACCGCTGCTCTTGGTGCGGCCAGGGCGGTGCTTTTGCAGATTACATCCACTACCACGACCATGAATGGGGCATGCCGGTGGGCGACGACCGCAAGCTGTTTGAGAAAATTATTCTGGAAGGCTTCCAGTCAGGGTTGAGCTGGATTACGATTTTGCGCAAACGGGATCGGTTTCGAGAGGTCTTTGCAGGGTTTGATTTTGAAAAGGTAGCGCGTTTTACCACGCAAGATATTGAACGTCTCGTGCTGGATGCTGGCATCATTCGCCATCGCGGCAAAATTGTCTCTGCCATTAGCAATGCACAACACACCTGCGACCTGATTGACCAGCAAGGCCCTGGCGCGCTGGCCAAGCTGGTGTGGGCACACGAGCCTGCTGCCAGCACACGGCCCGCCCACATCACGCCCCAAGTGGCCAGCCTACTTACGCAGTCCGATGCGTCTGTGGCTTTAAGCAAGGCCCTTAAAAAGCGCGGCTTTAACTTTGTTGGCCCGACCACCATGTACGCTTTTATGCAGTCTATGGGCGTGGTGAACGACCACTTAGAGGGCTGCGCCCACCATGCACAGGTACACGCTGCGCGGGCTGCTTTTGTACGGCCTGGCTGAACTGCCTGATTGATCGGCCTGGCTGATCGGCTTAGTTTAGCGGCCCTCATCCAATTGGATGATGTTTTTTGCCACTGGCCAGTCTACGATCTGCGCCATGCACCACACTGACCATGGCCAAGAAACCCCGTTATGGGCCACCTTGTGGCAGCGCAGATACCACCTGTCTGCCCACGACATAGCCAGCATGTACGCCCAGGTTGGCAGCGCTCTGCGGCAGTGCCAGCCGCCCCAGCAGGACCTGCTGGGCGAGACGCATGACGAGCTGGTCGCGCAGTTCGTCTACCTGCGTATTTTGCGTCTGCAAGATACAGACCGCGCGGCTCTGTACAGCACGGCGGAACATGCTGGGCCTGCCAACGCCATGGCCTTGTGCAATGACTTTCAAAACTATGTGACCAGCTGCTTGCAAGCCCAGCATCCACACCCTAAGACCGCGCTAAACAGCCCCGACAAAGACACCAAGTCAGAGCAGCCTGAAGAGAGCCCCGACAGGCTGCAAGAGGTGTTGGCCCAGCATGGCCTGCACTTAGTGCAGGTGGGCCAAGCTGCGCATGCATTCGTTGCCACTTTGACACCGCAAGAGCGTGTTTTGCTGTGCAAAAGTTGGGGCACAGCAGCGCAAGGCGAATGCAGTGGCACAGCATGGCGCAGTGCCATCACGGGCCAGCAGTACCGTGCGGGGCGCCTGGGCGTGCTGCATCGCGGTGCGTCGGTCAGCCCCGGCTATGCGCACACCGTGATTGGCAGCTGGATGGCGCAGTCTTTGGGCCTGGTGATCGAAGCCTGCAACACGCCGGTAATTACCGCAGTTTTAGACATACTGGGCATGCAGGCAAGCCATGCCTTGGAGGTGGGCACCGCGCAAGCCGCAACCCTGTAGTGCGCGCTTTGAGATTGCTTGGCTACCCTGGCAAAGCTATGGGTGGGCTGCAGAGAGGTTTATGATAGGTGGGAACACACCCCCTTTCTACCCACTGCACCCACCCCGACTATGCAAGGACTATTGCCCGAGGTTTTATCGTCCATCATTGGCGACATTTACGACTGTGCACTGCAACCCGAGGGCTGGGCTGGTGCCTTGGTCAGAATCAACCGCGCTATGGATGCCGCCTACACCACGATCAGCCTGTCCAACCCGCAGTTTGCCACACCCCGCATGGCAGGCCATTCGCCCTGGGACCCCGTCAAGTTGAAGGTGTTAGCTGAGGAATACGGGGTTGAAGGCGTGCCGGGCCTGTTGGAGGTGGCATACGGCGACGTAGACACCCCACGCTCTACCCTGCACCAAATGCCCCAAACGGCCTTTTACGCCACGCCTTTCTACCGCAACTGGGCAGCGCCCCAAGGCCTGCGTGATGCCTGCGTGATGAAGTTTGTGCAGACCGCAGACCGCGTGGGTTTGGTGGCCAGCGTCACATCGGCCCAGCGCGACATTGTGACTGCCGACGAGCGCCAATTTATGGCCCTGCTGTCACCGCACTTGCGCCGCGCCGCCATGATAGGCGATTTGCTAGACCACCAAAGGGTAGAAACCAGTGTGTTTCGCCATGCGCTAGACCAGCTCATTGCCCCGGTGATCTTGGTGGATGCGCACTGCAAAATTTTGTATGCCAACGCCAGTGCGCACAGCATGTTGGAGTCTGGCCAACTGGTACGCGCTAACGGCGGGGTTTTTTCACCAACCAACCCGCTGATGAGAGCGGCTTTGGCAGATGCCGTACTGCGCGCCGCAGGCCAGGCGGGTGACCTGGGCAGCCGAGGCATGGGTATTCCGGTGGCAGACAGGGCCCACCACGCTGCAGGGGCGGCGGCCGTAGCCTATGTGCTACCGCTGAAAAACAGCGCCATTCGCAGCGTATTTAACCCCGCCGTGGCCGCCATATTTATTGCCACCGCCTTGTCTCACCACGCACCGCCTGCCGACGTACTGGCCTCCGTGTTCGACCTCACCCCGTCAGAGGCGCGGGTGATGCAAATGGTAGGCACGGGCAGCAGCACGCCAGCAGTAGCTGCAGAGCTTGGCGTATCAGAAACCACCGTCAAAACCCACTTGGCCAAGGTCTTCAGCAAAACCGGTGTTAACCGCCAAGCACAGCTGGTGCAGCTGGTCAGCTCACTGAGCTCGCCCGTGGGCAGTTTGAACCCAGCGGGCGTGAGCATAGGCTAGTACCCCAAGTATTTGCTATATTTAAAATAGCTGCTCATGCAGCATTTCCTTGGGCCATGGGGCTAAACTGTCAATAAAGCATTGATCCGCTTGACATACGCCGCTGGGTCATCGGGCAGCCCGCCTTCGGCCAGCAGGGCTTGGTCAAACACGATATGGGCCAGGTCGTTGAAATGCACGGCATCGGTGCCTAGCTTTTTAATCAGCGCGTGCTCGGCGTTGATTTCTAAAATCGGTTTCACGTCGGGCGCGGCTTGGCCAGCTTGCTTGAGCATGCGGGCCAGCTGGGTGCTCATGCCGTGGTCTTGCACCACCAAGCAGGCGGGGCTGCCCACCAAGCGGGTAGTGACGCGAACGTCTTGGGCTTTGTCTTTAAGGGCTTCTTTGAGCTTGGCAATCAGCTCTTTGCTGCCTTCTTGGGCAGCTTCTGCAGCTTTTTTCTCGGCTTCGTCTTCCAGGCTGCCCAGGTCGACTGCGCCTTTGGCCACCGACTGCATGGGGGTGCCGTCAAAGTCGTGCAGGTAGTTCAGGCTCCACTCGTCTACTTTGTCGGTCATGCACAGCACTTCGATGCCTTTTTTGGTAAAGACCTCCATGTGCGGGCTGTTTTTGGCAGCGGCCAAGGTGTCGGCGGTGATGTAGTAAATAGCGGTTTGGCCTTCTTTCATGCGCGCTTTGTAGTCCGCCAGGCTGACCACTGCGCCGTCGCTGGTGGTGGAGGCGTAGCGCATCAGCTTGGCCAAGCGGTCTTTGTTGGCAAAGTCTTCGCCCAGGCCTTCTTTGAGCACGGCACCAAACTCGGCGTAAAACTTGGTGTACTGGCCCAGCTTGGCTTTGTCTTCGTCACTGAGGATGTCGGTGACCCCTTCGGTAGTGGTGACCCCTTCGGTAGTGATGACCCCTTCGGTAGTCGCATCACCCTTAGAAGTAACAGGCGCAACATCGTACTTGGCCATGTCTTCCAGCATGCCCAGCACACGCTTGGTGCAGCCTTCGCGGATGGCTTTCACGTCGCGGCTTTCTTGCAGCAGCTCACGGCTTACGTTGAGCGGCAGGTCGGCGCTGTCAACCACGCCTTTGACAAAGCGCAGGTAGGTGGGCATCAGCGCCTCGGCATCGTCCATGATGAAGACGCGTTTGACGTACAGCTTAATACCGGCTTTTTTGTCGCGGTTCCACAAGTCAAACGGGGCTTTGCTGGGGATGAAAAGCAGCTGGGTGTATTCGGTGCTGCCCTCGACCCGGTTGTGTGTGTAGGCCAGCGGCGGCTCTTGGTCGTAGCTGATTTGCTGGTAGAAGTCGTCGTACTGTGCTTTGCTGACTTCTTTTTTGCTTCGCGCCCACAGCGCGGCAGCGGCGTTAACTTTCTCCCAGTCGCCCGATTTCACCATGCCGCCGCCCTTGGTGCCCTTGCTTGGGTCGGCAGCGTCAATGGCTTCGCCCTCTTTCCACTCCTCCTTCTCCATCATGATGGGCAGGCTGATGTGGTCAGAGTATTTGGTAATGATGCCTTTGAGCTTGTAGCTGTTGGCGTACTCTAGCGCGTCATCGCGCAGGTGCAGGGTGATGCTGGTGCCGCGCTGCGCCTTGGTAATTTGCTCTACCTCAAACTCACCCGTGCCGCCACTGGTCCAGCGCACGCCTTGGTTGGCGGCATCGCCCGCACGGCGCGACTCTACCGTGATGGTGTCGGCCACCATAAAGCCCGAATAAAAACCCACGCCAAACTGGCCAATCAGTGAGCCTTGGTCTTTGGCATCGGCTTTTTGCGCATCCGCCAGCTTGCCCATAAAGTCCTTGGTGCCGCTCTTGGCAATCGTGCCCAGGTGGTCAATCGCCTCTTGCTGGGTCATGCCAATACCGTTGTCAGTAATGGTCAATGTCTTGGCCGCAGCGTCCATGCTGATGCGCACCTCCAGGTTAGGTGCGTCTTCGTACAGCGCAGGCGTGTTGATGGCCTCAAAACGCAGCTTGTCGCACGCGTCAGACGCGTTAGACACCAATTCACGCACAAAAATTTCTTTGTTGGAATACAGCGAATGGGTAACGAGGTGCAGCAGCTGGGCGACTTCGGCTTGGAAGGAAAGGGTTTTTTTGGTCATGGTGAAGAAGGTTTTACTAAAAAAATACAGCTGGGGCTGGTCAGCTAACAAACTTAGAGTTTGGTATAGATAGGGGCTACAGGCGGTTTTGCAACGGTGATTTTATCGGCTCTGTGCACTGCACTGCCTCCCGCAGGCTGTGCCGCGTGCAAAAATTTGACGCGTTGGCTTATTGCCCAGGGAAATATTGCTTAGCCAGCTATGATTTTTATAGGTGTTTGGTTTGGTTTAGTTTGTTTGGCTTCGGTGGTTTTAACATCCCGTGGCAGGGCTTGTGTGCCCTGGTTTGCTTGGGTGCTTATCTGCGGTTGTTTTAGCAGCCCGTGGCAAGGCTTATGTAGGTCTATTTACCTTGGTCGGGCGACGGGACATGTTTTTTGCAAACTTCCGCAAAACACAC
>JAYWGO010000020.1:0-29192 GCA_043778205.1 Polaromonas sp. | reverse complement strand
GTGCCCAGTGTCTTGCCTTGTGACATATCGTTGCTCCTGTTTGTGTAGCAGAATCATACGACATTTTCATCTAAGTGAACAGTGTTGACACCTGACCCCGTAGTCGACCCCGTAGTCCCAAGCTGACTCACTTGATTTATGGGGTGCTAAAAACACGTCAGCCGTTTGATGCGAATTGGGCTAAGAAGGCCACTGAGGTGATGGAAATCGCGGTCGCGGTCGTAGTGCCATTAAAAATTACTGCGCCGACGCTTGACTTTCAAGACGGTATCTGACCCTCATGACCTTGACATCAATGAAAGACCTGACCATCGTGACCTCTGTAGATTTTGTAGTAAACGCTGGGATGATCCAATCTGAGTCGGATGCCTTTTCCTCTTTTTTGGCTGATCAGGTTGGGCTTCCAACTTTTACATCCAACAATCCTTGAACTACCAAAGAGCCGCCTGTTAGCTGAATCGAAAGTTTTTGATAACCCTCAAACTCTTCAAGTGCGCCGTCTTCAATGCTTCCAGCAGAGTAATTTAATGCAATCTGAGCAAAGTTCCCGGTGAAAGCTACATGCCGAAGTTTACGAAAGGTCAGCACCTTGCGCTGGCGTTTAGCCGAGTCAAGGTTGTCATATAAATCGAGCGTGAGCTTGCATTTAAAAGTCTTATTCGCACCCGACCAAGCCATCGAAACGATATTTCCATCGTGAAAGAAAAGTGACTTATCCATCGAACAACTCTCCGCTACGACGCAGCGCACAGAAAAACAAACGTAAGAATCAATGCTCCAGTAACCGCATCTCGGACTGATTTAAGAACCCTCTTGCAGTTTTGTTCGCAACCAAACGGAGCAGTTGGCGCATCAGGTGGGGCGTTGCATTGGAAGCCTCGAGCAGCAGCGCAAGCTTTGACTTTGCTTGGAGCACTCTCACAAGTTCCGCCATGTGAGGTTCCTCCAAACTCTCCACCTGCCCCAGAATTTCCTTTGCAATCCCAATGCAGGTGGCGGGTTATCTTTCCTGTTTTTTCGTCTAGCACTGAATCGATTCTGATCGTACAGTTTCCGCATTGAGTAGTCTCACCGGTGTTGTGCTTCACCAGTCCCGTGGGATCGGTGTACATCAGCGGATTGCCCTCGACATACCCAAACCGATTCCATCCCCCTGCTAGATCAATCGGATCACTCTGCGTATACCGTCCCGTCTTAGCATCATAAGAACGGAAGTAGTTGTAGCTCAACCCCGATTCCTTATCAAAGTACTGCCCCGGATAGCGCAAGTTAAACGTCACCTCTGCCACCGTAGTCGTGCCTGCATTCGGCGTTGTCACTGGATCGACAAACCTGTTCCTCGCCAGGGTCGGCTGCTCATCCCCAAACGCACTGAAGGCCCACTGCCAGGCTACTTGCTTGTTGCTCTGGGTCAGGCGGCGTGGGGTGTTCAGGTGGTCGGTGTGCACGGCGTAGTGCCTGTTGCCGGTAAAGGTGGCTATCGGCATGGGGCCTGCGGGGGTGGGCAGGTAGATGTAGTGGGCCGAGCCGGTGCTGTTGGCCCCGCCCGAGCCTAGCTCATACAAGAGGCTGCCGTCTTCGTCGTAGTAGTAGGTGTAGCCCAGCTTTTCACTGGCTGAGGGGGCCAGGGGGGTGCTGGTGCCGCCCCACAGGCTGCCAAAGAAGTTCAGCAGGGCTTGGATTACACCGGGGTCAGTGGGGTTGCTGCCGCTGGAGACGGGGGCGTACTGGGGTTCGGTCTTAAACACCCGCTGGCCCAGGGCGTTGTGCACGTAGCGGGTGGTGGGTGCGTCGATGCCCAGGCCGGTGGTGGCGTTGGCCAGGCGGTTGGCAGCGTCAAACTCGTAGCGGCGCAGGCCGTCGGCCAGCAGGGCGCCGTTGGCATCGTGTTGGTAGTTGACGGCGGAGCTGACGCCTGTCGTGGCGGTGCCCAAAGTGAGGCTTTGGCTAAAGCCTAGCAGGCGGTTGCTGGTGGGGTCTACGGTGTAGGTGCGCAGGGTGTTTTGTGCGTTGCCTGCGCTGGTGGTGGTTTGGATGCTGGTCAGGCGGTTGCCGTTGGCATCGTAGGTAAAGCTGGCCGATTGGGCAGGTAGCGGGGCGGTGGTGGCTGCGCCCGTGCCGGCTGCGCGGGCAAAGCTGCTGATGCGGCCCAGAGCGTCGTAGCCGATGGTGTAGACCGCGGTGGCGGTGCTGATGGCGGTGCTGGTGTTGGTGGTGTTGGCGGGCTTGGCCAGTATTTGGGTAAGGCTGGTGATGCGGCCTGCTGCGTCATAGCTGTAGGTGCCCAGCTCGGTGGCCACTACCCGGCCTGCGCTGTCGTAGCTGCGCTGGCCGGGCAGCACGGTGGTGGCGTTGGTGTCGGCAAACTCCCAGTTCCAGCTGGCGGGCTGGCCTAGGGGGGTGTACTGGAGGGCTGTAATTAGCGGATTGTTACCCCAGTTAAGCTGGGTGATCTGGCCTGCAGGGCTGTACACGTAGCTAAGAACCGCGCCGTTGGGGTAGGTGATGCTGGCCAGCTGGCCTGCGCCGCTGCCCTGGCCGGTGGTGCTACCGGCGGCTGGGGCGGCGTAGCTGTAGCTAATGGACTTGGCCGTGCCTGCGGTAAACGGGGCCAGCTGCTGGGTCTTTTTAACGGTGCGGCCAAAGCCGTCGCGCTGGTAGATGGTGGTGTCGGTGGTGTCGGTGATTTTGCTAAGGTAGCCTTTGCTGGCCAGTGGGCTGCCTGCGGCGTTGTACTGGGTGCCGGTCAGGTCGTAGGCCAGCAGGGTGCTGCGCCCGTCTTGCTGGGTAATTTGCGTGGGGCGGCCCAGGGCGTCGCGGGTGATGCTGGTGGCTTGGCCCAGTGCGTCTACCAGGCGTTTGGGCAGGCCCAGCGCGTCGTATTCGGCCTGCTGGCTGCCAGCGTCGGTGCTGGTGGTGCTGGTGGCGTTGCCTAGCGCGTCGCGGGTGGTGGCGGTGGCTACGCCTTTAAAGTCGCTGGCGGTGGTCACTGCATCTAGCGCGTTGTAGGCCAGGTTGGCGGTGGCGCTGGCGGCGTTGGTTACCTGGGTAACGCGGCGCAGGCCGTCCAGGCCGTAGCTGGTGGACTGGGCCAGGCCGTTGGTCTCAGTAACCAAGCTGCCGTTGGCGTTGTAGCCGTAGCTTTGCTGCAGGTTGCTGTTAACGGTGCCTGCGGCGTTGCCTAGGGTTTCGCTGGCTACGCGGTTTAGGCTGTTGATGCTGCGGGCCAGCTGCCACACCACTTGGCCTGCGGAGTTTTTAATTTGCTCGATGGTGCGGTTGCCCATGGCGTCTAGCGTGTAGGCGCCGCTGGCACCCCGGTTGTCTTGCCAGCCAGTCAGGCGCTGGGCTGCATCGTAGCTGTAGGTAATGGCGTGGCCGCTGGGCAGGCTGGCGCTGGCCAGCTGGCCGCTGGGGGTGTAGGTGTAGGCGGAGGCCAAGGTGGCGGTGCCTACGCTTTGCAGGCTGGACAGCAGGCGGCCGCGCAGGTCGTAGGTGTAGCTGGTAAGCAGGCCGGTGGGCGCGGTCATGCTGGTCACGCGGCCGGCCAGGCCGTCTGCCCCGGCGTAGGCCATGGTGGTGGTGTGGCCCAGGGCGTTGCGGCTGGTCAGCACATTGCCTGCGCTGTTGTAGGTGTAGCTGGTAACTCCGCCGTTGGGGGCGGTTTCGCTAGCTACCAAGCCTTGGGGGGTATAGGTCCACGCGCTGGTGCGCACCGCGTTGGGGGTGTTGGCGGGCACGCTGGTGTCAGTGATGGTCTCGGTGAGCTTGTTGCCTAAGGTGTCGTACGTGAACGCGACTGTTCTGCCGGTCTCGGTAATCAGGGTGGGCAGGCGCAGGGTGGGGTGCCACTGGGTGGTGGTGGTTTGCGCCTCGGGCCGGCCAGCGGCGCGGGTCTCGGCGGTTTTAAGGCGGCGGGCGGTGTCCCAGGTGGACTGGTTGGTAAAGCCTAAATAGTCTGTGGTCGATGTCACGATACCGGTGTTGGGGTTGATCACTTTGTTGGCTGCGTCGCCATAGCAGTCAGTACAGCGCTGGCTTTGGCCAGCAAAAATGCTGCGGCCTGCCACATCAGCAAACTGTAATGTGCGTTGTACGCCAAACGCATCCGTTACCAAAGTAGCGCTGCTGATGAGGGAGGTTGATGAGGTCGCGCCGTAGCTTAGCTGCACGTTGTTAACACCCAGCGGTTGTGTGCTGCTAACAGCTCGGCCTTGGCCATCGTAGCTCCAGCTGGCAAAACGCGTTCCGTTCTGGTCAAGCAAGCCAGTAAGCAAGAGTGGGCGGGCAATATCTTCATACAAGTATTGGCGGCTGGTGTTGTCAGGGTAAGTTACCCTCACCAAGCGGCTTTGGCTGTCATACATGTAGACGATATTGGTTGCCTCTGGCGTGGTGATACTGCTTAGGCGGTTTTGCGCGTCATAGGTAAAGCCGAAGCCTCGGCCGTAGCTGTCTTTGGCACTTAGCAACAAATGGTTGTTGGCAGTAAAAACCGTCGATCGGCCTCCGCGCCAAGCGCTTGATATAGGCATCCCTTGTGCGTTATAAAGCTCAACCGTGTCTTGGGCCGTAATAAATTTCCAGGTCGGGTCGCCAAGATTGACGGGCGCAAGCTTAATAAGTTGCTCTACAACGGTATTGTTAGCAGCCCAGTTACCGGGGCCTAACCCTGTGTAGCTGTAGATTTTTCCGTCTCCGCGTACCACGTCAGCCCGTATATCGTCAAAGATGATTCGCTGCATAAAATTATGCGTCCAGCTTAGCAAGCTAGAGTTATAAGTTCGGTTGAATGTAAACCCTGACGGGCTTGTGTAGTCTGTTTGCAGCAGGTAAACGTTGCCTGTGCTGGCTAAGATAGGGTCTCCAACTGCGCCTGCTGGCTTACACTGATTGTTTCCGTTCGACCCGCCACCGCCGCCCCCACCGCCGCCGCCGCCATCGCCATCTGGGCCTGCGGCACCAGGGTCACCACCAGTTGAACCACCGCCACTAGGGCCGGGGCCGCTAGCGCCGTCGCCACTCCCACCAGGAGAGCCACCATTTTGGCCATCTCCGCTGGGGCTCCCGCTAGGCGGTGAATTGCCTGGGCATGACATGAAGCCGCCTTCTCCTGTTGCGCAGCCTAATGGGGGCGGGGGAAGAGGTGGTGGGGCGGCTACTAAATAGCCAAAGTAGGTTAACCACCTGTAACTTACATTGGTTGGTGGGCTGCCGCTAGAACATATCGTCGTCTGTTTGAGCTCAATTCTGCATTGTGCATAACCTGGAGCTGCCGCACCGGCATCTGGATTGCTTGCATCCCTGGCACCTAGCGGCATGCAATATTCGAGTTGCCACGTAGCTTTTACCTTACCTAAAATAAAATCACCATTAGGCGCTCTGGGGCAATCGTATGCACCAGTCTCAGAATCTACAAAAAGTATCGCCCTGACTTTATTGCAAGCGGTAAATGCGCTTGATTCCAGCTGCTGCGACATGCCTACATTACTACGGCAGTCGTATAAATAGGTTTGCGCAAACGCTGTGGTAGCAGCAAGTGCAAAAAATATAAATAGAAATTTACGCAATGTATTCATGGGAAACGTAGTTAGAGAAGGTATAAATTTTGCCGTGATGTCCAATTACTCCAGCTTAGCAAGGCGGGGGCAATTGACAGTAATCGAATTAAAGGCAATCAGACACTATTTATTGCCACACAATTTACTACATTATCGGCAAGAGATTATTAAGTATTTAATTAATTGAAGTGCGATTTTCGATAAGTAAAATCAAATCAGCACACCGCAAGTTACGTTGCCTTACAAATACTGCAGCACCCACCCAACCAGTAACGTGCGCGACTAAAAATGCCTTATTCCGCAGTGCAGCGGCTGTGGTCGGGTAGTTACCCTGTACGGCCCCAGTCTGGTGCGGGCGTAGCATGATTTTTCTCTGTGTTGGCAGAGAAAAATTATTTTTACCAGGAGCAAACCGATGAGACTGATTTTTTTAAAGTTGTTGGCGCTTTTTGCCTTCGCCTCTTTAGCAGCATGTGGCGGCGGTGATACTGCTGCGCCTGCAGCAGCTACGCCTTTGCCAACCGCCAATCCGGTAACCACCGTGACTGCGGTGATCCCCGTTAATACGGTGACCGTAGCCCCGCCTTTGCCAGAGGAAACCCGCCCGCATGATGCGCGCACGTTTACTGCGGTGGTTACCACCAGCACCTTTGCGCCGCTTACCCTTAGCGCGGTGGTTACCGACCGCTGGACAGGGGTTTTTAATGGGTCGGTGTACCGCATCGAGGTGCCGCAAAACTGGAACGGCAAGCTGGTGATGTGGACGCATGGCTTTAGGGGCACGGGTGCTAGCCTAACGGCTGACAACCCGATTCAGCGGCGCTATTTGGTGGACAACGGCTACGCGTGGGCAGCGTCTAGCTATTCTAAAAACTACTACGACGTGAAAGCGGGCGTAGAAGACACCAACGCCCTGGCACTTAACTTTACCAAGCTGGCAGCAGACAACGGCCGCACCCTGGCGGCACCCAGCAAAATATTTATCACCGGCATTTCTATGGGTGGGCATATTGCGGTGGCAGCTATTGAGGCCGAAGGGCAGGCTACCGCCATTAGCAAAGTGAAATACAACGGCGCAGTGCCTTTGTGCGCGGTGCTGGGCGATAACGAGCTGTTTAACTATTTTGCGGGCTACCAAGTTGCTGCGCAGCAGCTGGCCAATGTGCCGCTCACTAAATTCCCCACCACTGATTTTGCAACCGTTGCACCCCTAGTGCGAAGTGCGTTGTGGAGCATCTTCCCCACGGCAAGCAACGCACAGGGCGACAAGCTGAAAAACGTGGTAATGAACTTAAGCGGTGGCGACCGTCCGTTTTACAAAGAGGGCTGGTCGAATGAGGGCAACCAAGGCAATATTTGGTCAGCACTGGGGGGTGACGGTTCTATTAACGGTGTTTTGAATGGCAATATCTTAGACACCACGCAGCTGTTTTACAAAGTAGACGTCTCCAGCCCTAGCAACACCACGGTGGACACCGCCTTTAATGCGGCGGCGTTCAAAATTACGCCCACACCTGATGTAAACCGTTTGCGCCGCGATGGCCTTCGCTGGATTCCGCTGACCCCTGGTGACATTAACATTCCGGTGGTGTCTGTCCACACATTGGGCGACTTGTTTGTGCCCTTCAAAATGCAGCAGGTGTATGCCGCGCGTGTAAAAGCCAAGGGCAACGACAAATGGCTGGTGCAGCGCGCTGTGCGTGATGTGGGCCACTGCGCTTTTACAGCAGCTGAGGCGATTACCGCGTTTGACGACATGGTCAAGTGGGAAGCCAGCGGTGTTAAGCCAGCAGGTGATGATGTAAGCGCCGCTGCTACGCTGGCAGCGCCCAGCTACGGCTGTACTTTTACGAAGAACACCCCGAGCTTTGAGGACTTTACTGCACCGTCTATACGTGCAGCATTCCAAGCTAACTACCCAGCCTGCCCTTGACCTGAAGTAATGATTTCTTGAAAGGGGCCTGCGGGCCCTTTTTTCTTATTGCGCTGGCAGTTTTTGCGGTATATACTGAACAGTCACTAAATAAACTGCCAAGTATAAAACCCATTGAAAGCACCGCCTATGCCAAGCACTAATGCATCTGTCCAGCGTGACTCTTTCCAGCATGCCTCACTCCAGCCTGTATGTCCTCAGCCGGTATCTCCTCAGCCTGTATCTCGGCGCGGTTTTGGCTGCGGCTTAGCCCAATTAGCCGCGTTGGCCAGCATGGGGCTGGGCGCACAGGCCAGCGCGCAAACAGCGGCCAAGCCTGCACCGCGCGCTGCGCCTACCGAGCTGGGCGCTTTTAGCCAAGCGGCTGCGCCTTGGGCTTTGCTGGGCAGTGGTGCGCTGCGGTTTTTTGGCTTTAAGGCCTACGACGCGCACCTGTGGACGACGGGCGGCAGCGCCAACCCGCTGGTGGCCAAGGGTTTGTTTGCGCTAGAGATTGACTACAACACCGCCATCAAAGCAGATGAAATTGTGAACGTGTCGCTGGTAGAAATGGCCCGCCTGCGCAGCTTGAGCGAATCCCAAGTCAAAGTTTGGACAGCCGAGATGAAAAAAAGCTTTACTGACGTGAAGTCGGGCGACAAACTCACCGGCGTTTATGTGCCCAAGGTGGGCACACGGTTTTTCTTTAATTCCCGCTTGGTCAGTGAGATCAACGACCCGGCCTTTGGCGATGCATTTTTTGCCATTTGGTTGGACGAAAAAACCAAACGCGGCGAGCTGCGCCGCGCGCTTTTAGGGCTGGCACCAGCCGCCTCTAGCGCACCTGCTGGCAACGGCAACTGAGGCCCACTGGGCGCAACGGGGGTGGCTGCCAAGGCGGCAGCTACATACTATATATTTAATAGCTAACTATCTAGCATTTCCTTGGGCGATAGCACCGAAATGCTTATAAAATCAATGCCATGAGAGCATTGAACATCTACGCTGGGCCCGCCGCACGCCAGCACTTGGCGCAGCACGGTTTGCAGCCCCAGCACGTGCGCACAATACCTGCGGCAGCGGGTGGGCCAAAGGGCTTGGTACTGGGCCCGTTGGACCGGTTTGTTTTTGGGCCGTGGCTGTCCCAATCAACCCAGCCAATAGATTTGGTGGGTGCCAGCATAGGTGCATGGCGCATGGCGGCTGCTTGCTTAAACAACCCAGTGGCCGCCTTTGCCCGGCTAGAGCGCGACTATATTGCGCAAAACTACGACGTAGCGCCGGGCCGCAACTTTCCGCTGCCTGCTGAGGTAAGTGCCAAGTTTGGCGACTCCCTACAGCAGTTTTATGGCGGCCGGCTGGGCGAAGTGCTGGGGCACGCGCGCTACCGGCTGCACATCATTACCTCGCGTGGGCGGCACCTGCTGGGCACCGAGCACAAGCTGGCCACGCCGCTGGGCTATGCAGGGGCGTTTTTTACCAACGCAGTGCGCCGCAAAGCCATGGGCGCGTGGCTAGAGCGGGTGGTGTTTTCAGCGCCTAGTATGACTGGTGCGGGGCAGGGCGCTGGGCACAGCGCGGCTATGGCAGCTTTGCCGTTTGGTGTGCAAGACTACCGCACCCGCCAAGTTGCGCTGTCGCAGGCTAACTTTTACCCTGCGCTGCAGGCCAGCTGCTCCATTCCGTTTGTGCTGCAGGCGGTGCACCACATACCTGGCGCGCCGCGCGGGGCCTATTGGGATGGGGGCATCACGGACTACCATTTGCACCTGAACTACCTGGCCACCGACGGCATTGTGCTGTACCCGCATTTTCAAAAATCTGTGGTGCCTGGCTGGCTGGACAAGGCCTTGAAGTGGCGCCACGGGCCCACGCAGGCCTTGGTCCGCATGGTGGTGTTAGCCCCCAACCCTGAGTGGATTGCCACGCTGCCGCGCGGCAAGCTACCCGACCGGCAAGACTTTGCCTTTCATGGCCACGACCTGGCAGCCAGAGTGGCGCAGTGGACCGCCTGCACAGGCGCGGCGCAGCAGCTGGCGGATGAGTTTGCGGCGTGGCTGGAGAGGCCGGACATGGGGTTGGTGCAAGATTTGTGAGGCTGTGCCTACGAGACCAAGCTAGAGCAACTACAAGCGCAACACAGCAGCAGACTCCAACATCTGCGCATAGTCGTCCCGCGTGGCCATGCGGGGCCCGGTTTTGTGGCAATGGTCTAGCATTGCACCGTCAATAATGCGTGGGTGGTCAGCGGTGCTTACGCCCATTGCGGCCAGCCCGCTAGGCAAGCCCAAGCGCGCGGTCATGTCGGCCAAAGCCAAGGCTACATCGCTGCCCGATGCCAGCCCCATTGCGTGCGCCATGCGGTTTAAGCGGTCGTCTTGCAGCATGGGCTGCGCCGTGGTGTTAAAACTTACTACCGTGGGTAAAAACATGGCGTTTAGCGTGCCGTGGTGCAGGCGCGGGTTGACACCGCCCAGGCTGTGCGACAGCGAATGCACGCAGCCCAAGCCTTTTTGGAAAGCCATGGCCCCTTGCATGGAGGCGCTCATCAGGTTAAAGCGGGCTTCTTTGTCGCTGCCGTCGCGGGTTGCCCGCTCTATAAAGGCCCAGCCTCGGCGCAGGCCGTCTAGGGCGATGCCGTCTGCGGGTGGGTTAAAGGCCGGGGCCATAAAGGTTTCCATGCAGTGGGCTATCGCGTCCATGCCGGTGGCGGCTGTTAGCTGGGGCGGCAGGCCCAGGGTGAGATCAGGGTCGCACACAGCGGCCTTGGGCACCAAATGCCAGCTGTGAAAACCCAGCTTGCGGCCATCGTCCACGATCAAAATAGCACCCCGCGCCACCTCGCTGCCGGTGCCGCTGGTGGTGGGCACGGCAATGATGGGGCAGACCGCGTCGGTAATTTTGGCAGAGCCGCCCTCGATGGTGGCGTAGGTTTTTAGCTCGCCTGGGTGGCTTGCCACAATGGCAATGCCTTTGGCGCAGTCGATGGCCGAGCCCCCGCCTACTGCTACCAGGCCATCGCACAGCCCCGCTTGGTAGGCTTGCACGCCGGCACGCACGGCGGCCTCGGTAGGGTTAGACGGCACTTGGTCAAACACGCTGTGGGGCAGGGTGCCTAAAGCGGCCACTGCCTTGTCCACAATGCCTGCCGCACGCACGCCTGCGTCGGTCACCACCAAAGGGCGGCTGATGCCTACCCGGTCGCACTCGGCTTTTAGCAAAGCAACTGCGCCGTGGTCAAACTGGACATGGGTGAGGTAGTAGATGTAAGCCATAAGGGTAAAGAGAGGTGTGGGTACTTTAAGATGTGCAAAACCGTTGTTGTACGATAGCTTAACTCGGTTGTTTACCCCGGTTATTTACCCCGGTTGTTTAAGCCGATGGCTTATGCCCTGAAACACTCTTTTTTATGCCAGAGTCCACACCACAAAAACCTGCCCCACTGACGGCTGCCATGCGCAATTTAATAGAGCTGATGCAGCTGGCCGGTGCGCCGCCCCTGCACCAGCACAGCCCAGCAGATGCACGCGAGCAGTATGCCAAAGGGGCCGATATTTTGGAAGTGCCTAAGGCTGGTCTGGCGCGGGTGCAGGCGCTAAGCCTGCCTGCGCGCGACGGTGCCCAGCTGCCCGCGCGCTTGTACGCGGCGCTAGACCGCTCAGCCGCATTGCCTGCATTGCCTGCACTGCCCGTTTTGCTGTATTTTCACGGCGGCGGCTACACCATTGGCAGTATCGACACCCACGACACCCTGTGCCGCGAGCTGGCCCGGCTGTCTGGCGCTGCAGTGGTTTCGCTAGATTACCGCTTGGCACCAGAGCACCAGTTTCCGGTGGCAGTCAACGATGCCTGGGACACCCTGCAGTGGCTGCACGCCCACGGCGGCGCGCTGGGGCTAGACACCAGCCGCATGGCAGTGGGCGGCGACAGCGCAGGCGGCAACCTGGCCGCCAACTGCGCGTTGATGGCGCGTGACGCGGGCATGCCGCTGGCGCTGCAAATGCTGTTCTACCCATGCTGCGCGCAAGATTCCAACACCGCCTCGCACCAAGCCTATGCCAGCGGCTATGTGCTGGATGCCGCCAGCATTGCCTACTTTTTTAACCACTACTTGCCCGACAAATCCCAGCGTAGCGACTGGCGTTTTGCCCCACTGAACGCGCCTGACCACAGCGGCCTAGCGCCTGCGTGGATAGGCCTGGCCGAATGCGACCCGCTGGTAGACGAAGGCGTGCTGTACGCCGACACCCTGCGCCGCGCAGGCGTGGCCGTAGACATAGAAATTTACCGGGGCGTGGCGCACGAATTTATCAAAATGGGCCGCGCCCTGCCCGAGGCCAAGCTGGCCCACCAGCACGCAGCCGCCGCACTGCGCAAAGCTTTTAGCTAAGCTAAGTAAAACTAATAAACCCTTACAACCCAAACCCTATGTCCACCGCCCAAACTGCAGCCCAGCCTTCTTTGGCAGCCACGAGCACTTTGCAATGCACCAGTTTTAGGCTGCTGCACCGCATGCGTGTGCGCTGGGTAGAGGTAGACATGCAAAAAATTGTCTTTAATGGCCACTACTTGATGTATTTGGACAATGCCATGGCCGACTATTGGCGCGCGCTAAGCTTGCCTTACGAGGCCGCCATGCACCAGCTGGGTGGTGACCTGTACGTTAAAAAAGCCAGCCTTGAATACCACGCATCGGCCAAATACGACGACGTGCTGGACGTAGGCTTGGCCTGCACCCGCCTGGGCAATGCGTCGCTGACTTTTACAGGGGGTATTTTTCAGGGCAACAAGCTGCTGGTAAGCGCAGAGCTGATTTACGTGTACGCCAACCCGGCCACCCAAACTGCCCAGCCCATACCGCCTGTTTTGCGCAGTCTTTTTACCCGTTTTGAAGCAGGCGAGGCCATGCCGCCTTTTAATTTGGCTGAATGGCAACCCCAAGTTACACCGACAGCCACGCCCACAGCTTAGGCACGTCTGCAGTTAGCTAGGGCAATTTAGCGGCGACAATAGGCGGTTAGACTTTCTCACCTTGCGGGCTGCTAGCGCTGCGCCCCTGATTTCACTTCGATAGCACTATGGCCAAGAAAAAACGCGTCTCTTTACCCAAACCAGCCTCGGCCCACCAAGGCGAGCCTGTTTACTGGTCGGCGCATGACCAAGGCGAGCCTTATTTTTCAGGGCAAAACAACGCATCGGCTAATTCCTACGGGTCTGCTAATACCAGCCCCACCGGCAAGTCCCAGCTACTGGCCATGCCAGCAGAGCTGGGCGCTGGCGACTGGACCGCCATTATTTTGGCCCTGATGCTGTTTATAGCCCCCGCGCTGGGTGTGCCTAACGAGCTGATGCTGCAAGACACGCTTAAATCCATCATCGTGGCCTTCATGTCCCTGGGCGCTATGCTGCTCATGTTTTATGGCCAGCGCAACCGGCGTGAGGCCTTGCGTTGGCACTTTGCCATGTGGCTGCCGCTGCTGCTGTGCGCCTACGCACTGGGCAGCATGGTCTGGTCGCACACGTATTTGGCCGGTGTTGAGGCGATCCGCTGGTTTTTGTTTGCGGTCATTCTGTGGCTGGTGCTCAACTGCGCCAGCCGCGAGCGCTTTCCCATGCTGGCTTGGGGCGTGCACCTGGGCGCTGTGGCTGTGGCGCTGCTGGGGGCGTCGCAGTTTTGGTTTGACGTGCGCTTTATTCCCCAGGGGCCTAACCCTGCAGCCACTTTTGTCAACCGCAATTTTGCCGCCGAATTCATGTCGTGCACCTACGTGTTTTCTGCATTTTTGATTTTTTCAGAGCGGCGCAAAGGGGTGTTGGCATTTTTGGCCGCCACCACCGGGCTGAACTTGGTGTACTTGATGATGTGCGGCACCCGTTCGGCGTATGTAGGGAGCAGCGTGGCTTTTGTGATGGTTGCGGTGATGGCCTGGCGGTTTCGTTCGCGTTTTAGCTTTAGGCAATGGAAGGCAGACGAGATCGTGGTGGTGCTGGGCGTGCTCTTTGCTACGGTGCTGGCGCTGGGCTCTATCAAGTCAGGCAACCCTGGGGGTGAATTTGTTAACGTCAACGCGTTCGAGCGCGGTTTTGCCCGCGCCGGGCAAATCAAACTGGACGACAACACCTTTAACATTCGTAAAGTGATGTGGAAAGCCACGCAAAACATCATAGAGAAAAGGCCCATCACGGGCGTGGGTGCAGGCGCGTGGGAGGTGGACATTCCGCTGTACCAGGCCGAAGGTGCCCAGCTAGAGACCGACTATTACGCCCACAACGAAGTGCTGCAACTGCTGGGCGAATACGGCTTGGTAGGCTGGCTGTTTATGCTGATGTTGGTGGCCTACACGCTGACAGCGGCGTGGCGCACGCTGTTTAATTCCAGCGAAGAAAGCCTGAACGAAGGGCCGATTCGTGCGGTAGCGCTGACCAGCCTGTTGGCGCTGATGATTGTGAGCAATATTGGTTTTCCGTGGCGCTTGGCTGTTACGGGGGCGATGTTTGCCCTGTGCCTGGGCTTGCTGGCCGCGTCTGACGCACGCCTGGGCCTGCGCGGGCTGATGTCGGCAGGCCGTTTGCCGTGGCGCCCGGTATTCTCCAAGGTGGCCATGGGTGCCACGATCGCCAGCTTGGTGCTGGCGGCCTACATTTCTAATCTGGCCGCTGAATGCGAGAAAAAAATTGTGACCGCCGTGAAAATGGCGCTCACCATCTCGCAGGCAGGCAACCCCAACAGCCCTAGAAACGACAAAACCAAGGCCGAAATGCTGCTGCTAGCGCGCGAGGGCATTGCCATTAACCCGCACTACCGCAAAATCACCCCCATGCTGGGCGACGAGCTGGCCAAGTGGGGCGACTGGAAAAACGCGGTGTGGGTGTGGGAAAGCGTAGTAGGCTCGCGCCCCTACGTGGTGGCCATGATGAGCAATATTGCGCGCGGCAAAGCCCAGCTGGGTGACATTGCGGGTGCCCTTGTGTACCTGGAGCGGGCCAAAAAAATACAGCCCAAAGCCATCAGCGTGCGTTCGCTAGAGGTTATTTTGCTCAGCCGCAACGGCAAAGAGCCCGAGGCGTTCAAACTGGCCAAAGTGGCCTTTGCCGAAAAAACGCTGGACCTGGACATGGTGAACGCAGCCCATGTGCTGGGCATTCGCGCCAGCGACTTTAAGTTTGCCATCGAAGCCATGCAGGTGCGCAACACCATGTTTCCAGACCAAAAAGTTGACGGCACACTGAAAATTGCCGCGGTAATGCTGAACTACCAAAAAGACGAGCCCAACGCCACTGCGCTGTACAAAGAGGCCTATGCCGCCTCGGGCAATTCGCCGCAGGTGCGGGCGCAAATTCCACCTGCTATTGCGGCTAAGTTGTAGGGGCTAAATTATTATTGCTGCGAAAAACGAGGGCGAGATGCTTCAGCTGGAGCTGTATGTGGCTGACTTGGGCAAAGCTTGCAGGGTATTTGGGCAAGTGTTTGGGCTGTATGTGATCGAGGACAAGCCAGGATGGCGGCATTTGAGGCACCCCAAAAACTTCGACATCATGCTGTTTTCTCCAGAGCACCACAGCGTTGAAAATAGCCACTGGGCGTTGCCAGCCCCAGGAACTGGTGGCAAGGGCATTGAAATCGTCCTGTGCACTACCGATGTCGCCGCAAAGTTAGAGGTCGTTAGAAAACTAGGCTACCAGTGCACTGACCTTACATACCCTGCGTGGGGCGGCGTAGAGTTTATTTTCTACCTTGACGAGGGCTATTTGGTGCGGGCAAAGCAGGTGTCGCAGCCCTAGCCCATGCACTGGCCTATGCACTGGCCTATGCACTAGCCCATGCACTGGCCTATGCGCAGGCAAATACACGGGCTAAATTAGACCGGCCAAGGCACCAGCAGCTGGGTTTGCACTGCGCTGGCTGTAGCTGTGGTACGGACTGTGGCTGCCCTTGATGTCGTATCTACCGTTGTTTCCAGTAAATGCAGACCTTGGCCTGGCTGCAGCACCGCAGTCAAACTGCTGCGCGTGCCGTACTGCGGTGCCAGCGCGGGGTAACGCACAAACACACTGGACAGGGCGCGTTCTTGGTCAAACAGTTGCCCATCCAATAGTTGCCCATCTTTGAGCGCAAGCTGCAACTGGGCCTGCAATGCCGCCACGCTAAGCGGGCTGTGCACAGCGTTGCGCAGCACGTTGCTCAGCCGCTGCGTTTTGGGCCAGGGTGTGTTCAAGGCGGCATTTGACAGGCCATATACCTGGCCTTTATGCAGTGCTTCGCGGTGCCAGGTTGCTTCACTATTAATAGCTGCTTGTGCAGCATTTCCTTGGGTTATAGCCGTATTTGGCATTGAAAAGCCAGTTTGGTTGCTCAGGTAGTCGCAGGTTTGCGTGGCCCAGTCGCCTACGATCAAATTGCAACCGGTGTAGGCGCCAGGTGGGTGCTGGGCACACCAGTCGGCCGCCGCCAGTGTGCTGTGCAGCCAGCTGACCACCAGCGTGCCACGGCTTACGGCGGGGTGTGGTGGGCTGGCACCACGCACATTGGTCAGCATGGCAAAGCGCCCGCCGGGGGCAAAGCCCACCCAGGTACCGCCGTCCTGCAGGTCACGCCCGCTGTAGATGCTGTGGCCGCCGGGGCTGTGCCAGCAGGCCAGCGGTGCAGTGGGCCGGGTGTAGGCTTCGTCGCGGTTGGCGGCTATCACCAGTGGGTACTGGCCGCCGACACCCCAGGCCATGGCAATCAGGCACATGGCGCTTGGGCTTTAAATGTCGTCCAGCAGGGCGTAGGGCAGGGCGCGCAGGGTGAGCGCAGTGCCGTTGGCCGGGCTAGGGGGCACTGGGTCAGCCAAGGCTGGTGCAGCCAGAGTTGCGGCTGAAGTTGCAGGCAGGGAGGGCACAGAAGGCACAGAAGGCACATAGGGCACGGCAAACAGCTGCGGGCTGTCAAAGGCGCTGGTTTGCATCGACACAATGGCCAGCCAGTGCCCGGCGTTGGGCAATGGCTGGGCCGCATTTAAACTGCCCAAAGTCTCTAAAGCGCCAAAGTCTGGTGCCGCGTTAACCACCATGCCGCAGGGCTGGGCGGTGTCCCGGCTGTCAAACACCTCTTGCCCAGCGGCCAGTGGCGCGGCGCTGGCCACAATGTAAGCACGCCGCTTTAATGTGCCGCGAAACTGGCTGCGCGCCACCACCTCTTGACCGGGGTAGCAGCCTTTTTTAAAGTTCACCCCGCCGACCGACTCGTAGTTGAGCATTTGCGGCACAAACGCTTCGGCCACAGGGGCTGTTACGCTGGCGATGCCAGCCGTAACCTCCAGGTACTGCCAAACCGCCAAATCTGCGCTGTCGCCATCGGCGGCTTCTTGCGCATGCAGCGTCTGTGTCGGCGTTGGTGTCGACTTCGGTGTAATGCGCAGCGCCCGTGGCACACTGCGGCCAGCGTGGTGGCCGTCTGGCAAACGCAGGGTAATTATTTCACCATTTCTGGCTATAGCCCAAGGAAATGCTGCATAGCTAGCTATTAAATTAGGAGTATTGGCCGGTTCGCCAAGGCCTGCTTCTTGCGCACCCTGTTGCACCTGCCCCTGTTGCACCTGCCCCTCTTGTGCGCAGCCCTGAACTGCAAACTCTGCGCTGGCATCAGTGAGCTTGCACTGCGCCCGCATGACAAACATTTGCAAGCGTTTCAAAGTTGTTGCCAGCACGCTGGCGCTGCACAGCAGCACTATGTCTTCGGGGCTGTTTTTAAAAACCACAAAACTGGCCAGCATGCGCCCCTTGGCGCTGCACCAGGCCGCTAGCCGCGCCTCAGACAGGCCCAGCAAGGCCACGTCCTGGGTCAGCTGGCCTTGTAAAAACTTCACTACATCGGCGCCTTGGGCGCGAATGATGCCCAGCGGACCGCCAGCGGCGTTGAGGGTAACGGTGATATCGGGGGATAATTGGGTGGCTGCTTGCATAGTGCGATTATCGCGCCCCGTTATCATCTTGGCCCAGGCGGCAGTTTTTATCCATTTTTCTAATTTCTTTTTCTACATGGCGCATTCCACCCCCCGCAGTTCACCCCGCCAAGTTCCCGGCTTGCCCCAGCGCGGCGTTGCGCTGCTTAAAACCCTGTGGGTGCTGCTGGCAGTGGGCGCAGTGCTGGCCGCCAGCGCTTGGTGGTGGGTGCGCCAGCCCTTGGTGTTGCCTGTGGGCGTAGCTTCAGTCAACGTGGTATTGCCTGCGGGCAGCTCGGCTCGCAGCGTGGCCCAGGCGGTGGTAGATGCTGGCGTGGGCACGCCGCCCAGCGCACTGTACTGGTATTTTCGTGCTTCAGGCAAGTCAGGCGGGCTTAAAGCGGGCACCTACGAGGTAGAGCAGGGCGACACGCCACAAATGCTGCTGGCCAAGCTGTACAGCGGCCTGCAAAGCTTGCGCAGCGTGACCATGGTGGAGGGCTGGAACATTCGCCAGTTGCGCGGGGCGCTGGCCAAGGCCGAGTTTTTAAAACCCGACAGCCAGGCGCTCAGCGTTGATGCGCTGATGGCCAAGCTGGGCAAGCCCGGCGTGCACCCCGAGGGCCGGTTTTTCCCCGATACCTACAGCTACGCCAAAGGCAGCAGCGACCTGGCCGTGCTGCAAGCCGCCGTGCGCGCCATGGACAAGCAGTTGGCCGCGGCCTGGGAGGCCAGAGCACAAGACACACCGCTGCAAACCCCCGAGCAGGCTTTGATTTTGGCCAGCATTATTGAAAAAGAAACCGGCAAACCCACCGACAGGCCCGAAATAGGCGGCGTGTTCAGCAACCGCCTGCGCATCGACATGCGCCTGCAAACCGACCCTACGGTGATCTACGGTTTGGGTGAAAAGTTTGACGGCGACATTAAAAAGCGCGACCTGCAGCTTGATACGCCGTACAACACCTACACCCGCGCTGGCCTGCCGCCCACGCCCATTTCCATGCCCGGCAAAGCGTCGCTGTTGGCCGCAGTGCAGCCCGCAGCCACCAAGGCGCTGTACTTTGTGGCGCGCGGCGACGGCACCAGCCAGTTCAGCGCTACTTTGGCTGAGCACAATGCGGCGGTGAACAAGTACATTCGGGGGCAGTGATTTTCTTATGCAGCTCGCCTACAGTAACGCTCCATGTGCAACAGCTCAGAGCAGACACAACCCATGACCACCGGCATCTTCATTAGCTTCGAGGGCATCGACGGCGCAGGCAAGTCCAGCCACATTAGCGCCCTGGCCGACGCATTTACCGACCAAGGCCATACCGTGGTGCTCACCCGCGAACCCGGTGGTACGCCGCTGGCAGAGCGCCTGCGCGAGATGGTTTTGCATGATGCGATGGACCCCCTGACCGAAGCGCTCTTGGTGTTTGCTGCCCGCCGCGAACACCTGGTTAATGTGATCGAACCCGCTCTGGCATGCGGCAGCGTGGTGCTGTGCGACCGCTTTACCGATGCCACCTTTGCCTACCAAGGGGCAGGGCGCGGGTTTAGCTTAGACACACTCTCATTTTTAGAGCACGCTGTGCAGCATTCTCTTGGGCTAGAAGCCCAAATGCCTGCTACTTTGGGGGTTCGCCAGCCTGATTTAACGGTGTGGTTTGATGTGCCGCCTGCAGTAGCCGCGCAGCGCTTGGCCGCAGCCCGCACGCCTGACAAGTTTGAGTCGCAGTCCACCGAATTTTTTGAGCGCGTGGTGGCAGGTTACGCCCAGCGCGCAGCCCAGCAGCCCCAGCGCTTTGCCCGCATAGATGGCAACCAAGCTATTGATGCGGTGCGCGCCCAAGTGATGGCCGTCGTGCGCACACGGAGATTTTTAACGTGACGATGCAACCGCCCACCACCTCGACAGAGGCAGCCAGCGCGGCAGACCCCAGCACTGTGGCCAGCGCAGCAGCGCCACTGGCACCGTGGCTGGCCGCCCAGCGCGACGCGTTGCTGGCCCAGCGTGGCCATGCATGGCTGCTGCACGGCCCGTCGGGCTTGGGCCAGTACGACATCGCTTTAAGCTTGGCGCAGGCTTGGCTGTGCGAGGCCCTTGGCAAGCTGGCCCAGCAGGCCGCCTGCGGCCAGTGCCCCAGCTGCCACATGATTGCCAGCCACGCCCACACCGACCTGGTGGTGCTGATGCCCGAGACCCTGATGCTGGCCTACGGCTGGCCGCTATCAGAAAAAGCCCAAAAAGAAATCGACGAAAAAACCCGCAAACCCAGCCGCGAGATTCGGGTAGATGCCATGCGCAGCACCATCGAGTTTGCGCAGCTCACCAGCGGGCGCGGGCGCAGCAAGGCCGTGCTGGTGTACCCCGCAGAGCGCATGAACGTGGCCACCGCCAACGCTTTGCTCAAAACCCTGGAAGAGCCCACCGGCGATGTCAAGTTTGCCTTGGCTACCGAAGCCGCCCACCAACTGCTGCCCACCATCCGCAGCCGCTGCCAAAGCTTTGCCTTGCGCTGGCCTGCACACACCGAGGCACTGGCCTGGCTGCGCAGCCAAGAAGCTGCCGCCAAGCTGGACGATGCCGCCTTAGCCACCGTGCTGGCAGCAGCCGGTGGCCGGCCCATCGACGCTCTGCAATTAATAGCTGACGGCGCAATAAATGCTTGGGCCAAGCTACCCAAAGGCATGGTAATGGGGGTGCAGGGCATTACCGACGGCTGGGCGCCAGCAACAGTACTGGACGCACTGCAAAAGCTCTGCCACGACCTGTGGGCCGTCAAACTGGGCGCTGCCCCGCGCTTTTTCAGCGCCGCCGACCTGCCCAAACCCCCGCCCGCCCGCGCCCTGTCTGCCTGGAGCGAACAGCTCAAAGGCCTGGCCCGCAGCATTGACCACACCTGGAAAGCCGAATTGTTGGTAGAAGACCTTGTCAGCCAGGCCAAGATAGCCCTAAACTCTAGGCAATAGCACCCAGTACCTGCCAGTACTTATTATTACGCCCCCTTTACGCCCACACTACAACAGACAAGCACCATGAGCACCCCCCCCAGCACCGCATCATCACCGCTGTCCGCAGGCACCACCACCTTGTCCAGCACGCCGCGCCCCAGCGTGATTCAGTTAGCCATCAAGGAAAAAGCGGCTTTGTACGCAGCGTATATCCCACTGTTTACCGACGGCGGTGTGTTCATCCCCACCGCGCGCGACTACAAGCTGGGCGACGACGTGTACGTACTGCTTACCTTGCCAGAAGACCCGCAGCGTTACCCGATAGCGGGCAAAGTGGCGTGGGTCACCCCAGCCCGCGCGGCAGGCAACCGCACGCAAGGCGTGGGCATTCGTTTTCCGGCGGATGAAAAGTCTAAGCAACTCAAGCTGAAAATTGAAGAGACGCTCGGTGCACATTTAGCTTCTGACAGGCCTACGCAGACGATTTAGTTGGAAACCTTGATTTCTATGTTTATCACAGTGTTGTAGTGCGCGAGGGCTTGTTTATTGCGTGGTCTTGTGTGCACGGTTGGTGTTCAATACAGGTTGCACACCGCGATGGTAGCGAGGCGATATAGCGGTTGCAAATTGACCGATTTCTGGTATGCCCAGCATGAGGGCGATTTGCAACCGCTATCTCGCCCGGCACCAACCAAGCTCGTCCTCCCCGGCAACTGCAACTGCAAACACCAACGCAACTGCAAAAGCCCCCAATCCAACAGTGCACCCAGCTACCACCCCAAGTAATCACTAAAATCAACCCCATTAAGACCAAATTCAACCCATGTTCACCGACTCCCATTGCCATCTCAACTTCCCCGAACTGCGCAGCCAGCTGCCGCAGATCAGAGACGCCATGGCTGCAGCCCAAGTTACCCGCGCCTTGTGCATCTGCACCACCATCGAAGAGTTTGACGACGTGCACTCCCTGGCTACCGGCTACGACAATTTTTGGTCCACTGTGGGTGTGCACCCCGACAATGAAGGGATTTACGAGCCCACGGTAGACGACCTGGTGCAGCGCTCACAACGCCCCAAAGTGGTCGCCATTGGCGAGACCGGGCTGGACTACTACCAAATGGACACCCGCAAAGGCGGCCGCACGGTGCTGGACATGGAATGGCAGCGCGCGCGCTTTCGCACCCATATTCGCGCAGCCCAGGCTACCGCGCTGCCGCTGGTGGTTCACACCCGCAGCGCATCTGACGATACGCTGGCCATTTTGCGTGAAGCCAGCAGCGGGCAGGGCGCTGGTGCCCCGCCACTGACCGGTGTCTTCCATTGCTTTACCGAGAACATGGCCGTGGCCAAAGCGGCGCTTGACTTGGGCTTTTACATCTCTTTTTCGGGTATTTTGACCTTCAAAGCCGCCACCGAGCTGCGTGAAGTGGCAGCTTATGTGCCGCTAGAGCGCTGCCTGATCGAAACCGACAGTCCGTATTTAGCCCCCATGCCTTACCGCGGCAAGACCAATAACCCGTCGTATGTACCGTTTGTGGCCCTGCAGCTGGCCTCGCTCAAGGGGCTAGATGTCGAAACTATCGCGCAGGCTACCAGCGCGAACTTTGACCAACTTTTTGGTGCTGCAGTGCAAGCTTAGCCAATACGCTGGCATAAAGGCATTTTTATGGCAATTTTCACCTATTAGCATCATGAGAAAATACTTTAAGTTTGCGCTATATCTTTATGTTTTAGCTCATATTTCTTTGGCAAAGGCTGGGTCTTATGAGGACTTCTTTGTGGCTATCAAACGTGACGACACCAGCACCATCTACACACTGCTGCTGCGCGGCTTTGACCCCAATACCCTTAGCCCTGACAAGCAGCACGGCCTGTTTTTAGCGCTGCGCGACGCTTCGCTCAAAGTGGCCAAAGTACTGATTGACATTCCGCAGACCAATATCAACATTGCCAATGCGGCTGGCGAAACCCCGTTGATGATGGCAGTGCTGAAAAACCACGTGGCCATGGCGGCAGCCTTGCTGGCCAAAGATGCCGATGTGAACCAAACTGGCTGGGCACCGCTGCATTACGCTGCCACCTCAGGCAATGTTGAACTGATCAGCATGCTGCTAGAAAAGCACGCCTACATCGACGCAGAATCGCCCAACGGCAGCACGCCACTGATGATGGCCGCCAAATACGGCACGCCCAGCGCCGTCAAACTGCTGCTAGAAGAAGGCGCCGACCCGCTGCTAAAAAACAAAATTGGCTTAAGTGCGATTGACTTTGCCAACCAAACTGGGCTGGCCGAAAGTGCCGAGATCATCAGCGCTTTTGTGCGGGCTAAGCAGCCTAAAGGCAAGTGGTGAATTCCGTTAAAGCTGATCTGTACCTGGACATGTCATGTCATCTTCTGCAGAACATGGTGCCGTGGCGACGCAGCGCAACAGTTCGTTAGGTCCTGTCCAGCCCGACGCTGTACCAAAGACCGCTAATTGTTCGGTCATGTCGCTCCAAGCCGCCTGCCTCGCAGCAGCAGAAAGCGGCGCTAAAATTTCAATGATGGGCGATGCGGATGAGCGTAAAAAATCGACATAATGCGCCGCACTGAAAGCGTGAAATGGAGCCGATAGACTGCGCACCACCACATCAGCGAAGCCTGCAGTTTGCAGCAGTTGCTCTAGTAAACCCGGTTTGCCCAAGCTCATTAAGGTGCCTGGTTCGCTTACACAGCTGGGTTTTATGGCCGAAACATGGGCCAAGCCCGCGTGCTTGCGTGCTACGGCAAGCGTGATGGCGACACACGGGTTGCCCTGTGGCGGGCCAAATACCAGTGCTGTGAAACGCCCTCGAGGTTTCAGCGCGGCGCGGATCTCGCTTAACGCTGCCAGCGGTGAGCTGCAAAACATCAGTCCAAGTCGGCACACAGCGGCATCAAAATCTGCACCTGCCAAACCTAGCGATTGGACATCGGCCACTTGGGTGCTGACCTGCTTGAGGCTTGCCGCTTGTGCGTTTTTTTGTGCCAAAGCCAATATGCCGGGCGAGATATCTGTAGCGAGTACCCAGCCTGTGTTGCCAATGCGTCGGGCAATGTCAAGCGTCTGATCGCCAGCGCCTGCTGCGATGTCTAGGACACGCGCGCCTAGCCCAATGTGCGCATCATCCAGCATAGCCTGCGTTGCATCGTGCAGCCATGCATGGATGAGGTCAGCGTGATGGTTCCACCCCGCGGCGGCTGCGTCCCACGGATGGGGTTGGACATTTGCTGTGGCCACGCGCGCAGTTGTTGCTGCACTGTAGGACATCACTCAGCCTTGACACCTGTGGCCGCAATGATGGGCTGCCAATAACGTTGCTCTAGCGCAATACGGGCGGCCAAGGCTGCAGGTGTACTAGGTGTTGCCTGCATGCCAGAGTCTGCAAACGCTGCGCTTAGCTCGGGGCGGGCGATAGCCTGTTGCAAGGTGTTGGATACCGCATCGATGGTGTTGGGCGGTACCCGTGCGGGCATGAAAAATGCAAACCACTCGCGCACTACCAAGCCACGGTAACGCTGCTCGACAAAAGTAGCCACATCCGGAAAATATGCGCTGCGCTGCGCGCCCGAGGTTGCCAGCACCCGCAGCTTGCCGGTAGTTTTGTGCTGCCGAAAAAGTCCTTCTGGCAACACCAAGGCCGCAACTTGCCCGCTGAGTAAATCCACCAGTGCAGGCGGGCCGCCCGCATACACCACATGCTGCCAAGACACATTGGCTTCACGAAAAAGCATGGCCTCCAGCAAATGCGGCAAAGTGCCGGTGCCGGGCGAGGCTACATTGGCCAGCTTGGGGTTGCTGCGCATCCAGTCGATCAGCTCTTGGATATTGGTTACGTTGCTAGGTACGGCCGGGCCGATGGCCAAGGCCAGCGTCATCTCACCTGCCATCGACAAGGGTTGTAGGTCGGCAATGGGGTCGTAGCCAAGTTTCGCATACAGGTAGGGATAGACCGTGGCGACTGCACCTTGGGCTAGCAGCACCGTCGCGCCATCCGGCACCGACGCTTTGAGTGCGTTAACAGCAATTTGTCCCGCTGCGCCCGGGCGGTTGTCAACCATCGCGCCCTGCGGGTATTGCCGCGTCAACTGATCGGCCACACGCCTGGCCACAATATCGGGAATGCTGCCAGCCGGGCCGGAGCACAGAATGCGCAATTGGTTGATGGCGCCTGGCACCAAAGGCTGCGCCAGGGCAGGGCGACTGGCCGTAATTCCAAATAAAGTGGCTGTAGCAGCGCAACCGTAATGCAGCGCCAACCGGCGCGTATTTGAAGTAACGGTGGGGGTAGTTTTCATATGACGTATCCTTAAAAAAATCATCTTTGCCGATGGGCTGAATATTGGCAGAGCACCCACCTTGTGGGAAGATGCGTGATGCAGCAGCCCGATGTTGGCTGTGCATCACTTAAGGATGCCCCAATGCGACTTCAAAGTATTGAACAATTCATCGCTGTGGTGGACGCAGGAAGTATTCGCGGTGCGGCCAGACAGCTCAATATGTCCCAGCCTGCGCTCACGCGCGCGCTGCAGCAACTTGAAGAAGAGTTGGGTGTGCAATTGATGGACCGCAGCGGGCGTGGTGTCACGCCTACCGCCGCAGGCAGTGCTTTTTTGTCGCGCGCGAGGGTGGCTGAGGCCGAGCTGCGCAAGGCTGCCGAAGAGGCTAAAAAAACCGTAGGCGATGGCACGCGGCTGCTGGCGCTAGGCGTGTCGCCCGTGGATGCCAGCCTGTTACTGCCAGAGCTTGCCATTACGCTGCAGCGCTTGCACCCCAAGACCCGCATACGTATTTTGGAAACTACACCCAGCGCGTTGCTGTCTCTGGTGCGTGATGAGGTGATGGACTTGGCAGTGACTCAGCGCACGCGAATTCACCTGGATGCCGGGCTGGACTATAAGCCGCTGGCCGAAATTCAAATGCGTATAGCCGTGCGGCCTGGGCACCCACTGCTTGGCAAGTCTGGCAAAAAAGGAACCTGCAGCCTGCAAGACATCGTAGGTGCATTATGGCTGTACATGACGGCGCATGACAGTTCTGACGACATCGTCAGCCGCTCATTCATAGCCAGCGGCTTGCCTGTGCCACTGCCCGCCGTGCATTGCGGCTCGTACTTTGTAGCGCTCGATTTGATTGCAGCCACCGACATGGTGGGCGTGCTACCGCCAGCGTTGCTGCGCGCCTGCATGAAAGCTGGCCAACTGGTTGAACTGGTGCTGGCCAAACCTTTGATACCGATCCAGCTAGGCATGTACACGCGGTCTGGCTCACCGCCAACAGCACCGGCAAAGTCTGCTGCGGCAGCCATAATGGCTATCTCAAAACGAATTACCTTGACTGGCGAGCTGCGTAGTACGGCACCTTTAGTGGTTTAATTTACTTTATACGATGTATATTATGTTAAGTTAAATACATAAACAGCAGCAAAAAACAAATCTTTACCTGAAAGCGCTCATCCACTACGATGAAGGTATGAAAAGTTCGCCAAAAAAATCCCAAGACGTACTGGTGTTTACCTTGTTGGGCGTCGGTAGCATCGTCTGGGGCCTGTATATGCTGTTTAAGCGCTGGGTATTATGGCAATGGGACAGTAATTGGGATTTAGAGGATGTTTTGTTTGAGCCGCTCTTGCCCATCATAGGCGCTGGAGCGCTGTGGCACGTGCACCGCAGCACGCTAGACAAGCTTAAGTATGGCGATGTGGTGATGCAATCCACCCCTAACCCTGTAAAGCTTGGCGAAACTGCTGAACTGTTTTGGCATTTACCAAAGGCGGCCGTGGTAGGACAAAAAGTTACCATCACGGTAAGAGCGTCGCGCATTTACTGGGATGGCCGTAGGTACACCACCGGCGACAGCCAATCCAACAAATACCCCACCACCGTGCAAGAGGATGCGCGGGGTAAATTTATCCAACACGGCATCCGTGTGCCAACTGAGCTGATCAAGCAAACACAAGACCCTAAATCAAGCTACGACGATCTGAATGTTAGCCTAGACAGCGACGAGGGCCTGTACCGCACCTACCCACTTGCGTGGGTGTCTTGACTAGGCCCTTTTAAGATACATTTTTAACACAAGCTAACTCAAAACAATAGAGCTCACTAAAGACAAGTGCTATGGTGGTATTTGTATTTGTTTAGCCGAACAGGCGGCAAAGTCCATAGCTTTGAAAAATCAAAAAAGGGCTGGAAATATGTGGGTGCTGTCTAAAAAATTAACTGCCATGATTTACTGTGGCGCTGCTTTACAACTGTCTGCCTGCGGCGGTGGCGGCCCAAGCGGGAGCACAGCAAACCCAGCACCACTTGCAACAGTCGCAACAGGCCTGTCAAATCAGCCCGTCAATGAGACAACCAGCATGCCTAGCGCAATCAGCATAACAACTACCTTGCCGATTGCACTAAGTCCCACAGCTAGCACTGCACAGCCCAGCCCTACCTCATCCAACCCATCCGCCCCTACCCTATCCGCCCCTACCCCAACCACGCTTACTCCGTCCACCCCCGCCCCCTCCAACACTACCACCGGCACAGTTATCGCGCCCAATTTTCCCTTGGCTTCTGCCCCCGCTTCCACCTTTACCAGCACCCCAATAGCCACTATACCCACAGTGACACAAACTGCGACAGTCACCACCTCATTGCCTGCTGCAACTAACACTGCCAGTACGCTGCCCAGCTGCGTGCCAGACCCCACATCAGCAGTGGTAGTCAACGCCAAAACCTATGGTGCAAAAGGTGACGGCACCACCAATGACACGGCTGCTTTGCAGGCAGCCGTGAACGCTGTCGCAGGCAGCGGAGGGACTCTGATCGTTCCGATGGGGGTTTACATGCTAGATGCTGTGGTGGGTCTGCAGCTGAAAAGTCAAATGACACTGCAGATGCAGACTAACGCTGTACTGCGCGCCATTCCTAATAATAAAACTGGCTACAACATGGTCAATATTTTCAACGCTAACAACGTCAACGTGCTTGGTGGAACTATAGAGGGTGAACGGTTTAAACACATGGGCACTGCTGGCGAATGGGGTCATTGCTTGGTAATAAACAGATCTACCAATGTAGTTGTGGAAGATGTCACCGCCAAAGAATGTTGGGGTGATGGTTTTTATGTCGGGGGCGCGGCCACCAAGGCCATTACTTTTTGCAAAGTGGTAGCCGATCGTAACCGCCGCCAAGGCATGTCGATTACATCAGTTGATGGTCTGCAAATTTACGACTCTGTATTTAAAAACACTGCAGGCACTGAACCCGAGGCGGGCCTGGACATCGAACCTAATCTCGGCTCAACAGTTACGAACGTACTCATTACACGCAGCCTGTTTGATAACAATGCAGGTGGCGGCATGCAAATTGGCCCCGCAGGCGTTGACAAGGCCACCACATTTGTGACCAAAACCATCATTGATGGCAACACTTTTACAAACAACGGCATTGGTGCGCTAAGCCCACCTAATGCGGCTATCAATCTGTCATCTTCATCGGGTAACACACTGCGCAATAACACCATTACAGGCAATGTTGGCAGCGGCATTACGGTAGTAGAAACCACGGGCTCTGTGGTTACTGGCAACACCATTACCGGCACACTGACAGCTGGCAGCGGTGTTAGCCAAGGCGCTGGCATCGTGTTTGACCGCGACGCGGGTTCGGTGTGCACTAACAACAGCGTTAAAAACAATGCAGGCCATGGAATTTTTAAGTATTTAAGCGATGCAGTACTGAACAACAATGTGGTGACTGGAAACAGTCTTGCTCCCTAGCCCGCGCATGGTAATTGCGCCCAATTGGCCTGCAGAGTTCGCACTTACGGCTTGCACTACCACTCCTTCCAAGCCCATCACACGCAAAAAAGGTGTACTTTTCTTACCCGTACAGTCTCTGGGAGCGGGGCATTAATTAGAACGCCAATGGTTTGTTGCGCCAGTATTTGCCAAAGGGTACAGACCTGAGCGTTCATTCATAAGAGTAGCTCGACGCGATTGCGCACAAGCTCACTATGCAAATCTTTGGCAGGAAGTGCCCGGCAGAGCTGTGCTTGCCTGAAGCTATTTTCGACTTTACAGCTTATGGGCTGATAATCTAGTCCGTGTCGCACTTGGAGCTTGAATGCGCCTACTTAATCCACACAGGTTTACTCGGCTCTTCATCCCATGACCAACAAGAAATTTTTCCGGCGTCATTGCCCCTTAGTGAGAGCAGAACTCTATTTGCAGCAGGGTCGGTTGCAATAGAGATAAGGTTTCAGGGTATCTGGCCAACCCTTGTTAGATCTGAAAACTTGCTAGCCAAGTTAATATCTGTGTTGTCTGTAAGCGGCAAAAAACAGCACCACCATTGACTCTACTTTTTTATCATTTGTTGTAAACCTCTTCGGCAACGGATTTCCACAGACTGCAGGCTGCGCTGGCCGTTCCTTTGGTCGATGGTGTCGAGGCTTTCTTTGACGTTGCCGCCTTGGAAGGGGACTTGGGCGATGGGCTTGATGGCGGAGGTTGAAGTAGTTGGCATCACTTTCGTCGCACTGGACTTTAATGCTACTGATTTAATAGCTTGCTGTGCAGATTTTGCTTGGCCGAAAGGACTGATTTGTGGGGTGTGGACGCTACAGCTAGCACTATTGCCTCATGCAACGATTTGATCAATTGGCATCAACTCACTATGATCAGCCCATAAAGAATCGCATAAACCTAGCCTATACACCGAAGTCCTAAACACAGGATGCTCTTCAAGGTAAATAGCTAAAAGTCTCTGATTGCCATCTTTGATGCACGCACGAACATTAGCAAGTCTGTCAGCAGTTTTTACAATGAGCGCTAATCTTTCTTCCC
>JAYWGO010000019.1:0-3120 GCA_043778205.1 Polaromonas sp. | reverse complement strand
ACACTTATCCACAGTTGCTGATTCAAAATCAAGCAACCCGCCCTGGCTCAATATTGGATCGGCAGGGTGGTTCAATATTCAATCGGCGCTGACACCACCAGCCACAGGGTGACTTGCTTAATCAGGCTGGGTCGGGAAGTAGCAGAAGTACGCGAATGCACAGCAGGAGTTTAATCAATCGCAGTGCTGGCAAGACAGTTTGAAGCTACTATTTATTTAGGAGCTGTCTGCGCAGCATTTCCTTGGGCCTTAGGCTGATTTCATACAAGAAAACTGTCCACCGGATAAGCAATCGCAAAAGAAGCTACTGATTTACGAGGTGTCTGCATGCGAAACTAGTAGGCATGCGGGTTGGCAAGGTGCGGACACTACTGTGGAGGGAGCCCCTGGGGGCGGACGGGCCACCCCAGGCGCTGGGCCAAAGGCGCAAAGCGCCTGGCCCACAACGGGTGGGCGGGGAGAGCCACTCGTGATGCTGCGCGGCACGCGCTTATCTAGAACCACTATGCGGTATCGGCGCAGCCGATACCGCGCTGGCCATGGATGTCCGGCGCAGGCCGTGCGTTACACCGCGTGAGCGCTGGGCTTGCGCGCAGGGCGAGGGGAGCAAGACATAACGGGGGTATGGTAAACCCGAGAAGGAGCAAGGCCTGCGGCAGCAGCGGTAGCCGCACAAACGGAGCTTTAGCGCAGTGGCTGCGGCTACTTTGCCAAAGCGACCGTTATGTTAATTTTGCGAAAGCAAAGTTACCCCGCAGTACTTGCCAGGGCGGGGCGGGCTCGACGCCCGACCTGGCCTGACTTCTCAGCTCTGCGCGGGACGCGCCTGGCGTTGAATTTGTGCCTTGTGGAACGCGCCGATTGCATGACAAATGGGCTGCGAAAGAATCAAGCCCATCATCATCAATTTTCCATACTCATCCGAATCAAAGTTGATTCCCTGAATTACCTCTCCACCCCCGACATCAACTTCAGACACTCGACTAATTGTGCTCAATGTTGAACCATCCTTAGACAGCAATTCAACACGATAAACGCCATCCTCCACGAGCTCAATCAGGCGCAGGCACAGCAAGTGAGATTGATCGACCCCACCAATCGAAGATGAACTTGGCGCACTCATTTCCACACCCCTCCAACAACATACTTCCCAATCCATGAAGCGGAAACATCATAGGTTTTCCCCACCCCCGTATCTTGTACGCGGAACATGCCCGGCGATCCAGGAACCGGGCTGATAGTCACCATGTGCGCGGCCTCACCAGGCGCCTGTAAAACAGCGCCCATCGGACCTTTATTCGCAATAGTTACGGCATCCGCGCCAGAACCGAAATAGCCGCCCCTCCACGGTGTGGAACCAGGAGCCAAGTCATTCAAAACGCCCGGCAACTTCAATGGGTCAGCCCACTCGCCAATTCGTGCAACGACTTGGGCTTCTGTAACCGTACCGTTCGTGAGAACCTGCGCGGTTGCTGATACGCAAGAGCCATTTCCACACTGGGTAAAAGTGCCATTTTCAACTACGTTGGTTATCCCTTTGCTCCAAGGGCCAACGTTTACGCTACTACCTGCCGTGCCCGCCGTACCACTCGCATTACCTCCCGACCCCACCCCCCGCACCACCCCCACCCCTGCCCTGGCCAGCGCAGCCGCACCAGCCGTGGTGGCCAACGCATCCACCATCGCCCGGCCCCTTACCTCAGGGTCGTCGCTTTGCAGGCCGTTGGCAATATGGGTCGGTAGCAGCGCTACCCCTCTGAGTACGCCAATGATGGTCTCTGCTGGGTTTTGCAACAGATTGAGGATCAGCTCTACCGGGGCTGTAGGGGACTGCAGTAATGCCAGCAAGCCTTTGCTAATGCCGCTGTACAGTGTGGCGTTGTTGCCTGCTTCGCGCTGTGCGTCTAGCGTGTTGAGCGCGGCAACGATGGCGCAGGCATTGGCACTGCCTGCACCGGCGCCGTTGCAGGTGCGCTGGGCTAGGCGGCGCTGTTCTTGCTCTTTGGGCTGCAGCCAGTTATTGGCTACTGCATTGCTACCGGCGCTGGCGGCCTGGTTAATGCCATCTGCATCTTGTCCGGCCACCGCTGCGGCTACGCCGGCAATCACCCCAGCCAGTTGCACGGTGTTGCCGCCACCTGTGGCGTTGGGGTCAAAGTACTGCGCTGACAGGTGGCCTACCACGGCACCAATAGCACCGGCGCTGCAGCCACTTCCAGTATTGCTGCCTGCATTGCTGGCGCTGGCCGCGCCTGCAGCGCAACCTGCCATGGCATGGGCTACCTCGGCGGCAAAGGCGTTGAGTGCTTGGCTGCCTTGGGGGCCGCTTTGGCCGATGGCAAAGGCACCTTGGGCTGCTGCAGTGTCAATCAGTGCGCTAACGATGGCTGTTTGCAGGCCGCGCTCTAGGCTGGTGCCGTTGATGGCGCTGCTAATAAGGGTGCGGGCTACGCCCGCTTGCAGGTTTTGTCCTAGCTGGGTGGTAAAGCTTTGGGCACCACCTGCCAACGTGGGCTGGCCGACGGGGTTAAAGTTCAAACCAGCCAGCACCCCACCGGTGGCCATGGCGGTTAGCAAGCTTCTTACGCTGGCCGAGCTGCCCAGCTCGTTAAACACCGCGCCCAGGTTGCCCCGGTTGTTAATCATGCTGATGCTGACCTGGGTGGCCAGGGTGGTGACGCCGGCTTGCACGGCACCGGTCAGCACCACGCCGCCCAGGCCGGTGGCACCTGCACCCACAATGCTGGTGCCTGCACCGGCGGTAAAGTAGGCCACCACCAGGCTGACGATGGCAGCGCCTTCGCGGGTGAGGCCTTGGCTGCGGTAGTCCCACTGGGCTTGGGCTAGCTGCACGTTTTGCAGTTGCAGGGCGGCGCTTGGGTTGGTCAGGGCGGCTTGCTGCTGTTGGCGCACTACGTCGCCTACCCAGGCCATGCCGGGCTGGGCTGCCAGTTGGGTGAGGGTTTGTTCGTTGGCGCTGCCGGTGGTAACAGTTTGGGCGGGGTCTACGGTGAGCTCGGTGTTGCCGCGCTGGTTGCTGTTGCTGGCCACTTGCACAGTGACGCTGCCGCCTAAGCTTAGGCTGCCGTAGCTTAGTTGGTTGTACTCGGCTTGGTTTAG
>JAYWGO010000018.1:0-8243 GCA_043778205.1 Polaromonas sp. | reverse complement strand
TTGGATAAAGTCACCCACGATCAAGAAGTAACCGGGGAAACCCATATTCAAAATAGTGTTGATCTCAAACTCTAGCCGCTCTACATAGCGCGGCATCTGTGTGGCGCGCACCGCATCATCTCGGTACAAATGTGCCATGCGTTCTTTAAGGCCTTCGTGCGAGAGGTGGCGAAAGTAATCCTCGGGCGACATGCGCACGCCATTGACCTGCGGCGTTGGAAAATCAGGCAACTTTGGCTTGCCCAGCTCAATGGTGATACTGCAGCGCTTGGCAATCTCTGCAGTGTTAGCAATGGCGCTGGGCAGATCGGCAAACAAAGTTTCCATTTGCTCAGGTGATTTGAAATATTGCTCGCGCGTGAACTTGCGAACGCGCCGCGCGTTGCCCAAGATCTCACCCTCAGAGATGCATACCCGCGCCTCATGCGCCTCGTAGTCTGCAGCCGTCAGAAATTGAATAGGATGGGTAGCCACTACGGGCAGCTTGAGCTTAGACGCCAAGGTAGCAGCAGCGGCCACATGCGCTTCGTCGTCCGCCCTGCCTGCGCGCTGCAGCTCGATGTAGAAGCGATGGGGGAACATTGAGGCCAGCTGCAGCGCCATGTCGCCCGCGCGTTGTGAATCGCCCTGTACCAGTACCTGGCCCACAGGCCCGGCTTGCGCACCGCTGAGCATGATGAGGCCAGCATTAAGTTCTTTTAACCATTCGAGCTTGACCACACCATTAGCGCGTACTACGTTTTGGGTCCAAGCGCGGGCCAACAGCTCGCTCAAGTTAAGGTAACCCTGCTTGTTTTGCACCAGCAAAATTACGCGCGATAACGCAGGCTCTTTGCCTGCGCTTGAACCATCACTTGCGCCAAAACCTTCTAGCCAAATCTCTGCCCCAACGATGGGTTTGACGCCATAGTTGCGTGCGTCTTTATAAAATTTTACTGTAGCAAAAAGGTTGTTTAGGTCCGTTATTGCCAACGCGCCCTGCCCATATTGCGCAGCGGCTTTAACGCCTTCATCAATACGGACGGTACCGTCTACGACTGAGAATTCTGTGTGTAAGCGAAGATGAATATACATGGCTTTATTCTATCGACCATAGCCACCAGGTCGAGGCGCTAGTGCAGAAAATTACAGCAATGCAATGCGTTTGCCAGGCGGTAAATTGCGTATTGTTTGCTCCAGCACGCGCAAGATTTCTTGCAGGCCGGTGGTGGTCAGCGGCGTGGTAGTGCCAGTCATGCGCAAACCTACGCGGTCGGCCCAACCTTCAGTGTCAATTTTGCGGGCGCAACTGGACAATACCAGAGTCAGCAAAGACTCTTTTGTTTTAGAGCCATGGTCATCTAGTCGCACTGCACCAAACTTGCTATTGCTTAGCCGCGCAATGTGCCATCCCTCGCCTAGGGATTTTTGCAACACTGCGGCAAATCGCACCAAATCGCGCTGCCATACCACATAGCCATCCTCATGTCTAAAACTGTCTAGCGCAGTCAGGCTAAAGTACAAAATATGCGCCACGCCGCCACCCGAGTGCTGGCGTACGGCCAGGTTATCTACTGCACGCTCAAAACCTTCATAAGACAAAAGCGCAGTCAACGGGTCGCGAAAGCGGGTGATATGTTCACGCCCTTGCACAGCACGGCCAAAGCGCTCGCGAACCACCAGCACATGCCGCAGTACCAAACTACTGGCCACCAGCATTAGCGTCATCAGCACAGCAAAAAGATCCATACCTGCAATTTGCACATAGCCGAGTGACACCACGACTGCTGATCCTGTAAATAGCAATGCAGACAGCATGACCCATGGCGCATGCCCGTCGCCTCGTTGCCAAGCCGCCGCAGCTAACACCGTGGCCACCAGCGCACAAATGAGCGCCCCTGCGGCACCACCCAACAGACGCCAGTGTGATTGCAAAAAAGTAGCTTGCACCACACCATAAGCCAGCACCGAGCAGACCACAATCCAAGACAAGTAACGTGCCCTTCTGCCTAAAGCTATCCTGTCTAGCGCATAGGTACTGGCTGCCAACATGGCGGCCGAAACAGCAGAGCCCAAAAATGGTTTAGCCGCATCATTAAAGGCTGGCCAGTCTGGCGTGAACCAGATGGCTGCATAGCCATTCAAAATAGAAGTGCCCACCGTAATCGCCGTGCAATACACTAACAAACAGGCGCTAGATCGGTTTCGATACATCAGAAAAAGCAAAAAACTAACCACCAGCACCATAGCGCTAGCGCCAATCAGCAGGCCTGCAACGTTGGCCTGCAACAGCCTGCTTTCACGCGATTCGCGGTCGGCTTTCAGGTAGACAGCAGTGCTTGCGGTGCCAGCATTTTGCATCACCATCAGTACGTCCATAGTCGAGGTAGTACCTTCAAAATGCATGACAAAGGTAGGAAACTGCCCCACCATAGGCCACTGGGACAACGCCACGGTGTCACCCGCTTGGGCACGTTCCCAAGCTTGGCCAGGCACACGCCAAAATAGCTCTACTTTGTCCATGCGTACTAACGGCACTTCAATCGTGAACAAATGGTCTTTTTGTGTGGTGAGTGAAAATTTAGCAGCGGTGCGCTTGCCTGACGATACGTTCCAGCGACCTGGGGCATTAGCTGGCTGGGTGATAGTTTGTTGGGTCTGCCAAATCACTTCTGGATCGAGTACCTGGCCTACAGGCAGCTCAAAGGCTGACACCACATTAGGGATCATCACACTACGATTTGGCAGATTGATAACTGCGACCTGCGCAAATGCTGCTTGCTGCAGAAAAAGTAGCCCCCATAGTGCATGGAACTTATAGTAACGGCATAGAAGAGTAAACATGATTACTTGGGAGTATGGGTTAAAAACCGCTGGTAGCTACCTCGCAAATACCCATGACCGCGCCAAATCTGACACTATGGTTGAAAATATTTCGAGTCGTTTGCCTTTGACCAGCTCAAAGACGTATTGCCACTAACCCCAAAGCATTAATTTAGCCATCCAACACAGTAGTCTATTAGATGTATTGCACAGCGATAATCTCGTAGTGCTTCTCGCCACTTGGCGCTTGTACTACGGCCGTATCACCTTCTTCTTTCCCAATCAATGCGCGCGCTATCGGGCTAGAAATGTTAATCAAGCCAAGTTTTAAATCAGCCTCGTCTTCACCCACAATTTGGTAGGTCACCTTGGCGCCGCTCTCATCGTCTTGCAGCTCTACCGTAGCGCCAAACACTACACGGCCACCAGCATCTACTTCGGTGGGGTCAATAATTTGGGCAGCAGACAACTTGCCATCAATTTCTTGAATGCGGCCTTCGATAAAGCCTTGGCGATCTTTAGCAGCCTCGTATTCGGCGTTTTCGCTGAGGTCGCCTTGGGCACGCGCTTCGGATATCGCGTTGATCACCCATGGGCGCTCCACAGTTTTAAGCTGGTGCAGTTCGGCTTTAAGTTTTTCGGAACCGCGCTTGGTAATAGGGATAGTGGCCATATTCGTAGTCTGTAAAAAGGAAACCGCTGATCGCAATGACCAGCGGTTTGATTAGATTGAATTTTAAACTAAGCTGCAAACAGCGTGTAAATACAGTTTACAGCTTTGTTTTCGTAATCTAGGCAGCCAGCGCGGCGTGCATTTCTTGCACGCTGATCACGCCCAGATTGTCCACATACTTCATACCTTCCACTGCAGCCTCAGCACCTGCAATGGTAGTAAACGTGGTCACGCGCGCCAGCAAGCTAGAGGTGCGTATGGCGCGGCTGTCAGAAATGGCGTTGCGGCGCTCTTCCACAGTGTTGATTACCATCGCAATCTCGTTATTTTTTATCATATCTACCACGTGCGGGCGACCCTCGGCCACTTTGTTCACGGTTTGCACGGCTATGCCCGCTGCTTCTATGGTTGCTGCTGTACCTTTGGTGGCTACTACTTCAAAATTCATAGCTACCAGAGCACGCGCTACCTCTACCGCACGTGCTTTGTCATTATTTTTTACGGTAAGGAAAACCTTGCCGGACTTGGGTAGCTTAGTGCCCGCACCGAGCTGTGATTTAACAAATGCTTCGCCAAACGTTTTAGCTACGCCCATCACCTCACCAGTGGACTTCATCTCGGGGCCAAGAATGGTGTCTACACCAGGAAACTTGACAAACGGGAATACGGCTTCTTTCACGCTGAAGTACGGCGGCGTAACTTCTTTGGTGATGCCTTGCGAAGCTAAAGTTTGGCCGGCCATACAGCGCGCAGCCACTTTGGCCAGTTGGATGCCAGTAGCTTTGCTTACATAGGGCACGGTACGCGACGCTCGAGGGTTAACCTCCAGCACATAAATCACGTCTGCACCATCTTTGTGTTGAATAGCAAATTGCACGTTCATCAAGCCTACTACTTGCAGCGCACCCGCCATGGCGGCAGACTGGCGCTTCATCTCATCCACCGTCTCTTTAGACAGTGAATACGGCGGCAGCGAGCAAGCAGAGTCACCGCTGTGTACGCCCGCTTGTTCGATATGCTCCATCACGCCACCGATGAAGGTTTTGCCTTCGGGGTCGCGCAGGCAATCAACATCGCACTCAATCGCGTCGTTTAAAAACCGGTCTAGCAACACGGGGGAGTCGTGCGATACCTTGACGGCCTCGCGCATGTAACGCTCTAGGTCGCGCTGCTCGTGCACGATCTCCATGGCGCGACCACCCAGCACATAGCTGGGACGTACAACCAGCGGATAGCCCAGGGACGTGGCTTTTTCCAATGCCTCAGCTTCGGTGCGGGCAGTAGCGTTGGGCGGTTGCTTCAGGCCCAGATCGCGCAGCAGCGCTGAGAAACGCTCGCGGTCTTCGGCGGCATCAATCATGTCGGGCGATGTGCCAATGATGGGCACGCCATTGGCTTCCAGATCAAGCGCGAGTTTGAGCGGCGTTTGACCGCCATACTGCACGATCACGCCCCAAGGTTTTTCTTTATCAACAATTTCCAGCACGTCTTCTAGCGTCAAAGGCTCGAAGTACAGGCGATCCGACGTGTCGTAGTCGGTGGACACGGTCTCAGGATTGCAGTTGACCATGATGGTCTCGTAGCCGTCTTCGCGCATCGCCATCGCGGCGTGGACGCAGCAGTAGTCAAACTCAATGCCTTGGCCGATGCGGTTCGGACCGCCACCGAGCACCATGATTTTCTTTTTATCTGTCGGCGCGGCCTCGCATTCACTGCGGGTGTTGAGCGGGTGTACAGCTTCGTAGGTGGAGTACAAGTAAGCCGTGTTCGACGCAAACTCAGCCGCGCAAGTATCCACGCGCTTGTACACAGGGCGCACGCCAGCAGCGTGGCGCGCTTCACGAATTTTTGTGTCCGTCGTACGCAATTGCTTCGCTAGACGACGGTCTGAAAAGCCTTTTTGCTTTAATAAGCGTAGCGTGGCAGCATCGATTTTGTCAAGCGTGGTGGTTTCCAGCTCCAACTCGATTTTGACGATTTCTTCGATTTGAACCAAAAACCACGGATCGATTTTGGTCAAAGCAAATACCTCATCGACGGTGTAACCCATAGCGAACGCATCGCCCACGTACCAAATACGTTCCGGACCTGGCGCACCCAATTCGCGCTCCAAGATTTCACGGTCCTGCGTTTTTTCGTTCATGCCGTCCACGCCAACTTCCAAACCGCGCAATGCTTTTTGGAACGACTCCTGGAACGTGCGGCCCATCGCCATCACCTCGCCGACTGACTTCATCTGCGTGGTTAAACGCGAATCTGCGGTCGGGAATTTCTCAAACGCAAAACGTGGAATCTTCGTCACCACGTAATCAATGCTAGGCTCAAAACTTGCAGGTGTTGCCCCCCCAGTAATCTCGTTGCGTAACTCATCCAGCGTGTAGCCACAAGCCAGCTTGGCAGCGACTTTAGCAATCGGGAAACCGGTCGCCTTGGAAGCAAGCGCACTGGAGCGGGACACACGCGGGTTCATCTCAATCACCACCATGCGGCCATCGACCGGGTTGATGGAGAACTGCACGTTGGAGCCACCTGTGTCGACACCAATTTCACGCAACACCGCTAAAGAAGCGTTGCGCAGGATTTGGTATTCTTTATCGGTCAACGTTTGTGCAGGCGCAACCGTGATCGAGTCGCCCGTATGTACGCCCATAGGGTCCAAGTTTTCAATCGAACAAACGATGATGCAGTTGTCCGCCTTGTCGCGCACCACTTCCATCTCGTACTCTTTCCAACCGAGCAGAGATTCTTCAATCAACAACTCGTTGGTTGGGGATGCTTCCAAGCCACGCTTGCAAATCGTTTCAAACTCTTCCGCGTTGTAGGCAATGCCTCCGCCCGTGCCGCCCAGCGTGAAACTGGGGCGAATAACCGTGGGAAAGCCCAGTGTTTTTTGCACGCCCCAAGCCTCGTCTATGCTGTGCGCAATGCCAGAGCGAGCCGAGCCGAGTCCTATTTTCGTCATCGCGTCTTTGAACTTCAGGCGGTCTTCGGCTTTGTCGATGGCTTCTGGTGTCGCGCCAATCAGCTCGACAGGCTTACCGGTGGCTGCACCCGTGTACTTTTGCAACACGCCGTTGTGCCACAAATCCAAAGCGCAATTCAGCGCGGTTTGCCCACCCATGGTTGGCAAAATCGCGTCTGGGCGCTCTTTGGCGATGATTTTTTCAACCGTTTGCCAGGTGATGGGTTCGATGTAGGTGACATCCGCTGTGGCAGGGTCGGTCATGATGGTTGCAGGGTTGCTGTTGATCAAGATGACTTTGTAGCCCTCTTCGCGCAAGGCTTTGCAGGCTTGCACACCGGAATAGTCAAACTCGCAGGCCTGACCAATGATGATAGGCCCAGCGCCTATGATAAGGATACTTTTAAGGTCGGTACGTTTTGGCATTTTATGTATTCTCCCCAGCCTTAATCTCTTTAATATTTGTCATCAAACCGACAAAGCGGTCGAACAGGTAGCTGATGTCTTGTGGACCCGGCGATGCTTCAGGGTGACCTTGGAAGCAAAACGCGGGCTTGTCGGTGCGAGCCAAGCCCTGCAGCGTGCCGTCGAACAGGCTGACGTGGGTGGCGCGCAGGTTAGCGGGTAAAGATTTTTCATCCACTGCGAAGCCGTGGTTTTGGCTGGTGATGCTGACCTTGCCAGTATCTAAATCTTTCACCGGGTGGTTCGCACCGTGGTGGCCGAATTTCATTTTGAAGGTTTTCGCACCGCTGGCCAAAGCCATGATTTGGTGCCCCAGGCAAATACCGAAGGTCGGGATGCCGGTTTCGATCAACTCTTTGGCTGCGGCAATGGCGTAATCACACGGCTGTGGGTCGCCAGGCCCGTTGGACAAGAAAACACCGTTCGGATTGAGCTTGAGCACATCGGCAGCACTGGTTTGCGCAGGCACGACTGTGACGCGGCACCCGCGCTCGGCCAGCATGCGCAGGATGTTGTACTTGACGCCAAAGTCGTAAGCTACGACGTGGAATTTGGCATCTGCAGCAACTTGCTCGCTGTAACCGGCCTTACCGTCCAAAGTCGCGTTATGCAATTGCCACTCGGTTTGCGTCCAAGCGTAAGTTTTGGTGGTGGAGACGACTTTGGCCAAATCCAAGCCTGCCATGTCAGGCGTAGCTTTTGCCAAGGCAATCGCTTTGGCTATCAATGCGGGCGTAACCACTTCACCCTCAGCCAGTGCCAAAATACAGCCGTTTTGCGCACCATGGGTGCGTAAATGACGAGTCAACTGGCGGGTGTCGATGTCGGCTATCGCAACCGTTTTCTCTTTGACCAAATACTCGGTCAAGCTCATGGTAGAGCGGAAATTGGAGGCAATCAAAGGCAAATCTTTGATGATCAAACCTGCGGCGTTGACTTTGGCGGATTCAACATCTTGCTCGCTGATGCCGTAATTGCCAATGTGCGGGTAGGTTAGTGTGACAATTTGCTGGCAATAGCTGGGGTCGGTCAGGATTTCCTGATAACCGGACATGGAAGTGTTGAAAACGACTTCACCGACAGCATGGGGGATATCTTTAGACGCTGCACCAATGGAAGATCCAACAAAAACGGTACCGTCTGCGAGGGCCAGAATGGCGTGGGGGAAACGTGGCTTGAGTGACTGAAGCACTGGGCTCTCCGAAAATAAAACGGGTACGCCCAAGCTGGCTTTAAAAATGACTCTTTTGGAGCCAATTTCGAGCTGCTATGTCAGGGTTAAGCTATTTTGTTGCGCTAGGCGTACGTGGGGTAGACAGGAAGCCTCTAATTATAGCTGAG